>JAGQQE010000089.1 GCA_020426345.1 Planctomycetaceae bacterium
TCGTGGTCAGGCCGGAAAGCTCCTGGAGCCACGGACCCGGATTGCTGAAATCAGGCATTGTCATGAACACTCTCTGGCGTCGGGCACACCAAAATCTGTGAATTCACAGCCGCATAACACGGCCATGTTCGCACGACGCACCGCTACGCAACGAGCGACACATCATCTGGCTACACGGTGTGATTTACGTCAGAAGCCCCCATTTAACCAACCCCAATTGTTTTCAGACCCCAATTCCGGGCAGGAACAGGTTGGACTTATGCCGGAGATCCCGTCGTTGGACGATTCAATGGCGGCAACGCTTCCTCTACGACACCACGAATGCGGGGAAACAGCAAAAATGCCTCAATAATCATCCAGACCTGCAGGCAAAGAATGATCACCGCAGTTGCGAACAACAGCATTTTTCCGTTCTGCCACCAGCCGGTTTGGGGATTAAACATCTGCCACAACATGGCCCAGGCAGGCATGACAATCATGATCAGCATAGGAATTGCAGCAAACCAGATGGAACGTCCTCGCCGCCACAAATAGAACACAATCACCAGAAAGGCCAGTCCTGCCAACAGTTGATTGGTTGCACCGAACAACGGCCAGAGAATGAGCCCCCCGGTCCCGCCATTTAACTGCTGCCCGGCCGGTACCGGTGCCGGCATTGAGGCTAGCCAGCCAGCCAGAAGTATCGCGAACGCAGTCGCTGCAAACTTGTTGGTCAGTGGCTTCAGTCCGGCAGTGGCTGCCAGTTCCTGGACCACATAACGCTGCAGTCGCGTCGCGCTGTCAAGCGTTGTGGCGGCGAAACATGCAACCAGAACGGCGATAATACTGATCCCCAGTCGGATCGGAATATGAATCGCTGTCAGAAAATTGGCCCCCCCTTCCACAAACGCCTGAACCATCTGATTCAGTTTGAATTTATTCCATCCCTCATTGACCTTGTAGCGAGACTCCCATGCCGCACGTCCGGCCACCTGGACTCCATCCACCTCGCGCGGCTGATACTCAAATCCACCAGGAGACGTTGCACTGGCCACTCGATCGAACTGCCCCATGCCGACGCCCGCACAACATGACAAAATGACCATCACCGCCAGTGCCCCCTCCAGCAGCATGGATCCGTAAGCGACGTACTGGGCGTCATTCTCATTTCGAACCTGCTTGCTGGTCGTCCCGCTGCTTACCAGACAATGAAAACCACTGCAGGCACCACACGCGATTGTGATGAATAAAAAGGGCATGATCGGGGGAGCGTCAGCGGGTGGCGTCGCAACCATTGGGGCACTTTGACCCAAATCTGCGGTGCCATTCAGTCCTGCAAACAAGACTCCAACCAGCAATAACACCAGCGCAATGACCAATTGCTGACTGTTGATGTAGTCCCGAGGCTGAAGCATCACCCATACGGGCAACACGGAAGCAAAGAAACAGTACACCAGGAGCACAACCGTCCAAACCGTTGTGACATTGACCCAGCGTCCGGTTTCCGGAACACCAAACAGCTGCGTAATATCAATCGGAACCACATATGCCCCAAGCCAGACGCAGACGTACACGACAGCCAGGGCCATAACCGACGGAATCAACAACCCGCCATTCCGTTTGTGCGTCCAGAATCCGATTCCGACTGCCAACGGGAGAGAAGCCCACGTTGGCAGCACACTCTCAGGATACATCGAAAAGATCTTGGCAATCACCAGGCCGAAAACGGCAAGAACCACAGTCAATGCCATGAACAAGATGATCAGGAAGAGAACTCTGGCACGCGGTGTGATGACTCTTCCCGCGACTTCGCCAAGTGTCTGGCCCCGATTTCGCAACGAAACGACCAGCGCTCCGAAATCATGAACCGCTCCAATGAAGATCGACCCAAACACGACCCACAAGAGAGCGGGCAGCCAACCCCAGAACACAGCAATTGCCGGCCCGACGATCGGGCCGGTCCCAGCGATGCTTGTGAAGTGGTGTCCAAACAGCACCTGCCGATCCGTAGGTACGAAATCGATGTCGTCTCGCAGTTCCTCGGCCGGAACCAGCGCGGACGGATCCAGTCGGAATACGGACCGAGCCAACCATCGCCCATACGTGTTGTACGCGACGATGAATCCGAAGAAGGAAAGTACCGCGACGAGAAGAGTCAGCATTCGGTGGGACCTCGGTAGAGGATCGTGGTAGAGGATCGTGGCTGGTGAACGAGGAATTCTCTCAATCCGAATCATTCGGCGAAAGGATTCAATCTTGAGGAAATCAATCAGCAAATGACATGATTGGCCAACGCCATCGCGCAGAGATTATCCTGCCAGCAACACTGTTACAAATGCAGCCCGACTCGCGTTGACCGAGCGACCGAAAAACGTGACTTTTCCGTTTGATCCGCTTCTCACAAAGCTGCCATTGTGCACGGTTGTTAGCGCAGCGCCGGGGACGGGAAAACCTCTGCAGTTGCCCCTCCGCTCCGTCGAAACTGTACTTGAAGGAGGGACTTATGCTTGTACTATCACGCCAGAGCGACGAAACCATAATCATCGGAGACAACATCCGAGTCACCATTGTGGAAGTTCGCGGGGACAAAGTTCGAATCGGAATCGATGCTCCGCGAGACGTTGCCGTTCATCGTCAGGAAATCTACGACGCGATACGCCGTGAGGCTCAAACCGCGACACAAAACTAACCTGTCTTACGCTCATTCCCGGGCACTAAAGAACAGGGAGCACTGGAATCTCCAGTGCTCCCTGTTCTTTTTTATTTGATTCTGCGCCGACCAGAGCTCGTCATCGCGCCAGGAGCCAGACGAGAAAACTGACAGCGGCTCCTACACCGAACTCCATGCCAGCAAACAGCTTACAAGCGCTGTCCTGGCGAAGGTGGCCGACAACCGCTTTGCGCCTGGCCGTCAGACCTCTATCCCGCGGAATTGCCATCGTTCTTTGAACCGAAATCTGAGCAAGTGACTGACTGATGATTTGGACTCAGCGAAGCCCGCAAACAGCATACAACCCAAGCGGTTGTAACAATTGGACGAAGTTTACCGATTATCATGATTTTGCAAAGAATGACTGTAATAACAGCCGATACCAAGGAGGGAAGCGCTGCCAGAAGCGTGCGCTGCCCATTGTTCTTTGGCAACCTAACGCAGAAACATGATCAGATGTGACCTGACCAAAGGTTCACTCATGTGACACTATGGACGGTCATTCAGGCGCCTTCCGGACGCACTGCAAAACCAGAGGGTTGACAGTAAGTCCTGATGCATCTTAAAGTTGTATCGTTTTCAGTAGAAACGATTTCACTAGTCGGTTCATCCGTGGGAGAAGCGCGTCGTGACAAAAAAGGAGATCGTGAAGGCGATTTCAGAAGAGATGGGGCTCACCCAGCTCAAGACGAAGGAGATCGTCCAGAAGACGTTTGACGCCATCATTGAAACACTGGTTGAAGACCGACGAATTGAGCTCCGAAACTTCGGCGTGTTCGAGGTGAAAATGCGAGCCGCCCGAAAGGCCAGGAACCCCAGAACAGGTGGACAGGTTGAGGTGCCTGCAAAATTTGTGGTCACCTTCAAACCTGGCAAGGAAATGGAAGAGAAAGTTCGACAGCTGGAAGAGCAGGAAGCTGCTCGACAAGCCGCTCTGAACCATTCTCACAGTGCAGGTCCGGTTCCGGAAAACCGATCACTCCCCGATGCGATCCCGAGGGATGCGTCATTGGGATCCCAATCGGATCAGGGCCCTCCGCCAGCTTCAAACTACGGTCGAATTGGTTGAACTTGAGTTCTTGAAGTCATCACGTCTCATCTGATCATGGTTCTGAGTTAGGCGATGCGAGTTCTGAAGAATTTGCAGCCAACAGGTATCAACTGATCATCTTCTGAATTACCGCACTGGAAATCGTCATTTTCAACTGCGGATCCCGGGGTCCAGGGAAGGACGCGATGATGTCGCTGCGAAAAAAATTGATGGCTGGCCTCTTGCTGGTTTGTGCAAGCGTAAATCTTGGATGTGCGACGCCACTTTGGTCGCCATCTCCGGACATTCGTGCACGTCAGCTGATTTATTCCTCAGAAAGTATGCGACACATCCCGGAAATCTGGGAACGCATCTGGGGGCTTGAGCTGCCGGACTTGTCGACGCCATACCGCGTTCATGGTGGCGTTATTTGACGCACTGATGATCCGTGCCTTATGTGCGGATCACTCAGAAGTCTCCGCGTTTTGGCTGGCTGATTCATTCAACCACATGCCGAAGTCGCGCGCCTGGCAAAATGCAGAAAGCACCTTCCCTGCCCACGGGGACAAAGGTGCTTTCGTCATGCGCTCGCAACAGGGAACGGGAACGGTTTCCCGCGCAGAATCATGGTGTGCTGCTGACCAGTGTGGATTTGAGCATTTCTGGTGTCACAACACATCGGAATCCGGTATGAAATGCACCGGTGTCCTGTTCGCCCTTCATGCGGGATGAAACCCGATAGCCGACGCAGTATTGCTCGCTGCACATGAACGATCCCCCCCGCTGAACGCGCTTGATAATGCCCGGTTCCTGGGGATCAAAGCTTTTCGATGGACCGGGAGGATTACGAATCGGACTTTCGGTGTAGTAGGCCGGTTGATAGTAGTCGGCACACCACTCCCAAACATTTCCCGACATGTCAAATAAGCCGAATTCGTTGGCAGGGAAGGCCCCAACTGGCGACGTCTGCCTGAACCCGTCCGCCTCGGTGTTGGTGACAGGGAACTCTCCCTGCCAGATGTTATGAAGCCACTTGCCATCGGGATTTCGTTCTTTTCCCCACGGATACGTCTGGTTCTGTCGGCCTCCTCGAGCTGCGTACTCCCATTGAGCTTCCGATGGCAGCGTTTTGCCTGCCCACTGACAGTATTCCTGCACATCCAGCCAGCTGACGTGAACAACAGGGTGATTCTGACGATCGTCGATGTTGGATTCCTTACCCTCCGGATGCTTCCAATCGGCCCCCGCAACGTACTGCCACCAGCTGTAGGCGCCTTTCTCCGGATCAATGTCGTCCCGGCTTGAAAGCTGCAAACTGCAGATGGACCCGGGTTGATTAAATTCTTCGAGAATAGCGATGTCTTTCAGATTTGACTCAGGATCAATGCTTCTGAGTTTCGGAGGTTGCTCCGCCGTCGTTACGTATCCGGTTGCATCTACGAACGCCTGAAAGTCCCGATTCGTGACTTCATACTTGTCCATCCAGAATCCATCCAACTGAACTGTATGCACTGGCATCTCGTCTGGCGCACCATCCCTACTCCCCATTTCAAAGCTTCCTCCCGGCACCCAGACCATTCCTTTGAGGCGTGGATCTTTGGAAACCGGCTCGTCAACCAGCACCGGCGCCTCCGTCGAAGAGGAGGGGTCAGTAGCGCCATCAACCGGCTCAGTTTGCGATTGGGCAGCCGGAGGAGGAGTCGGAGCGGAATCCCCGGCATTCTCATGCAGCATCGCAAAGAAGACGGCTGCAGTCGTAAGGCCTAGGCAGGCAAAGGCGATGAAAGGGTTCTTCACGGCAGGACCTGAAGCAATTGGGCAGAACATGTGGGGAGAAAGCAGGCGAAAGTATCTGAAGAATCAGATGCTTACGTAGTATATCCTGCCACGAACTGTTCCAACATTCAATCGGCAGGACAGTCTTTCAACGGCAGACCCTCATTTCGCAATCGTCCGACGGAATTCATTTCGCCAATTGTGATTTCCACATCGGACACGATCTGTTCTTCAAGCGTGTCGTCCGATTCGGCCATCGGCCCATGCACAGTGACTCGGCGATCGCGAACAACTCTTGCTGGCACCCCCACTGCAACACAGAAGTCGGGAACAGGTTTGAGGATCAATGAGCCCGCCCCGATGATGCAGTGCCTTCCAACGCTTGCCGCCACAATCGCCCGTTCACCAATCCATGAGTTCTGACCAATCGTAACAGGAAGGTAGACACCAGCCTGTTCACGGATCGGCACATCGAGTCGTTCTGTGCCATGCTGCTGGCAACCATTCATGATCGATACATGAGAGGCAATCAGGACATCGTCTTCGATAGTCACTTCACCAATAGAGCAGGCGTTTCCGATGTAAGAACGAGCGCCGATTGAAACACCGGCATGCGAAAATAGTGTTCCAAAGCCAACGTGAGCATCCTTTCCACACCCGCCCGATGTGCATCGTAAGAATGCATGCCGAAGCAACACGCCCATGCGACCGGGCAACAGGCTCAGAAACTGCATCCAGCCGCAGAACGCATCTCGCTGCCCCATCTGGCTCTGCAGACGAAACAGGACAACCGCCGGGGCAACTACAAGACCGCACAGGCAGTTACAAATCGTTTTAAGTAGTCGTCGCATGAAAACGCTTGCTCTGACAACGAGACGGTGCCGTACGTTTCAGACCCTTGTCAGATCTCTGGATGGACCGGGGACCTTGCTGTGTTCAATGACATCAACGGAGGATTCCTGCCGGGATTGCCACCATTCCAGGAGATCCTTTCCCACCAGGGCAGAAGCCCAGACAGCGCAAACAGCAATGGACACGGCAACCTGGCCCCAAAAGCCAGTCTTTGGAAAGACTCCGAACCGCACAGACAAGTAAGTCGCCACCAGTCCTGCGATGGTCAGAAGACTTCGTGTCCACGGATACTCAATTCGGTAAACGTTGCGACACATGGCGTAAATCGTCAGCGAAGACACCGCATAGGTCGCAACGCCAATCCAGGCCGCTCCCCAAACACCCATCACGGGTACGAGCAGCAGATTGCCAGCAATGTTTACAATAACCCCAAGCACACTGCCCGGTACCATCAACTGCGTCCGCTTGGACAATAACGCGGGAACCTCAAACTGAATCTGTAAACCAAAGAAAAAGAAACCCAGGAGAATTACAGAGACCAATTCAATTGCATCGCCGTAGGCGTCGGGAGTCAGCAAAGGGAGAACAGGGTGAACGATCAAAGAAGCCCCGAGCAAGAGCACTCCCAGGCCGCTCACAAAACCGGTGAAGATTCGGGAGAAGAGGTTCTTTGCATTCGGCTGGCGTTCGATGTCGTAAATTGCAACGTGCCAGATAGAAATGAATGGCATCAAACAAAGTGTATGGACGGCAAACCCAATCTTATGAGCCAGCGAATAAACACCAACCTGTTCCATGCTGCCATACATTCGCACAACGTATCGATCGGACTCATGCATCAGCATGCAAAGCAGCCCGGTCACGACAAGAGGCGCGCTAAACCGGAACATCTGTTTCGCAACCCGCATATCGATAGTCACTCGACCTCGTGTGCGTACGAATACCGAAAGCAGTGCAACAGTGTAAAGGACAGAGGCAATCAGGTTGCCAAGCAGCAATCCCCGAATCCCCATTTCCAGCCCAACGAGGAACCACACATTCAGTCCAATATTCAGCAGAAGTCTCAACAGCGAAATCAGCACGAACGTGCCGGACCACTTCTGAACTCGCAGATAGGTATCACAGACATTCCCGATTACGTATGCCCATGTCGTCATTAAAGTCAGGGAATAAAACCAGGCGCCGTCAATTTGAGAGTGTCCCAGCGTCAAATCAGACAGCCATTGACGCCCAAGCCAAAGCGGCCCCAATACACACAACGCCGCGACGGAAACAAATGCAAGCCCTGTCCACCAAACGCGATCCCGGTGTGACTCACTATCGTCATCAAAATGAGAACGTGTTACTGCCGTCGCCATCCCGCTACCGATCAGAAGGGCGAGGATAGACGACGTGAGATCAAGAATTGCAGTCACCCCGTAATCAGCCGGGGAGAGTTTGTTCGTATACAGCGGCAACAACATCACCGACGCCATCCGGGTCAGGATCTGACCGATGGCATAGATGGAGGAGTGCTTCAATAAATCCCGAACGGGCTTCATGAAAATTCTTTGCTGAACTGCTGCTGGTAATTACTCGTAAATCGGAAAGCCCGACCAATGGAAACGTATCTCGTGTTCGTGTCTCCGGCGGTTTGCCTGACACGGTCCGCCATACACAATTCGATAGTTTCTCCAACTGTGGCAATCCTGCCACCTTTGCCGGAGGCCCACCCGGGCTCCGCCAGCAGAAGAGAACCACTGACACGACTGTTTCATCGCGCGTCGGTGCGTTCAAACCGTGTCCGGCTGAACAGGGTGCCATGGACAATTCAGGCAGCCGGGCCAGGTCGAAAAGTACTCGACAGAGATCCGCTCCCTCATCTTAAAATGCTGTCAATTGAGGATCCCCACGCGACTGTCAGGATGTGAAAAGTCGCTCTGCCCATCGCTTGTCTCAAATTCATTCAGGGCAACAGTCAAACTCGGTGATGTGGAATCATCCAATGCCTGATTCATCTGATCTCCGGGCTGTATCTGATCTCGCCAATCTGCAGCATGTGTCGATCCTGTCGCCCATGACTCAGTTTCGACGTTAAAGAATCCAGAGCGATCAAATGATGGCCGGGGTTCCGCATTCGAAAATACGTCTGCTGCATCGACATTCATCGCCGTAGAGAATCCGGCATTCGAAAACCCGGTCGTTGCAGGTTCGGCAATCGCGTAAGAATTGGGTTCCATCATGCGACCACGCTCGCGACGCTGTCGAGAATGCAGCATCAGCGTACCCGCCCCAACCAGATTGACGTAGTAGGGAATCTCAAGTGTTTCGAGGCTCACAAACTGGGCAGCCACTCCGAATCCACATAACGAGGCAATCGTCATTCGGGCGAAGTCTGCAAGCAAAGGGTCATCTTCCGGTGTGAGTGATCTCAGCATCCAGAAACACCGCCAGATGCAAAGAACATAGAATCCCGCCAGCAAACTGATCCCGGGTATTCCCATCTCTGTGGCAGTCTGCACCCAGAGACTGTGTGCTTCCTTGTAAGGTGTCCATCCAAAACTCTCTGCGTGCAGCGGCCAGTGGTTTGGCCCGCATCCCATAATCGGGTCGCGTTTAAACAGCGTATAACAGTCTTTCCAGAGGTCGAGTCGGCTTTGCGCGGAGGCTTCGTACTTGCCATCCTTCTTTTCAAACGTCTGCAGGAAACGTTCCCGCACCTGTGGTCCTGCCACCATCAGTGCCAGTAACAGTCCGCCACCGAACAAGACATAGTGGCGAGTCGTTTTCTGCATGATGAAGAAGCAGATGCCCGAGGTAAGCACCGCCGCCAGCATGGCTCCACGGGAAAACGAGAACTGAATCGCATGCGCGATGAATGCAGCACAGACCACGACAACGACTCGTTGTAGCAGATTCTCTGCGGAGAAGAACAGGAAAATGCATAATCCGAGGACGGCCACAAAACCAATCGCTACGGAATTGTTATCCATGCCAGCGAAACCAACGTGCCACAAGTAGTTGTAGCCACGAAAGTACCACATATTCATTTCAAAGCAGACGTAGCCTTCGCAAAGAACAATCACCCACACCAGTTTTCGCAGATCGCTGACACTTCGGATGCTGGTGATGCCGACCAGAAAGGGCAGCAGAATTCGTGCAACCTCTTCAACAAAAAACCAGGCGGGCCCCGGAACATCGGCCGTCAGCGCGCCGAGAATCGCCCAGATCCAGAAACCAATAAAACAGAGCGTGATGCCTCTGGCCCGGCCCAGGTTCCAGTTTCCACACCCGCGAAAGCCCCAGCTCAGGAGCATGGACATAGCGACGATCAGGCTGAATCGCCCGCCGCTGATCGAGTGTTCCCAGAGCGAATCGGGCTTCAGAATCGCCAGCGCAACGTAGGCGATGAATCCATAGAACGGGCTGACGATCGATGAGGATACGCCGACCACTGTCAACAGCCATGTAAAGACAAGGCCCTTCACGCCTTCACCTCCTGCTCAGGTGCGTTTGTCACAGGATCTCCCCGAAGGAGATCATTGACCGAATCCAGGCACGCGTCCCAGCAGTGATTCATCTGCACCCAGGCACTGGCCGCGGCACCCAGTTCATTCTGAAGATTTGGATCCTGAAATACGCTACTGAGAGTATCGACCCATTCCTCAGGAGAATCGGCTTTCAGCAAATGCAGCCCGGGTTCCGCCTGCAGACCTTTCAGAGGTGCCGACGAACAGATGACAGGCTTGCCACATGCCATTGCTTCAAGAACTTTGTTTTGAATTCCCCGGGCGATCCGCAATGGAACAACGGCACAATGAGACTGATACAACCATGGTCTGACATCCGATACGCCGCCCGTCACTTCTATCCCGGGGATGGAAGCCAGCGCCTCGACTTCCGGGGCAGGGGACTTTCCAACGATCACGAATCGAGCGTTCGCAAATCGTTCCCGAATTCGAGGCCAGACTTCGTGTGCGAACCAGCAAACCGCATCAACATTCGGTAGATAGTTCATAACGCCAACAAAAGTACAGGTCGGTGGTTGAGTCAGCGAACTACCAGGACCCGGGCCTGGAGAGAAAAACTCCGTGTCGACTCCATTCTCCACAGACTGAATGACGCTGGTGTCGCAGAATGATCGAAACAGCTGACGTTCGGCTTCGCTGACAACCAGCAGACGATCCATCGACGAAGCGAGTTCTCGTTCTGTCTTCCGCAGCCGATTGCCTTCCAGCCGAAAGACGGCAGACCTGGGAAACCCGGAGGAAACGCTGTAGTCGAGCCACTTTTCACTGTCGACGTCAATCAGATCAACCCATCGTTTGCGGATATGGCCAACATGGATCGGGGCCAGGTACTGGGCGACACCAGACGAGGATGCGATGGCAGCATTCCAGGGAGACTCAGCACTCCAGCGCCGCAGCACTTCGCTTGCTGGTTTCGACCAGAACATGCCTTCGGTTATGGAATGTCCGCGGGCGACCGACTTAAGACCATTTACGTACCGGGCCATTCCACGATGAGGCACAATAGCCAGTCGATGCGCGACTCGCTTCAGCGTTTCCAAAGTCTCCTTACTGACCGGTTCGTCCGAAAGGCACAACAAATCAACCCGACTGCGTGCGGCAAGAAACCTGAGGATATTCCATGTGCGTATACGATCACCCCGATCAGGCGGCCACGGAACGCGATGAGTAATATAGAGAACCTTTGAAGACATGAGCACAGTTAGCCGTTAGCAGAGTTTCATGAATGAATTGTCGTATTCAAACGGTCAGCGTTGCATCGCACTCTCCGGAATCGCGGACCGACCGTCACCGACAACATTCACGCTATTTGCCAAAGGCAAGTCGTGCTGACTCAAAACCTGAGTCATCGTTGTCAGCGAAAAGCGAGACAGCAGCTTTCGCAATTTGGGAACCGTCGACTTCAGGTTCTGGTAGTGACGAAATCTGGACTTCAGGGATGACGCGACACGAGGCTGGTCGGGGTCAACTTCCCATGGATGGATGTAAACATTGACTGGTCTGCCTTCCATGCGAATCTGCCGCAGCAACGCTTCAGTGATGCTCCAGGGGAACAGGCGGAGATATCCACCGCCACCAACGGGAATTTTTGCTTTCCCGAAACGGCTGACCATCCCGGGAAATTCATTGATGATTCCTGAGGCGGTACGAATGCGGTGCGGAATGATCGGAGCGGTTGAGATCCCGTAACGATCATGGCGTATCGGATAAACACTGGAGTCGGTATCGAAGCCTTCCTCCAGCAGGATCTCAAGGGCCCAGAGCGATTGTTTTGTGATCGAAAAGCTGGGTGCACGATATAAGTGGACTGGTTGACCACAGATATCCTGCAGCACATCACGTGATTTTTTCAGGTCATCGCGGAAACGATCCGGCCCCAGTTCGTAGACCAACTGATGCCAATGGCTGTGACAGGCAATCTCATGTCCGGCAGACTGAATTTCCCGGACCAGACGCGGATAACGCTCAGCGACCCATCCCAGTATGAAAAACGTCCCCTTCGTTCCCGCTGCCGCAGCCAGATCCAGAATACACCTGGTATTCCGCTCAACTCGACATTCGTAGTGGTCCCAGTCATCGGTCCTGATTTGCCGGGCAAACGCCGAGACCTGAAAGTAGTCTTCAACGTCAACCGTAAACGTACCATCAGACACAGGCTCGGGACGCAAGCTTGTCTCCGTAGGTTGCTCAGCAGTTCGCATCGACTCGATGGACATGGAATCGTTCTCAAATCTTGTCGTTGTTGACCAGCATCAGCTAACGGTTCATCAGCTCAGGCGCATCACGTCCTGCTGATAACCGTAGGTCTGACGCTGGAAGTCTGAGTCTGCACCGACCATGATCGCCCCGAGCAATGGAACCTGCAGGCTTCGCAGTGAGTCTCGGGCCTGCATGACGTATGGCACACGACTGTAGTCCTTGCGAGTAGCCAGCAGCACAATATCCGAGTTCTGTGCAACGATTGACGGTTCGGCAACAAACAGCAATGGGGAGGTATCAATCACAACGAAGTCGAACTGCCCCTTCAGTTCGCTGATGATGCTGCGTCCACCATCTGCACTCAGCTTCTGCAGCACTGACTGATCAACCATCCCCGCACTGAAGAAAGCCAGTCCTGGAGCTGCCGTCTTCTGAGCAATCTGATCCAGAGTGAACTCACCCCGCAGGTATTCGCTGATCCCCGGAGAAACCTGACCACCAATCATTTCATGTGCCGACGGTCTGCGAAGATCGCAATCCACCAGGGCAACTCGTTTGCCCGTGCGTGCGAGACTCGCCGCAAGCTGGCAGGAGACCGTAGTCTTGCCTTCATTCGCAGACGCACTCGTAATGAGGATCGAAGCGGGTCGTGAAGGATCGATGTGCCGCATCAGGAACGTTCGCACCACATCCATCGATTCAGTGACTGCCCGATTCCACTCGTCATAGTCAACCTTACCAGCAAACACTCCGAGCCCAAGCAGCCCACCTCGATCGGGCGAAGGAATTGTTCCCACCAGGCGAAGCCCAACCTCTCCGGAAATATCCGTCGTGGCCCCGACACGATGCGAAAACCATTCAAACAAAGTAAATCCGCAAATGATCGATCCAAGGACAGCGAGCCCCCCCAGGAAGGACATCTGCGTTTTCTTTTTGATCTCCCGCTTCTCCGGAACATGGGCAGCCTGTGCGACAGAAATACGTTCCGGAGCGTGCATTTCAACGCGTCGTTGCTTGAGCTGAAGACTCAGATCATCACGCAGTTTGATGTCCTGTTCAATCTCGCGCTGCTCCTGTTCCATCTGGACGATTTTTTGTCCGATGTCCTGCAGGCGATCCGTCTGCTCATCGATTTCCTGCTGGATCTTCTCACGTTCACGCATCAGAACATCGATGCGTGACAAAGGAATTCCGGCAGGAGACTTTTCGCCACTGACGCCGCTGATCATCTTGACCAGTTGTTGCTCCTGTTGTTTCAAATCAAGTAAATCCGGGTGGTTTGTATTGCGAGTCTGGGCTTCGAACTGAGAAATTCGGGTGCGAACAGCCATCAGTTGCTGCTGAAGTGTCATACCAAACGGGCTGGAACCTGTTGTCGATGATGCACCAGGGTTTGCGAGTCCCAGAATGCCATCCAGATTCAGCGTTCCGGGAGCAATCCCGTTTTCCTTCATGATCTGTCGAGCCGCTTCTTCGCCCCGGATCTGAGCATTGATTTCCCGCAGATCCTTTTGCAAATCCAGAATCTGATTCTGGATAATTGCCTGCGTCGTCGCGGCAACTTTGGGGTCACCGGATCCCAGCTTCTCTGCCAGCTGGTCGATGTTGTGCTGTGCTGTTCGGACGCGCTTGTCTACTTCTTCAAACGATAATTCCAGCTGTTTCAGTCGCTCAATTCTCTCGTTGCGTTCGCTGTAGACAACTTCGTTCAGATACGAATCTTTGACAGCATTCACAATCAATGCCAAATCAGCAGGGTATTCGCCTTCCAGTGAGACTCGCAGAAACTCAGGACTGACCTCCTCGCCGATGTAGATTTCACGAGCCAGCCAATCGACAGGGAATTCAACTTTCTTCAGAGTTCGGCATTCGGAAACTTCCGGATTGCGAAGCGCCGCGGTCAACACGCCTCGACTCTTCAGAAGCGCCTTCTGCGTGTCACGATAGGTCAGAAACTCCGACTGACGTTCTTTGGTTTCGAAGTTGAGTACCTGTTCGAACTGCTGAATCTTCAGCAATGCATACGACTCGTAGGCCGCTGGAATCATTTCCCAGATTAATGCCATGACCAGCAATGCGGCGGGGATACCCAGAGTCAGAGCGGGAATCCATCGACGGCGAAAAGCAGTCAGAATGCCAATAGCAGTGATTTCACGACCACCCGACAGCGGCCGACCTCCGGAATTCGATGAGCCAGCTGGGCGACTACTGAATTTTAGCGACTCTGCTCCGCTGGGAACGACTCGCTGTTCAGGTGCCTGAGTGTGCATTGGATTCTTTCTCTCTCTCGCAACTTTCAATTCAGCCCGGCCCGTCAGGGAACCCCGGCGCATGGTTCATCAATGGAAACACTAGTTCAGGAAGTCACAAAAGGTGTGAGAATCCCGAAACAAACGTCGCGGAACCTCGACACGTCCACAGGTCTGCACGTCGGACCAGCCTTTGTTATTCGCTGTTGTCAGAATGTACACCGCAAAGAGAGTCCAGCGAAAAAGGCTGGGCAATTGGCAAATGAATCGCCCATTTGCAAGTCAATGCGCGTGGATTGGCCACGCATGTTTAAAGCCTGAAACACTTCATGTTGCCCGGACGCAACATCAGCTTCCCGGAAAAACTGGCAAACACGTCATCAACCAATCGCCCGCTGAAATCACTACGAGCGGACGACAGGGACAAAGCTATTTGCTTCGGCGGAAAAATCGCCCCAGCGCAAATCCAACCAGTAGTATTGGAACTGCCACCAGCAGAACGGGCAGGGCAAAACGCAGACTTTTCGCGTATGCGACGCAAACAATAATCGCAAGTAGTTTCCAGCCAGATAGATGTTCCCAGGCAGCAGGGCGAGTTCGCGTCGGAAGAGCGGCCCACATGGCCCCCAGCACGATGCCAATCCGAAGGCAGGAACTGGCCCAGGCAGACTGAAAATCGCCGTTTAGAAAAGCCACGGCAGCAGCGGTCAGGCACCCAGTTGCGATCCAACCTACGTAGCGACGCTTCCGGATCAGGTCGCGACGAATATCATTCATTGCCTTTCCCGCACCGTTTCTTCACCGGCCAGATTTTCATTCGGATTCGTCATCTTCTTCGTCATCCCATTCTGAATCAGGAAGCGCTGTCTGCATCCAGTATTCTTTATTAGCCAGCACGTCGTCCACAATCGAGGGATTCTGAATCGCTTCCACCTGAGGCAGCATGTCGAGTTTATGAAGGGAATGCCAGCCCTCAAATTCGACTCCGTCAACATCGGCCGGAATCACTGCGCCATCGAGGTAAACATAGGTCTCACCGACTTCAACGCACTCAAGTAATTCCTGCATGGCCTCCACCCATGAGGCAACGTCCTCGGCAGTCGGCTCTTCTTCCCAGCTATTTCGGATGGCTTCAGTGGCGACTTCTTCCCATGTCGCATCCAGTTCCACGCCTTTAGCAAACGTGAATGCTTTGCAACACGTCACACAGCTGAAGAGCCATCCGCAGCCGCACCAGGGGCAATCCATCTGGCCCGGAAACGAAACGCGGCCGTCTTCACACGAACAATGCGAAACGACGTCGTTATTCAGCTTCTGCAGGTAAATGATTCCCACTTCGTACTCCCATCGGACTGGTTTAAAATAAATGTCTGGGTTTCTCAGCTGGTCACTGCACAACAACGACGGGGTTTTCTTCGGACTGCGCTTCAATCATTCCGAGGCGAACAGCCGGGTATTCTTCTGTCGAACACGCCTCCAGCACGACCTGTGCACGGCCTTCGGGCACCGCGAGGATCAGGCCGATTCCCATATTGAACACCCGGGCCATTTCGTCGTCGGCAACACTGGCAAGACTTTGAAGCCACGTAAATACCGGAGGCACCTTCCAGGCATCCCGGTTGACAACCGCCCGAACATTCTTTGGAAGAACTCGTTCCAGGTTGTCAGCAATTCCGCCACCTGTGATATGAGCGATGGCGTGAATTTCAGAATTGCCAGCCACCGCCAGGGCCGATGCAACAGTATTTGCGTAAATACGTGTCGGGCGCAGCAGAGCATCACCAACAGTGCACCCCAGCAGATCGATCGGCCGATCAATCTCCAGCCTTGCGTGTTCGAACACGACCTTTCGGACAAGGCTGTAGCCATTGCTGTGGAAACCAGACGATGGAACGCCGATAAGCACATCCCCGGGCTGTACGCGAAGACGGCCATCCACAAGCTCGGACCGTTCTGCGGCCGCAACACAAAAACCTGCCATATCGAAGTCGCCAACCGCGTACAGGTCCGGCATGATCGCAGTTTCGCCGCCCAGTAAGGCGGCCCCCGACTGCAGGCACCCATCACTCACGCCGCGAACCAGCTGTTCCAGGAGCGCCGGATCGTCTTTGCCCATTGCGACATAGTCGAGGAAGAACAGGGGAGTTGCCCCCAGGCAGAGGCAATCGTTGACACACATTGCGACGAGATCGATGCCGATGGTGTCAAACCGATTCGCGAGGATGGCAGCCTTGATTTTGGTGCCAACCCCATCTGTTCCGGAGACCAGAACCGGGTCGCTCCATTTCTTTTCCGCACACAACCGAAACAGACCGGCAAATCCGCCCGGCAGATCCATCACACCAGGAGTGTGGGTGCGCCTCATCAACGCCGGCAGACGCTCCATTGATTGCTCGTACAGCTCAAGATCTACCCCGGCAGAGCGGTAACTGAACTCAGTCATTTCAAATTTTTTCCGGAGATTTAGCGGGGGATGAAATTCAAACGGGAAGCCGACAGCTTCGACCACCGGTGGCACAGACAATGTCCGGCGATGCTCGAAAGAATTGCAGATCCTGCCAGCCATCGTGTCAAGCCGCCTGAAATGCTTCCGCATCAGCAGTCCTGGTTCTCATCCGAACCCGTTTCGCACGAATCCACTGCGCCAGATCCGCCGATTCTGCCGATCAGTGGGTTTATAGCAGGAGTTGCCAGCAATAGACCTGTCGACGCCGCCATTCTGGTAGTTGGGACCCGAAGTTTGCAGTCGTGCAAAAAGGACAAATCATGTTTGGGCGAAAAGTCGAAACGCCGGAATTTCTGGAAACACCGACTCACGTCGAAGCCCTGAATCGGCTCCTTTACCTCGTTGAATCCGGCACGACAATGGCGTTGATTCAGGGACAGACCGGCTCCGGTCGAACCGTCGTGCTTGCAAAGCTAAAACAAATTCTGACGCGACAACAATTCTCATGCCCAATGGTCAACGTGGCCGGAATGGATGCAGAGACTCTGTTCTGGCACATCGCATCCGTATTCTCGCTTCCGGCTGCCAGCCAGCAGAACAAAGCTGCGACCCTGATCAGCATCCGCGACGAAATCCTGGGCCGCGCACATTGTGGCCTGAAAACACTGTTGATCCTGGACGATCTGGACCACGGGTTCGGCGATTTTCAGGGGGCCATTCGATACCTGGCCGCCGTGGCTGCTCAGACTGAGGGAATGTTTTCGATCGTGATGGCCGCCAGCACATTACCAACCGGAGGCCTCATCGACGACGCGGAGCTGAGAGTGGAACTTCCGCGATTATCCCGCGCCGAATCCGCTGCTTTCGCCATGAAAATGCTGGGGGCGCTCACCGAGAACGGGCAGTCCCTGACCCAAAACGCCCTTGAAGAGATCACTTCACTGGCCCAGGGTCTCCCCGCACGCTTGACCCAGCTGTGCAATGTCCTGCACGTCGTCCACGAAACGACGCCTGATCTGGCTATTGACGAGCATATTGTGCGAGAATTGGCCCTTGAAGTTGGCCTTCGATCGGCCGCGTAAATCTCAATCGTGACCAGGATGAGGGCAATTCGACAAATAACGCAGGATTTATAGTCGGCGAGTGGTCGAGTCGAGGTTTCATTCAGTTAAATAACCGGGTAGACTGCCACACGGCATGGGTATTGGGGAATACCCGGTCACGAATTCAGGCGGCAATGTTCGTCAGGTAGCATGGCTCGATACCGTAACTATTCGATGTCGACGGTGTTTACCCACTGGGTCTCATGGGAAAGTGTAACCGAAGAAGCCAGGTGTGATTGCTGGGGAAGCACGAGGCAGTTCTCGGTCAGGAATCATCTGTTCTTTCCGGAACGAAATCCGCATGAATTCTAGAGCGACTGAACTGCAAGAGGCCGTGGGCGTTCCCGCAGCGATCGACCCGAATACCGTTCGTAGTGAGCTCCAGCCAGCCCTTCGTTCAGAGAACGGAAGCGATGCCAGGCTGCTCTTCCGTCGTTCGAAGCGAACAAACCAACTCACCGGCATCCAGATTCGGGCGATTGGATCCAGCGTTCCCGAGAACGTTGTCACCAACGAGCAACTTGAAGCTCGTTATGGGTTCGAACCCGGCTGGATTGAACGCCGAACAGGGATTCTCGAAAGACGGATCGCCGGCCCCTACGAAAATACAAGCGATCTGGCGGTTCAGGCTGCCCGAAATGCAATTGAACGAGCAGGCGTGGATGCCAGCGACATCGATTTGCTGATTGTCGGCACGTTCACTCCTGATTTCACCTGCCCATCAACGGCGTGCCTCGTGCAGGACAAGCTGAAGCTGGATGCGCCTGCGATGGACGTGCAGGCCGCGTGCTCCGGATTCATGTATGCATTGACAACTGGCGCTCAGTTCGTTGCTACCGGAAACTCAAAGCTTGCCCTGATCATTGGGGCGGACCTGAACAGTCGAATTGTCGAACAAACTGACCAGAGAACGGCTCCTCTGTTCGGTGACGGCGCAGGAGCTGTCCTGCTCGAAGCAGGCGATCGAACTCAGGGTCTGATTTGCTATCAGCTTGGGGCTGATGGAGCGGGTGGCAGCCTTCTTGACCGACCTGCTGGCGGAACACGAAAGCCGCTGACACCAGAATTGATCGCTTCTGGAGAACATTACCTGAAAATGGATGGTCGCAATGTCTTCAAGTGGGCCATCCAGGCGGTCACAGAAACCATTCAACAGGTCTTAACGACCGCTGGCATCGGTGTCGAAGATGTCGGCTTGTTCGTGCTCCATCAGGCCAATATCCGAATTATTGACCACGCGATGAAAGAGCTCGGGATCCCCAGAGAAAAGGTCTACTGCAACCTTGATCGAGTCGGCAATACATCAGCCGCTTCGATACCAATCGCGCTGGATGAAGCCTCCCAAAAGGGACGTATCAATCGAGGTGACATTGTGGTGATGTGCGGTTTCGGAGCGGGCCTCAGCTGGGGAACCGGGGTCTTCCGCTGGTAACGCGTTGCCGCAGAGCTTACAGAACCGGCTCCGGTTAACGCCCGGGGCACGCGCAACCAGGTCTCGCTCATCCACTGGTATCGAATCCGACGATCCCGGGGTACGAAATCGTGCGTGGTATGCCTGTGCTCTTTCGCAGGTCACTTGCCTGTCGGTTCGACCGGATTGGCAGAGTTTTTCCGCCCCGAATCCTCGCCTCGCAAACTATGAATACGATCGGTGAGGTTTTCAAGCTCACCCCACTCCGGAACGAAT
>JAGQQE010000008.1 GCA_020426345.1 Planctomycetaceae bacterium
GAGCATGCATCACCAGACCGCTGATCTGCAGGGAAACAGCCCCCGGCCTTGGCCCGAGGTACTGCCCGTCGATTGTCACTGTCTGACCAGTTTCCAATTGTGGCAACTGGACGGGGGCAGGTGCTGGAGGAGCAAGTTCGTGCCGTTGCACCGGGCGAATGGAACATGCTGGTTGCGAACTCTGAACCGGTGGAGGACTGATGGGACGCCATTCGGGCTGATGAATCGGCTGGTGAATTGGCTGGTGAATTGGCTGATGAATCGGCTGGTGAATTGGCTGGTGAATTGGCTGGTGAATCGGTCGGCAGACAGGCTCTTTCACCTTGTATACGGGTGCCGGAATTCCCACGTGACCTGCTCCTGGTCGGCCGCAGTTACCGGCGAAAGTGACGTTCTGAAGAAGGGAGACGACAACCATCGTGACTGAAAGAATGACGTTTTTCATTGCTCTGGCCTTATCTGAATTTCGCAGAAAGCTGGACTTCACACCTCCTCATTTGCGCCAGATCGAATGTGTTACAGATGGAGAAAAGAAATTCGGAGAATTCCCCGGAGGTTTTTTCGTTGTGATGGGCTGGTCCCCCAAAAACCGGGTGTTTTTCGAGGCAGAATTCGATCGTCCGAGATGTAAAAGAGGATCGCTGCACTTTGGTTGGGCGTTGCAGAGTGCGATCCGTGGCGTGTTTGAAGAGTAAAAAAAATCCGCCCGGTGATTCACCGGGCGGACTTTGCAGTCACAACGCGAACTTGCTTCAGTTGTCGGCGGACTTTTATCGGGAATCCTCTGAAGGATGTCTATCGAGAAGCCAGGGCCTGAAACGCGGGTTGTACTGATGGAACGAGTTGAGCTGTCAATTGATTGGCAACATTTCCATCGGCTCGCAGCACAACAACTGTCGCATTGGCTGCTGCCGCGATCGGGAGTTGCGGTATGACGGCCCGAACCTGCTCGTTCGTCCAGTTGGTCACCTGGGCGTCCAGTTGCATTCCACCGACCGCCACAATCACTCGACCAGGCTGGAAACCGAAAGCTGAGCCGTCGATCGTGACTTCCTGTCCGGCTGGAATTTCTACAGAAGGGGCAGGTGGTTCCACAGGATAAACAGGCTGTGGTGGAACGCAGGTGATCCTGCAGGTTTTCTGGCAGTGGCATTCGCCATGGCAGTGGCACGTGGGCTGATAGACGGGTTCACAGGGTCGAATTGTGCAAACAGGCCGATAGACCGGTTCACAGGGTCGAATGACGCAGACTGGCGGATGCACCGGCTCACAAGGGCGAATGACGCAAACCGGAGGACGAACTGGTTCACAGGGTCGAATATGGCACACCGGCGGTGACGGAAGAGAGACTTCGCAGTGAATCGGTCGGTGAAAGGGTTCGCAGGGACGGATGTGACAAACAGGTGGTGGTGGAAGTTCACAGTGAATGGGTGGGAAAACAGGGCGAACATAGCAATCCGTCGGCGGGTGAACCGGTCGAATGCGGCAGTCTCCTGCAGAACTTTCAACAGCGGAGAAAGCGGACAGAGCGATCGTGGCAGCAAGTATGAGTTTCTTCATTGTTCTGATTCCTTGATACTTGTGAGAGTGAGTTTGAGAAGGTCTTGTCTTCACACACACTCATTTGCCTTGTTCGTGAAGTGTTACAACGATTTTTGGAATAGATCTCCAAAAGGCTTTCCCTGAACAAAATACCGCTTCAGCCACAGTGTGCTGAGGATTCTGCCTCGCCACTTCCATCACCAGGCATGCCAGCGGACAAATGCGGATCGGGATATCTTGAGCCCGGCTGTTGCGAATGAATGGCCATCTGGCGATGCACTGTTGGTGCGATGCGACAAGACGCCAGCAAACCGCGTCCTGCTCCACAGTCGTACCGTCATCGAAACCGAGGAATCCTGCTCGACAAGGCCGAAGGTCCACCGATAGGGTGACCGGGCCAAAAACAACCGTTGCCGCCTCACTGGATTTCGAGTCCCGGGCATCACATTCATTGGTGGTTCGCGTTTCCGATCGCGACGATGCAACGTTGACGGACGAAGCCATCGTTGCCATTTATGTCAATGATGTTGCAGAACCGGGTCTGATGATAACGACACCCATCAAAGCTGGTGCGACATCCGTTTCCCTTGCCATCCTGTCGGATAGTTTGTTCGATGCAACGACCGACCTGAATATCGCCGATCTTCAACTTCGCATGGGTGACGTGCAACTGAGCCCAAAGTCTCGCGGAAAGAAAGGCCCGGTTGTCAGCTACACTGATGTCAACGGGGATGGTCGACTCGATCTTGTGGTCACCTTTGAAGTCACGAGTGGATCGTTTGCAGAACAGACGGATGCAGAGATCACGCTGCAGGGAAGCCTGACGAACGGTTCGTTGTTCTCTTCTTATTCTTCCGTTGACATTTTGCCCGGGAAAGGAAACGGGAGAGGAAAGAAGTAGAAAATCCAGCCCCGGGGCAGTCAAGGCAGCCTTGGGGCCGGATGGGTTTACTGACTGCATGGCCAGCGACATGGAACTCGCACACGCGACAGGTCGGTGGGTACCCATGTCGAACGGAGCAGTGCGCATGACCCGATCAGCCTGTTCCCAGCCCGCGATCGAAAGCGTCAAGCTCGCGGGAGTAGGCCTCCATCGTAGTTTCAAGGGTTGATCGACCGATCTTCCATGATGGTTCGTCTTCGGTAAATCGATTGCAGTGCTCGGTCAGTAATCGATAAAGAAAACGAAACAGGTGTCTTGGAACACGAAGTCGGCCAAATCGTGAAATCAAATCTTCCCGCGTGACATCATCGGCGAACAGCGACGCAATCGTGACGCCGTTGTTGTGGTCCTGACGCTCCGCATCACCCTTCATGCACGCTCGGATGCGATTGGTGGCCATGTCGAACAGAGATTCGCCAGTCCATTCCAGTGACTTAATCAGGTTTTGTTTATCCAGTCGGGATCGCTCGTAGAATTCACGTTCCTCGCGGTTCAGAAAGTACACAACATCGCGTGGCAGCAACATCTTGAAGCCAATGCCGGGATGCTTGAGGAACTTATTGTCGAACATAGACCAAAGAAAATCCCGCATTCGCTGAGCGGAACCATTGATCAGGTGCGGTTCGTCAACGCGGTCAACCAGGACAAATATACTGGTAAATCCAAGGGGCTTCAGGATCCTCTGAAGTTTGGACATCAGTTCATACCGGTCATCACTTCGGTCTCGCGAGGGCATGGGCTGCCCGTCAATTTCTCCTGCGGGGAAGCTACTTAGTATCTGATGAAGTGATGCGGTTCCATGCTCCAGAATACGTACCTGTTTTGCAATCTGGCGGGCCTTCCACCAGAGTGAAGCCGATCTTTTCAGCCAGGGAAACCACCCGGCAAAGAGTGCCAGCAGGAACCATGGTGAAACAAAATTTTCGACCACAGATATACCGTCACGTGAAATGTTTCGCAGGGCGAACGCCAGCACAAGAAGTGAAACGAAGATGCCGACGGCGAATCTCCATCGAGCTGTGATATTCAGGAATCCGATGTTCTTACGGATACGCGACCAGCGGCTCCAGTGAGATTGATCTGACGACTGATCATAGAACGCGGCCAGCATCAGCAGATCACGTTTTCGCATTCGTGGCAGCTCACATAGCTGCTTCAGGTGGATGTCCGGATCTGAGGCATTTGGATCGGCGATTACGTTGCAAAGCCGCCGCGTACTGAGGGCCAGTAAGGCGTCCATATGATCCCAGAGACGCCATTCCTGCAGAGCATGATCCGGATGACGGCGCCGGCCCCGAAGGCGGTCCTGAAAATTGTCCAGAAACGGATTCAGGTCATCGTAGCTGATGATAAACGCACGCTCTTCCGGATGCCGCCTGTTGTGTTCGCGCAGGGAATTAATCAGCTGCAGCCGAATGGCGGTCTTACCTGCGCCTTTTTCACCAAACACAATTGAGGTGCTGGGATTGCTGCAGTCTCCCAGGATCTTGTCCCATGCTGCATGGTAAAGAGACTCAGAACAATGCTGCCGGAAGATGTGATCCGACTGAGCATCCTCCTGGCTGAAAGGATTGATTCCGATGCCGTAGTGTTCAAGAAACTGCTGAATCTTCATCGCGTATTTACGTAGAGTTTGACGTTATGGGTCGCTCGTCCACCAGCCACGATGTCGGGGCGTCCATCTCCCGTCAAATCGGCAACGACCAGATCTTCGGTTGCCATACCACCTGCGTCGACGACGTACTTCGTCCAGGACGTTAAAATATTCTGCGAACAATCATACACAATGACCCCGAACGTATCCGGCGTATCACTGTGCCCAAATACGATCTCATCAGACCCATCGCCATCCATGTCTTCAGTCCATAGTGCATGACCTCGCTGAAAACCCGTATCGATCACATTTCTCTGCCATAAGTCTGTGAATTTGCCCGATTCAGGCAGCTGGTAGAGCACCAGACTATGTCCATGCATAGGTTCGACCGTGACAATAAATGGTGTCCCGTCGAGCAGATGCCCGATTTTAATCTCCCCTGCGCCCTGATCTGTGTTCGCGTCGCCTGATGCACCGTGGCCGAGTCGAGTGGCCTTCCATTCCTCATGAATTCTCTGAACGAGCGTGATTCCTTCCTGGCTGGCCGTCAGCGTGTCCATCTTCTGATCCTGATCAAGATCCAGATGCCAGTGATTGTGCATCCTGTTGAATTCGCTGTTCAACTCCGTGGACATCCATCGGTCGTTTACAGGGTCCGTCGGTACCTCAAACGCGAGTAGTCGAGCACCGTTTTCAGCAGAGCCGTTCAGAGCAGATATAACTAACTGCGATTGCCCGCTGCCAAGCACGTCGGACCACCTTGCGCGATGCAGCCAAAGCTCTTTGCCAATGGAGTGAACTTTCCAGGGTTGTTCCAGCGAATCTGCTCGTTCGATCCAATGCAGTGTGCCGGACTTTGTCCAGCCCGCTCCCACTGCAAAATCGATGTGGCCGTCACCATTGATATCCCGGGGCGCGATGCAAACGTTGTCGCGCGGAGTCTGATCTTCAATCATCACATGCGATTGCCAGGATGGGTTCTCGTACCACAGTACCCGATTCTCGCTCACAGCGACAATATCCTGCTGCCCATCTTCATTGATATCTGCCAGTGTGACCGCGTAACAGACTTTGCCAATTTGTGAGTCGATGATGCGCTCTGTGAACTGCGGGAATGGCTTCGTTCCGGCCGGGAGTCGCTTTGCTAAAGGTTCGTCTGCGAGAACGCAGTTTCCAAAGAACAGGCAGATAATCACGAAGCAGAATCGGCATGACGCGGGAACCCCTCTTCGACGATACAGGTTGGATTCTTGATGCACTGGGGACCTCCGGTTCGTTGCACGCCTGCAGATTCGGGTGTGATTTCGAAACATTGATTATCGAGCGAACTAACCTGATGGTAGTGATGCGACCCCGGACTTCAAAACCATACGTCCGGCAACTGCATCAGGCCGAATGAAACAGCCCTGATCGACCGGGGGTCACCCGATGAATCAGGGCTGTATTATGTGTCAGTTGACGGAAACGGCAGATCAGTTCTGGCCTGGAATCGAGGACGCATCTGCCGGCGTGGCAGCATCTTCGGTCGCATCAGCTGCTTTCAGGCTTACGACATCCTTCCGCTCAATCCGAAACTTTTCCAGGCTGTCGGAAGTAATCACGTAATACCAGCGAGAGAAACGCTGAGACAATTCGTCTGCCTTCTTCTTTCCATCTTCGACTTTGGTCGCTCTGGTTTTGACGTCTCTTTCCCAGGCTGTCTTTTTCGACTGGTATTCGGCCATGGCCTTGTCGAACTCCTGCTGAGCTGCGGCTTTAGGATCAACGGGCTCGGCAGCAGGAGCTTCGCCCTCTTTCGGAGCAATGACCGGGTCCGGAGTGTTGTCACCCGCGGGCGGTGTCGAAGGCTTCGACTCGTCTATGGTTTCAGGTTCTGGGGAGCTCTTTTCATCCTCAACCACAGCCGACTTCGCGGGCTCATCCTTTGCTGTCTCATCGGCAGCGGTTTCGGAGCTGGCGGGAGGATCGGCAGGCTGTTGTGTGTTTTCATCCTGGCCCGGTCCGCATTCACTTTCGTCTGCTGGCTCAGAAGGAGATTCTTCCTTCGCGTCATTTGCCTCTTCGCTGCCGCTCGCTTCGGTGTCAGACTTGGGTGCTGACTCGTTGGCCCCAGCCTCTTTGGCGGGCTCTTCCCCGGACGGAGGATCTGATTTCTGAGCGTTTCCCTGGTCTGCGTCTGCATCGTCCTTAGGGGAACCGTCTGCACCTTCGGCTGCTGGCTTCGCGTCGGCGGCTGGCTTCGCATCAGCTGCTGGCTTCGCGTCGGCTGCAGCAGGTTCGTTCAGGATCGCGGGTTTCTCGGGTGCAACAGGCTCTTCCGGGGCTGGCCCAAGGAGCTCTTCATTAAATTCAACCTTGACCAGCAGGTAGCGTCGAGGCCCGGCTTCTTCACCCGCCTGATTCTCGTCTTGCTCCTCCGGTTTGGCGGATGCTTCGTTATCCTTTTCGTCGCCCTCACCGTCACCCGCCGCGTCGTTCGCGAATCCGATTTCGATATCTTTTTCCGAACCACGAGCGACTTCGCCGAAGTAAAGCGTGTACTGCACGCCGGCACTTGTGCCTGCCTGCAACTCGCCTTCGTTGGAAACAAGACGCATGCCTTCATCGCCGACACGAGCAATGTAGAAGCCCTGCTTCTGCATATCCCGCTGCAGGTATTCCTGCAGCAAAGGGTTTTGTGCGACTTCTCGAGACACGGTCAGATCCGCGTTCAGACCTTCTGGTTTCGGTCGGACACCCACGATCTTCAGCTGATCGAGGTTTGAGGCAATGGAAGTCACGGGGCTTTCGTCGAGCTTTTCAATCGCATCGTCCAGATCGGTCAGTTGCCACTTTCCAGTTGTCTTGAGATCTTCCTTGCGGAAAGTCAGTTTTTCACCTTCTTTGATTCGCCCTTCCTGCTCGTCGATGGAGTAGTTATCGACGACGATATTGACGAGGTCCGTCTGATTGATCTTGAGCAAATCAGGCTCAATCCAGTCGCTGAACTTCACAGACAAGTCAGGCTGAAGCTGAGCGATATAAGTTGTCGACTTTTCGGGTTCCCGGACGTAGTAGTGATTTTCGCGGCCTTCAACGGCTTTACCTACGATCAGGTCCACCAGGGCATTTCCGCTTCCATCTCGAAGTGTGACTCGTGTTCCTCGTTCATCGACTGTTGCAGACCCTTCTGCGGCCGGATCAACAACTGAATAGTTCTTCCAGTCGTCTTTGGAACGACTCTGCACGGCCGTCTTCTTGACACCGATCATCGACGCAGCCGTCTTTGCAAGTCGGTCCTGTGCCTCTGCAGGGTAGTTGTGGTGTGACGGAATCACCCATTGTCCATCGTCATTCTGCTGAACCGAAAACGTTTGCGCTTCAGACGTCTTGTCGTTGAACCGTGAGACAGTCAACGATTTCGCTGTCAGCGGATCATTGAATTCAGCAAAGAATGCCTGGCCGACGTCGGCGTATCCATCGATCGATGCAGGACGAGATCCGTACCATGCTGAGACGGCCGCCAATGCGGAAACACCGGCAATCGCGGTGAAAGTCAGAGTGCGTTTTGTCGCATTCATGGGTTGACCTGAATTATCTGTGAGGAAGGACCTTTGAGATTCTGTGAGTGCGGTGGCATTGCGTCCGCCACCAGCAATTCTAATCCGAAGAACCAGCAACCGTTTCGAAACTACCGACGACGGTTAGGTGAGATCGTTTGTTGTTCAGCGAGGTTTCTCATGCCCAGAAACAGCAAACCGAAACACATCGGCAACAACGCAGGAACAGAATAGGCAAACAGTCGCACTCCGTTTTCGACGCGACGAATCTGTCGTTTCATTTCCAGACCCGCCTTCCGGATGCGAGCATTCTTTTCTCGTTCCAGTTCCTGCTCATCCAGTTCCAGCTTGCGATTCAGCTCTTCGGTTTTTTGCCGAAGCTGAACCTGCTTGCTGTTTTCGTCCAGTTCGTCGTTATCTCGAACTTCATCAATCTTCGCCTGCAGTTCTTCTCTTGCTGCGTCCAGACGGGAGTCCTTCATTTCCTCGGCTTCTTTTTCTTCGGTTGCCAGCTTCTTTCGCAAATCGCGAGTCTGCTGTTCAACGTAACGAAGTGTTCGCAGAGTCTCTCTTCTGGAACGCAGTGAAATAAACGCATCGTCTCCTGCAAGCTGATCCACCGCGTTCAGGACGAACGTCACATTGTCGAAGGCGATATCCAGATTGCCCCGATTACGCTCGAAAAAGAACCAGTCACTAATCATGTCAATGTCGGAACAGAAGATGACGTTCAGAGGTTCTTCTTTGGATTTGCTCGTGATATGAGCCGCAATAATGTGTGCATACTGATCGTCGGCACGTCGCGGGTTGGGTTTGGGCACCGCGGTTTGTGACATCGTGAAGGGGCTGAAAGAAGACGTAATGTAATCTTCCCATTTCAGCAGTCCCGATTCACCGCTGGTCTGCAGCAGTGATACAAACTCCTGATCACTCTTGCGATCCCGATCCACCATCGTGCCGGTATACAGGGCCACGATGTCATGCAGATCGCGAGTCACAGGGCTTTCTTCGTTGAAAGCGTTTTTCGAGTTTCCGGATCGTGAAATGAAAACATACTCCGGCGGAAGCGACGCGAACTGCCCATGAGGGTTCATCCGATCATAGACAATCTGGCCATTATCCCAGGAAATGTCGAGCAGGTTCATGAGTGATCGGAGTTCGCCATTGTCTGCTTTCTGTTCAGGAGGTGCGCCGCCGAACATAGGATTTCCCTG
The DNA here is from genome assembly GCA_020426345.1 of Planctomycetaceae bacterium. Lineage (GTDB taxonomy): Bacteria > Planctomycetota > Planctomycetia > Planctomycetales > Planctomycetaceae > F1-80-MAGs062. The sequence goes on from JAGQQE010000008.1 coordinate 8,833, forward strand.
GCTGGGCTTAGCCAGCCTGGGAGCCATCGAAATGCCTCCCTGACCCTGAAAATTAATCGGGCAGGGATCGTCGAAGATGAGGGCTGGCTTGCCAGCCCGCACATATGCAAGCAGATTGTCCATCTGAGGCTGAGTCAATGCAGAGGGCATAATGGCCAGCAGAACATCGAAGGGTTCTGCGGCTTCTCCATCACTCTCCGCCGACTTCTCTGCAAGAATTGGCCGCGATGGATTCACGGAGATGACCTGATACTGCTTTCGGAGTTCGCGAACGATTTCCCAGTCGCGGCCTGAACCTGCATCACCGATGACATTGGCATCCGTCTGAAGGACGCCTACAGTCAAACGTTCTTTCTGCGATACTGTTCGAAGAGACCGAGTCAATTCATATTCAATGGGCAGGCCTTTGCCGAAGAACGGAATCTCAACGTTGTCAGTGATGCTCTGGACCACCGCACCCAGAAAGACTTCCGCTTCTTCAAACTTGCCGTCCTGCTCATACTGGATACGAACAGGGCTTACTCCCAGCGCGCGGGCTTCTTCCGCTTCTTCACTAAATGGCTCCACGTCAACAATTCGCACATCCAGCTGACCACCACCCTGCAGATCAAATGTCCGCAGCAAACCAAGAAGCTGGCGTCGAGTTTCGCTGTATTCCCTTGGCACTTCGGGACTTACAAAAGCCTGAATCGTGATCTGCTGGTCACTCGGAATTTCATCCAGTGTCGCCTTCGTTGCAGGGGTGAGTGTGAACAGATTTTCCGAAGTCAGATCCGCTCGAGCAGGGAACAAATTGAAGATGACCAGCAAACTGACAAACGTGACCAGCAAACTGACGGATCGCACAGCGAACTGGAACTCCATGTTGGTCTTCTGGCCCGCAGACCAGCGGCGCCGTGAAATCACGACCATGTTCAGGTAGAGCATGAACGCGGTCAGAAAGCTGAAATAGCAGACGCTGGAAAATGGCACGACGCCGATACTGAAGTCCTGCATCTGCTGAGGAAGGCTCAAGCTCTGAAGCGCTGTTCGAACGGTGTACAGACTGCCCTCGTAGCCCAGCATTCGGCTGCACCATTCAATCGCATCCACAGCACTTCCGATAAAGACCGGAACACAGCAGAAGACGACTCCGAGAACAAATGCCACCGTCGAGCTGTTCGTCAGCGCAGATGCCAGCATCCCGACGCTCAGTAATGCCGCTCCGGAAATCCAGTATCCAACATAACTGCTGACGATCAGTCCCTGATCCGGCTCTCCCAGTGTGTACAGGATGAAAACATTCACGAGTGAGAACAGAATCGCAACCGTGTACACGCCAAGAACTGCCAGGTATTTGCCCAGCAGAATCTCGAATTCACTGGCTGGTAAGGTGAACAACAGCTCGTCCGTGCCCAGCTTCCTTTCATCTGACCATGTGGTCATGGTGATGGCAGGAACCAGGAACAACAGCAGAATATGAAACTGCTGACTCAGCTGATCCAGATTTGCCTGATTGGCAGTAAAGAAACGTGGGCTGAAGGCAAATACAGAGCCTGCCACACAGAACACAATGATGAACAGATACCCGAGGATACCTGAGAAGTAGCTGCGAAAATTTCGCCTGGCAACTGCAAATACAACGTTTCCGCGAACCATGGTGACCCTTCACCTTTATCGTTGAAACAACGTGAGATGTCTGAATTCGGAAAGCCGAAGAAACACGCCGACTGACACGCCGGGACCAATATCTATGCGGCAGTTAACTCTCGGAACTGCTTTTCCATTTCAACCTCGCTGCTACCGAGATCAGAGGTCGGTCCATCGAAAACGATCCGACCCGCACTGATCAGAATAATCCGATCGCAGACTGCCCGAACCTCCTGCAGGATGTGCGTGCTGAGCAGGATCGTCTTGGTTTTTGCCAGCTCTGTGATCAATTCCCGCACTCCATGGACCTGGTTTGGGTCGAGTCCACTGGTGGGCTCATCAAGAATCAGCACATCAGGATCATGCAGCATCGCATGGGCCATTCCCACACGCTGACGAAATCCGCGCGACAGTTTCGAAATCGGCTTTCGCCAGACTTCATTCAGCGAACACTTATCCGCAACCCAATTCAAACGTGCGGCCAGTTTTTCACCGCTGAGGCCTCGCACTGCACCAATGTACTCCAGCAGCGATTTTGGCGTCATTTCCACGTACAGCGGACCATTTTCAGGCAGGTAGCCCAACTGACCGCTCGCTGCAATTCGATCCGTCGCTATGTTCTTGCCAGCGATGAACGCTTCTCCCGCACTCGGCGAAAGGAAACCCGTCAGCATTTTCATTGTCGTGCTTTTTCCGGCGCCGTTCGGGCCAAGAAAAGCGCACACCTGACCGGCTGGTACCGAAAACGTCACATCACGCGTGGCTGCAAAATCAGCGTAAAATTTTGAAAGTCCCCGAGCTTCAATCATGGCGCTGCCCGTTGATGCATCGCCAGACACTTCTTTCTCCAAAGACACACTCATAGCAATAGTCTCTGTCTTCTTCAAAAATCTGTCTTTTTGAAAACACTGCCAACTTGTGGTCGACAGCTGCCTTTCGAAGATTCAGGCACCTGTTCTCCCATTCTGAAAAGGGAAATCCATCAACTTCCCTCGCGGGAACGCTTCCAGGCAAACCCAACGCGCGCAAACGCTGCCACAACGGCAGTTGCGTGTCGCTTCACGCGTGGTGGAAGCAAACAGTGTTCCAATTTCTCCCGACCGCGCATCATACGTTCGCTGGTAATCGGTTACCCAGTCAAAATCAGAGTGAAATGCAGATTCGACTCAACACCATGTCGTTCCGAAAATGATTCGTTCCCGCATGAGAGCGCTGAGGGGGGAGCGCTTTGCTGCGAAGCACGCGGACCGGCGTACTGACGGGGAAATCTCACTCAAGCCCCTGAAAGAGTCGACTGCCAATGCGGACCAGAGTTGCACCTTCTTCGACGGCGGGAACGAAATCCCCACTCATTCCCATCGAAAGGTGTGGCAGTGGGAGTGCGGTGCCGGAGCTGTTGGAGCGTTCGGCCAATTCATCTCGCAGCAGTCTCAATGCGGTGAACGCGGGCCGGGCTTCGCCGGGGTCGTCGGTGTCTTCGGCCATCGTCATGAGTCCGACGATCGGGACGCTTCCGGAAAACGCCAGGATTTCATCCCATGTGGATCGCAATTCATCAGGCGAGAAACCCGATTTGCTGGCTTCGCCGGTAACATTCACCTGCAGCAGTAACGACGGACACGATTCCGACCTGTTTTCGGACGCGATTTCAACGATACGCGCCAGAAGCCGGATGGAATCAATGGAATGAATCACGGATGCATGGCTCACCGCAAGTCGAGCCTTGTTGCGCTGCAACTGACCGATCAGATGCCACTGCATGCGCGGCATGAGATTCTGTCGTTCGGCCAGTTGTTGAGGTCGGTTTTCGCCAAAGACATCATGAAGAGACGAAAGGGCCTGCACCCAATCCCAGTTCGCGTACTTGGTCACAGCCACCACCTGAACGACGTCGGCTGCGTTCTCGCTGCGGGCTTGGGCAGCCGCGATCTGACCTCGAACATCACGAAGGTTGGTTTCAATTACGCTTCTTATCGTCTCGGGCGTCATGATGCGACTTTCCGCCGGGCAAGTTGCGGCACGAAAATGATGCAGGACCTGTCACTGAAGTCGGCAAATAAAACTCAGAATATACGTCCCGGAGCGAATTCCGGCAGGAGGTCGTGTGGAACCGACCTCAGAAATTCTCTCAAACGAATCCCCGGCAATCGGCGGATCCAGGCAAACTCAGTACAACTCACGACTCAAACTTCGGGAATTAAGTTCTGGATCGTGCAGTCGATTTGCTTTGAACGGAAGGCATTGAAGCATGAATTACATCCATCACACCGCGGGACTGCTGTTGCTGGCCGTCATTTCCACTGCCAGCACCGGTGCTGCACAGGATGCAACTGCAGCACGAAAGCTTGCGGCAAAGCCAATCGTGGTGATCCGTTCGGGGCGACTCAACGCCAGAGGGATGAGAGATTACCTGATTGAACTCAACCAGGAGTTGAACATCGGCGAACGGCTTCTCGAAGCATTCAAAACTGAAGAAGCTGAACTTGCGATTTCGAAACATCCGAATCCCGTCACCGGCCAGATGGTCTTCATGGTCCAGGGGCTGGTTCCGGGTGTGGAATCCATTCAGTTCTCACAGGTGCTGGACGAAGCCGACTTCGAACGGCTGGTCCGGGCAGGGACTCGATCTCAGGAGGCCGGCAATGTCTCGCTGGAAGGGGCGAAAGGTAAATACAGGAAAACGATCAAAACCAGCTGGCGTGAAGATATCACAGATGCAGCAGAGGATTCAGAAACAGAATCAACGCAGGTCACAATTGGATTTGGAACCAAAGGAGCGGCTGTCGAAGTCAGGGATCTCGATGATGAAGGAGAAATCATCGAAGAGGGCGGCCGGCGTTTTCGTGAACGCAAATTTACGGTGACTCAATACATGCGTTACCATGACGGATTCATGTTCACCAGCAGTTATGAGGATCTGTTCAATACAGAGTTGCCATCCGCCGAAGCTTTGATTGGTGCAGCAGCAGAAGGTATGGATGGTGAAGTAGATTTCTATGTCGATCGAATTCCGGTTGGCTTCAAACACCTGTTCTGGAGCACCATTGGCGGCGCTGCTTCCGCCGGACTGCAACAACGGGACGAGGAAGATCCGATTGATTATGCCCTGCGGCGATCTGCCGGAGATATCGGACTCGAAGCGATTCACACGATGATTTTCGATGTGGAACATTTGTCCGGCCGACTTACCCTGGCCGATACGAATCAGCCGCTTCTCGGAGAACTTCGACTACAGGCACGCAACAACAGCAATTTTTCGAAGCGACTGGACGATTACACTTCCGGCCGGAGTCGTTTCGCGCCGATTCTCTCTGACGATGCTGCTTTCACGTTCCACACATGCGTACATTTTCCGGAAGAGACAGAAAAGGTCATCAATGCTGCCGCTGTCTGGCTGAAGAACCGCATCATTGAGGCATCGCAGGGTAACGTTGATGTTGCGATTGCAGGCAGTGAGTTTGGCGAATCCATGGAATCGCTGGCGACGCGTCGCGACCTCGAACTGCTGATGAAAGTGGGTTGGAATGCGTCCGCCGGGGCAGTGGTTTATGGTGGGCTGCAGGTCGACGACAATCCGGAGATGCTGAAGTCTCTGTTTGACCTGCTGACCAGTCCGCAATTACCACCAGACTTCATCGATCGCATCGCCATGTCAAAGTTGGGGGAGCATTCCATGATTGTGCTGCGACTCCCCGATTCAAAACCCGCATCACCGATTCACCTGACGCACCTCTACATCACACACGTCAATTCCAGCCTGTGGTTCGCGGCCGGCGGCGAAACCTCACATGAGATTCTCCGGCAATCGATCGAAAAATGCGGTGGATCGTCGCTCCGCACGAAAACACCACTTCTGACAGGAAAACTGGATCTGCAGAAATGGACCGCATGGCCACAAGACGAACCAACAGGGCTCGCCAGTCTGCCGATGTGGCTCGATGGGCAATTCGGTCGTGCTTTGAGCAACTCCGCGCGAGCCAGCGTCAATGGTCAAACAGTACCGGCGGCCAGTACGAGTGATCAACCCAGTCCGGATCTCATGAAGAGAGTCATCGACCTGGGAGGCAGTCAGGACGCCGAACTCTACGTGGACGCCGATTCCTCCGGCATACAGATGAGCGGAAAGCTTGGAGCGGCGACAGCCCGGTATTTTGCAGCACGCTGGCTTATGACCATGGAAGCACTCGTATCGAATGTGACACTGCCAGGAGAATCGCCGACAGTTGAAGCTGTCACTGAGTAGTCAGCCAACACAAAGCTGATAACAATCCAGTGGTCATGTGACCGCTGTTTACCCCTTATTTCATTCGAACAAAATCATGGCACCATCTAAAGCTGATCAACCTCTTTTCAAGACCTGGACCTGTTGCCCAAAATGTGGTGCGAAGGCAAAGAAGCGCGGGACAAATCCTTTCCGCTGTTCCGAATGCCATTACACACACTTCTTCAGCCCCTGTTCGGCCGTTGGCGCAATTATTACGGATGTCGATGGACAGGTGCTTTTGCTGGTGCGAGCGAAAGATCCCGGCAAAGGGATGTATGGGCTGCCCGGCGGATTCGTCGATCCGGGTGAAACAGCAGAAGAAGCCCTCATCCGGGAAGTTCGGGAGGAAACGCAGCTTAAAGTGATGGACTATCACTATCTGGTGTCGTACCCCAATCAGTATGCCTACGGCGGTGCGATTCTGCCTGTCACGGATCTGTTCTTTGCTGTGACCGTCCGATCATTCGATAAAATGAAACTTCAGGAAGGTGAGATCGAAGCGTGGCACTTTTGTCACCCCACCTCGAAAGAACTGAAGAACATGGCCTTCGAATCCAACCGCAAAGCACTGCAAATGTTTCTCAAACTGCGAAAGCAGAAAAAATAGACGACGATCGTTACAGTGCCCGATGATCCGGATGTCGCAACGTACCGGGATCGCCAGCACGGATTTTCTAATGCCAGGAGCGATGATCGTCTTCCGGAGCAACCGGGGCCTGAAAGTCCGGTGCTGCGGAGAATCAGGTCAATCCTCCCTCCAGCTTTAACCTCTGACAAATCAAACTTTCCCCAATGAACTATACCTACGAAGACATCTCACGCATGATTGACCATTCACTGTTGAAACCAACAATGACGGTCGATGATTTTGAAATTGGTTGCCAGCTTGCCGTGGCATACAAAGCGGGCAGCGTTTGTATTCAGCCGTATTACCTGAAACGCTGCGCTGAAATTCTCGCTGGCAGCGGCTGCAAAGCGAGTACGGTGATTGGTTTTCCACATGGCGGTCACACGACATCCATCAAAGAGGCGGAAGCCATCCGGGCTCTGAATGACGGTGGCGAAGAACTCGACATGGTCGTCAACATCAGCAAGGTTCTGAGCGGTGACTGGGACTACGTCCGGACTGATATCAAAGCAGTCATCGATGTCGCACATGCCGCAGGTCAAAAGGTCAAAGTGATCTTTGAGAACTGTTATCTGAGTGAAAATCACAAGATTCGGCTTTGTGAAATCTGCAGCGAATTGAGCGCAGACTGGGTCAAGACATCGACGGGCTATGGCACTGGCGGAGCGACCATCGACGACCTCAAACTGATGCGGAAGCATTCCGCTCCGGCAGTTCAGGTCAAGGCGGCGGGTGGCGTCAGAGACATGGACACACTGCTGCAGTGTCGCGAGATCGGCGTGAGTCGCATCGGCGCCAGCGCTACCCAGGCCATGCTGGACGACTGCCGCCAGCGTCTCGGACTGGAACCCATTGTGTTCGACTTCAAGGCTGACTCCAGTGGCTATTAACTCGTCTGGACTGACCGTAGGCAGGTAGCGAGAGCAATTGGGTTCTCTTCGGATAATTGTCCTGCCCCGACGCATTGATTGAGCATTTGTAACACGTTGACACTGCGGTCCGGCCTTTGACGGAATACACGGCGGGAGAGGTTATCCGTCGTTTTGACCCAATCGAAATCGTAAGAGGAAAATCGAAGAACGCCATGTTCTCTACCCAACCGATTTTATTTGCCTTGCTCAGGCGATAACCTTTGCAACCTGGTTTGATCCACTTTGAACAGGGAACGTGTGAATGAATCGTCGACTCTGGATTTGCAGATTGGTGTTGATGGTCTCCGCCCAGCTTGCATGCCTCGGCAATGCAGAGGCCGACACTCGCCCGGGTATCATCATGATCTTGTGTGATGATCTTGGCTATGGCGATCTGGGTGTCCATGGGCATCCCCACATCCAGACTCCCAATATCGACGCCCTCGCAAATGAGGGGATTCGATTCACGAATTTTTACTCAGCCGCACCGGTTTGTTCGCCTTCGCGCGTGGGCCTGATGACCGGCCGCAGCCCGAATCGGGCCGGAGTCTATGACTGGATCCCTGAAGTACGGGGCAATAAACCACCGCAGAAAGAGGATGCTCGCGAACTTGTCCATATGCGTCGAGAAGAAGTCACCGTGCCACAACTTCTCAGGAGGGCAGGGTATGCAACCTGCATGGCAGGCAAGTGGCACTGCAACAGTCGATTCAATCACGCTGCTCAGCCTCAACCCGGGGATGCTGGTTTCGATCACTGGCTGGCGACCCAGAACAACGCCGGACCGTCGCACGAGAACCCGGCCAACTACGTGCGAAATGGTGAATGGATTGGCAAACAGGAGGGCTTTAGTTGCCAGATTGCAACCACAGAGGCGATGACATGGCTGGAGAAACAAAACAAAGATCACTCAGATCAACCGTTCTTCATTTACCTCGCATTTCACGAACCGCACGAACCGGTGGCGTCACCTCGGGATCTGGTGGAAAAATATCTTCCCGTCTCACAAAACGAAGATCAGGCCCAGTATTACGCCAACGTTCATAACATCGACCTGGCGGTGGGGCGAGTCATCGAAACGCTCGACAGGCTCAGGCTTCGGGAAAATACACTGGTTGTTTTCAGTGCGGACAATGGCCCCGAGACGCTCAACAGGTACCGAACGGCCAATCGGAGCTGGGGAACGACGGCACATCTTCGCGGAATGAAACTGCATACGCACGACGGTGGATTTCACGTTGCCGGAATTATGAGCTGGCCGGCTGCGATCAGGTCCGGACGAGTCATCGACGCTCCTGCTTCCGCACTGGATATGCTTCCGACATTTTGTGAGCTGGCCGGCCAGCCACTGCCAGCAGGTCGAAATTTTGATGGCGTCAGTCTGGCATCGCTCATTTCTGACGACAAGTTGCCGGAACGCCCTCGACCACTTCTCTGGGCCTACTACAACGCCATCAACGACGCCCGAGTGGCAATGCGACACGGACCCTGGAAAGTGCTGGCTCGCCTGGATGGCGGCAGCGTACCCAAAATGGAAAACCTGACTCCCGAAGGCCTGAAGACCGTACGCGAAGCCCAGTTGACCGACTTCGAAATCTACAACGTCGAAAACGATCCCGGCGAGACGCGAAACCTCTACCACCGCGATCTGGCGGAACAAAATCATCTGATCGAGCTTTTCGAAAGCCACTATCGTGAACTCGTCGCTGATTCGCCCGCGTGGAAAAATCAGCAGGAACAATAGACTCGTGTCATTCGCTAATACATCAGAGTTGGCTCGCCGTGTCAGCGACCTTCGAAGTCGGACTCGCAAAGCTGTCGATCAGGTTGTTGTCGGGCTCGATGACGTCACCGACCAGATGCTGATGGCATTGCTTGCCGGTGGTCATGTACTGCTGGAAGGCGTGCCCGGTACGGCAAAAACAACGCTTTGTCGAACGTTTTCAGCCGTCCTTGGTCTGCACTACGAACGTGTTCAGTTCACACCGGATTTACTGCCGTCAGACGTGACCGGAACACAGGTGCTGGATCGGCAGACAAGCGACTTTGTCTTGCGGAAAGGGCCCGTGTTTTGCCAACTGCTGCTCGCAGACGAATTGAACCGCGCGCCGGCGCGGACGCAGTCGTCGCTTCTGGAGGCCATGCAGGAACGACAGGTGACCATCGAAGGTCATACATTGCCGTTGCCCCATCCGTTCATGGTCCTTGCCACTCAGAACCCAATCGAACAGGAAGGCGTCTATCGGCTACCAGAAGCACAACTGGACCGTTTTCTTTTCCGCATCCACGTTGGCTATCCCGCGAGGGAACAGGAAGTCAACATGCTGGAGCTGCATAGCCATCAGATTTCGATACCGTCTGCGGTCACGAATGCCGAAGAAATCAGCGGTATTCAGCATCAGATAGACACGGTCTACGGAACTCGCGAGCTCCAGGAATACATTGTCGATCTGGCTCGAAAAAGTCGCGAGCATCCGGACCTGGTTCTGGGAGCCAGCCCGAGGGCGGCGATCAGTCTGATGAAGGCATCGCGAGTTCATGCGCTCATGTGCGGTCGGGAATATCTGACCCACGAAGATATTCAGCGAGTCTGTTTGCCCGTACTGGCCCACCGCCTGATCATGAGACCTGAAGCTGAAATGGACGGACGTTCTGTTGACGAGGTCATTCAGCAGGTCATCCAGTCCGTCCCGGTACTGAAGAGCAGTTTGCAATGATGACCGCACGGGCCAGGTGGTTGGTGCTGCCGGGGGCTGTAGGGCTGTTTCTCGGCATGTTGCGGGGACAGATGGGGCTCGCCACACTTTCACTGTCAGTCCTGATCTGGATTATCACGGAATGGGCCGTCTTCTGCTGGCGCGTCTGGTACCAGTTGCCCGGGCTGCGTGTGAGTCGGACCGTCAACGGTCGATCCGGGACCGGCGGCGTACTCTGGTGTGGACGCCCGGTGCATGTGACTGTTAAGCTGGAATCCGCTTCGGGCTTCATTCATCCCATTCTGCGCATCAAAGATGTCCTTCCCGAAAATGTCGAGCTGCTCAGCGAAAGTCCCCGGGATCCTCAGGTATTCATTGAGTCTGCGGCTGCAGGCCGCGAAATGTCCGCTGCGAATTCAGCGATCGAGGCACGAACGGGTAATCAGCTTTCAGTCATTGTTGGCGTGCCCGAGATTTCGTGGTCGTACACGGTACGAATGCGTGGCGCTGGTAAAATGCTGCTGCCGGGTCTTCGTCTGACTATACAGGATGCACTTGGGTTTTTTCGGGTTGAACGGTTCATCGATCTGCGGCAGGAATTTCGCGTTCTTCCGAATTACGCCGAAACCGATTCACCCCAGTCGATGATCAAACGCACCAACGCCCTGTCGCAGCATGGTATTCACCGACTCCAGCGATCGGGTATGGGTTCAGAATTGCTGGAATTGCGGGAATATGTACCGGGGGATCCGCCAAAGTCCATTGCCTGGAAAGTCTCCGCCCGCAGAGACAAACTGATGACTCGACAGTACGAATCAGAAGTTCCCGTCCGGGTTCAGCTGATACTTGATGGAACCATCGGAACCCGTTTGGGAGGTTTCGGCCGACGGCTGATCGACCAAATGAACTTTGTGGCCTGCAGCGTCGCGAAGTCGGCGATCTCTGCAGGCGACCCGGTCGGGGCCGTTTTGTTTGACGAACGTGGTCAACGCCGGATCAAACCAGGGAATGGCGATAAGGGCTTCTACAGTCTGGTGGAAGCATTTTCTGAGTTCAGTGTTCCGCCACCAGCACCTCCCATCAAACTGACCCCCGAACTGCTGAACACGGCCACCAATGTTTGTGGAGAACGGTTTCCGGAATTGATGGATGATCGTTTCAACCAGGTGCCTTTTGCCTTGTTTCCCATTTCACCGTGGAAACGTCGGATCCATCACGTTCGCAGCATGCTGGCCGGAGCGTTTGCAGAAATCTTTGCGCTCGGGCCTGCAACCCAGGTGAGGCTGATTTATGACGACGCGATGATGGGCCTTTATATGCAGCATTTTCTGGTGCTGACCGGTATGTCGTGGATGGAACCTGTGATCCCGCCGCGTGAACGAGGATTTCATGACGGCATGGCTCGCATGGAACTCCTGAGCGACGCCGTGCGAACAACGGTTGCCCACGCTCGCGACAATGAAGTCCTTGTCATACTTTCGGATCTGCTCGATTGTGCTCCTGCAATCTCACATCTGTTGCCAGCCCTTCGCATGGCGCGAGGGCGGCATCATCGGGTCGCAGTCGTCTGCCCATCGCCCACTTTTGTTCGTCCCGGTCCTGCGAATACCACCCCCCGCAGAGATGATGTGGCAGATTTGCTGTTTGCGGCCGAACAAATTCGAAACCGTGAATTAAAGCAGCGAATGAACCGCGAACTTCGACGGTTGGGAATTGCCGTATCGATGTCCGGCGAATCGAACGCCATTCGAATGGTGATGGCCGAAACAGAACTCGCTCGATCAGGACGAACTGCTGGTTCAAGCGTCCGTGCTGCCGGAGTTCGAACATGACACAAACCCGTACTTCCTCACGCAGCTGTTCGTCCTATGCTGTCAACAAGAGCGGTCTGATGTTTCAACTGATCGCATACGTCCTGCTGACGCTCGGCACAGGAGTTCTGGTTGGAACGTCCAGCTTCGAGGCTTCACGCATTGCTGTGTCGCTGCGACTGATCTTTGCCGCCGTACTGCTGCTTTCGGTGAAGCGATGGACGGGCACAATACTGCTGGTCTTCATTCAAATCGATCTTTTCTCCAGTGAATCGCGTCAACTTGGCGGCGGCATGGGCTACCTCGTGTCCGACATGCTGGTGTTGAGCCTTATCCTGTTTGTCAGCCGGTATCGATTACTGCGTCAAACAACAAGTTCGGGTTTGATGGCGATGCTCCGAAGCCTCTGGTTCGACGAACCTGAACCTTCAAACAGTCCGAGAGCCTCAAACACCAGTGCCAGCGAACAGTCGGCTGCTGCTTCCGCCATTGGCAGGTCGGCGTTGTCCGCAGGGTTTGGCCTGACAAGGTTGCTGGTGGCATGTGTTGCAGCAGTGGTCATCCTGATGATCCTGCCGCCTTCGGCAGGGAGAGACGAATGGCTGGTCAATTCGTCCGGGAATTCCGTTTTTCTCTGGCCGGGCCCTTTCCTCCTGACCTGCCTGCTGGGCCTGCTCATTTTATTGACCGAAATCACCTGGCGGCAGCAAACAGAATCGCAGTCCAGCCAGTATGCGCGTTCTGCATTTCTTAAGGCTCACAACCCAGACCTGCGCCGAATTGTTGTCCGACGACTGAAACTCCTGACAAAACGTCGGCCAAAAGCCAAAGTTTCAGACAACGCCGAAAGCTAATGCCAGGAAAGTATCCCTGGATGGCATCGCACGAATTCCTGCGTCGATATAAGATGGCAGGAAAACTCACAGGGAACGGCTGTTTGAAGGTGCGAAACCTCCCGATTCTCTGCCCCAGGCAAAAAATCATGCGAAGCGAATCCGAAGTCCTTTTCGAAGACAACCCGTTCAACATCCCAGTCGCAGAACGTGTCAAACGCCTGCCACCGTATCTGTTTGGAGCGATCAATAAACGCAAATACCAGCTTCGCGTGGCCGGTGTCGATGTTATCGATCTGGGGATGGGAAATCCTACTGATCCGCCAGACCCGCTGATCGTTCAGAAGATTGAGGAAGCTCTTGTTGATCCTCGCAACCATCGGTATTCGGTATCGAATGGTATTGGCAACCTTCGCAAAGAAGTGTCGGCGAGATACTGGAAACGCTACGGTGTTCGGCTCGACCCCAATGACGAAGTGCTCGCCTGTCTGGGCTCGAAAGAAGGCTTCAGCCATATGTGCCTGGCGCTGATGGGTCCAGGCGATACAGCAATTGTCCCCGCACCTTCATTTCCGATTCACGTCTATGCCGTCATGCTGGCTTCCGGCAACGTGATCGCTCTCGACGTGCGTGATCCGGAGAAATTCCTCCGGAATATCGCTTACACCTGCGAACATCTGGTACCTAAACCCAAAGTGGTGGTGGTCAACTTTCCTCACAATCCATCGTCCACGATCATTGAACAGGATTTTTACGTCGAACTTGTGAGACTAGCAAAGAAGCACAATTTCCTTGTGATCAGCGACTTTGCCTATGCAGACATTTGCTATGACGGCTATGTCGCACCGAGTTTTCTTGCGACTCCCGGCGCCCTGGATGTGGGTGTGGAAATGACCTCGATGAGCAAGAGTTACAGCATGGCTGGCTGGCGCATCGGCTTTTGCTGTGGTAATCCTGAAATGGTCCGCGCGCTGGCCACCATTAAAGGCTACTACGACTACGGAATCTTTCAGCCCATCCAGATCGCCGCCATCGTTGCCATGCGACACTGCGACGCCGCCATCGAAAGTCTGGCCACTGAATACCAAAGTCGCAGAGATGTGCTTTGCGAAGGACTGTCTCGCCTGGGCTGGAATGTGACAGTCCCCAAAGCCGGAATGTTCGTTTGGGCGGAGATTCCGGAACCATGGCGGAAGATGGGGTCGATCGAATTCGCGATGAAGCTTTTGAATGAAGGCGGAGTGGCTGTCAGCCCGGGGCGTGGTTTCGGACCCGAAGGTGAGGGCTGTCTGCGACTGGCGATTGTGGAAAATTCACAACGACTTCGTCAGGCCGTCCGCCAGATCGATAAATGTCTTTCAGCCACGAATGTCGACGGCACTACGGCAACGGATGCATCCAGCGATGCGGCGGAATAGACTGTATGGACAACCAGTCCGTTTGTCGGGCGTGCGGCCACTGAAGTTCTGCAAGTCCCGCCCATACTTCGATGCAACTGCCGGTGCGAACAGCGGTTGTCGAAGTCCTGACGAAGCGTGAACAGGTTTGTCCGAACAGGAATCTCATGTCCGCCGAACAATACCTCAAGCCCGAAGTCATTCAGAACATCGCGCGACTCGATCTTCGCGCGAAGTTCATCGTCGAAGGCTTCCTGAGCGGGTTGCATACCAGTCCGTTTCAGGGGTTCAGCGTCGAATTCAGCGAACACCGCCGGTACAACCCGGGAGACGATCCGAAGGATATAGACTGGCTGGTTTTTGCCCGGACAGATCGTATCTACGTCAAGCGTTACCAGGCCGAAACGAACATCACGGGTTACATCCTGATGGACCTGTCTCGAAGTATGGCCTACACCTATCGACAAACACTGACCAAATTTGACTATTCGATTTGCCTTGCCGCCGCGCTCAGCTACTTGATGGTTCATCAGCAGGACCCGATTGGCCTGATGACATTTGACGATCAACTTCGTGCCTGTCTGCCTGCACGAAGTCGTCGATCACAGTTTGGAGATATCCTCGCTGTTCTGCAGAGATGTCAGCCCAGTGGTACAACCGACATTGCAGGCAATCTGCGTCGAATCGCTTCGATGATCCGGCATCGCAGTCTGATGATCCTGCTGTCTGACCTCCTGGCGGAGCCTGAAGAAATTATTGCCAGCCTTCGGATGCTTCGGCACGCGGGACACGACGTCATACTGTTCCACATTCTGGACGAGGCTGAGGTTTCGTTTCCTTTTTCAGGTAGTGTTGATCTGATCGAACCGGAATCTGATGAGCACGAAGTGGTGGATGCAGCCGCCATTCGCGCCGACTACCTGGAAGCACTTGCCGAATTACGCGAACAGTACCGTTCAACCTGTCTGAGCATTGGGGCAGACTACGTCGCTCTGGATACCAGTATGCCCTTTGACAAAGCTCTTCTCGAATACCTCTACCAGCGACAGGCTCGCTTCTGAAGGACAGGCACAATCTCTGTCGAATACCTGCTCCGCCGTTACGGCGAGATTGAGTATCGGAACGAGACGTTCTAGGAAATTCGGTATTTCTTGCACTTGCTGTAAAACGTACTGCGAGGCAGATTCAGGTGGCGGGCAGCAAGCGCTTTGTTGCCAGCTGCATCTCGAAGTGCTTTCTTCAGCAGTGCCGCCTCACCCGCCGGATCAATGTCATCGGGAATGATGACTTTGGCCGAGTACACTTCGTTTACTCGCTCTTTCCCTGATATCGTTTCAGACTGTTCTCGACCAATGACCATCGGTATCGGCTGTTCGTAAACAATACGCTTCCGAGTCGATTTCCGAATCTCCAGTGGAAGATCAGCAAGCGTGACGACGTCACTGTCGGCCATCACCACGGCTCGCTCCATCACGTTTTCCAGTTCGCGGACGTTTCCCGGCCATGTGTGCTGTTCTAAAGCTTCCAGTGCGTCGGGCTCGATCTGTCGAATTTGTTTTCGTGCCTTCTGTGATGACCGGCTGAGGAAAAAGAAGACCAGTTCGATCAGATCTTCTCTGCGTTCGCGAAGTGGCGGCAAAGTGACAGAAACCACGTTGAGCCGATAAAACAGGTCTTCGCGGAAATCCCCCTTCGCAATCATGGCCTCCAGATCTCGATTCGTCGCAGCGATCAGGCGAACGTCAACATGAACAGTCTTGTCGCTTCCCACTGGCTCAAAACAGCGTTCCTGCAATACCCGGAGTAATTTGACCTGTGTTTCGTGCGAAACATCCCCGATTTCATCCAGAAACAACGTTCCTCCGTTCGCAGCCTGAAATCGCCCTTCCTTGTCAGCATGCGCCCCCGTAAATGCGCCCTTCACGTGACCAAAAAGTTCGCTTTCGAGCAATGAACTCGACAACGCCGCACAATTGACACAGATCAGTGGCTTGTCGCGACGATCGCTGTTGCGGTGAATGACTCTCGCCAGAAGTTCTTTACCGGTACCACTTTCTCCCCTCACCAGAACGGTTGAAAGGCTACGTGAAACCTTGCGTACCTGAGTCAGCACTTCTGCCAGCGAGGTGCTGTTTCCGCGAATTCCTTCGCGATCGAAATCTTCGTCACTCGATGTGATCAGTGTTTGGCCTGCATCACGCTGCAACGACGTCAGTTCTGCGCGCAGCATCGCCACCTGGCGCTGCTGTTCTGCAATGCGATCAACCTTGACCTTGAGCTCAGCATCCAGGCGTGCCATCGTTTGATTCGCACGCGAACTATGCAATGCCAGCACGCTCATCTGCCCAATGGCATGAAGAAAAGCAATATCTTCAGCCGTGTACTGCGTACCGCTCTTGCGACGACCAACCAGAATCAAACCATGCAGTCCGCCTTCATCCTCCAGAAAACAGGCCAGCTCAGCCTTCAGTTCATGCAGTAGCTGCTGAACGGGTGACATCGATACGCGGGAGATAGACGGTATCCGCTGTACAACCATTTCGTCAGCGCGAGTGATCGGAAGTCGCTCTGCCTTTAAGGTCGACGGCGCGCCGGGGGCTGATCGCACACCAATCAGCCGGTAGGCTCCTGATCCGTCACGCACATACATACATGCGGACGAAGCATCGATGACTTCCTGACAGGTGCGCAACGTGATTTCCGACATCACAGACGGGTCTGCAAGGTAACCAGCCGCGCGGTTGAGTTGCTGAAGGGTTCGGTCCAGCTGATACTTCTCACTGAAGAATCGGCGGTCTACCACGGACTGCAATCGATCGCGTACCCACAGGCTCAGCGAAGCAGCCAACAGCAGGATCAGGAACAGGGAAATCTGCTGAGCCGTCGATGAGTTCAGCGGCAGGTTGTAGGCGTGAGCGGCAACACCACCTATCGCAAGGCAGGTACAGAATCCTCCGGATACAAGAAGAGACATCATGGAGTACCGTCGGCTTTTCTCCAGGGTGTCGTCTGCCAGAATTAACCGATGCCGTAACATCCCGTTCGCATAGGCTGCCATAAAGATCATGCTGGCAGCGAACATTGGTTTATGTGCAGCTCCCAATGCAAAGGCGACGGATTCGAACATCGCCAGGAACAGCGTGTAACCAATGGGGATGGAAGCAATGGCCGCCGCGGCCAGAATGGTCAGTACCTGGCTTCGTTCCCGAGGAGCGTTGATTCGGAACAAACTTGTTGCCAGCACGGCTACCGTCAACATGAAGTAGATTGCAGCAATGCCGATTGCAATATGTACCAGGCATCTCAGGGCGTACAGAAGCCAGGTGGACAGAGTGACCAGGTCAAGGTCGGCTGTACCACCCCACGCAAGATACCTCGCCAGAAGAGTTGTCTTCTGAAGGGCGTTGAGCGTTCCGTCGACACCGGTGGTTCCGTTCAGACACCAGGCTGACCAGTAGACGATCACAAGAGCGACGGTCATGAAGACCGCAGGCCCGAACAAGATCCACTGAAAAGTACGACGACGTTCCCGGATGAATTCCGGTTCCACCGGAAACACCAGAAAGAAATTCAACACCATCGCGGGCAACAACATGGCACAGATAATGAAAGGAATGTTCAGCAACGGTGAACCTGTGAGGATCCACCAGTGGAATCCCCCGACGAATGCGCCCATTGATGCACAGGACATCAGACAGAAGTTCTGTGCCACCCGGTCAAACGGACGATGCCAGTAAGCCGCCAGCGCAACTCCCAGAATGGCCAGCTGACAAACAAACCAGAATATCGTCATCGAAATATCAACAATCTCGACTGGGTGCACCGGCAGATAGATACGGTTCGCGAGGGCCATTCCCCCTTTGTTCACACTATCCTGACGGTGGAAGCGGATCTCGACCATCCGCTCCGCTGCTGCATCCGGCTCTGTTCCAAATACCTCGACGATAGGAGGCACTGGCAATTCGCTGGGGTCAGAACCCGGGGAAAGTTGCCCACCCGGGGCAATCTTTGCAGATCGAATTGCGATGAGCTGATCGACAAAGTCCAGAAACGTCGTAACGCGTTTACCGTTCACTTCCACCAACCGATCACCAGGTGACGGCTGGGGTGATACCTCGTCTGGTAACCGCTGTTGTTGGATGGTCACTCCACCCAGACGGTGCTCTGTCGGCAGGGTTGGCAACAAACAACGCAGGCCAATGTCAGGAAATGTTGCGACGTACCACAGCACAACGACACTAAACGTCACAACAGCTCCGGTTGAAATGGCAACTATTGGACGCAGGTCGACTGCGTTCTCAGACAGTCTTGCAGACTTCCAGAGCAATGCAAAATACCCAAATTAGGCGTTTCCCGTCCATTTCGGCGCTCGGCGCCGACAGATTTCAGCGCAATCTTATCCGTTCAGCGCCGACAATTCAATAAATGAGATGTTCGGCGCCGTGATATTCCGCATGAACAACTGGTGGGTTTTCGACAAAAGCTGAGGCCCACAGGAGATCCAGCGGGCGTTTCGGTAATTCTTGCAGAAAAGCCTGGTAGATTGGCATTAATGGCACAATGAATGCAGTGTCCAGAGATACCCAGCTAGCCCTTCGGTCAAGCTGAGCTTAGTGTTGAACGAAGAATACACTTGCGAAGACGGTTGACCCATCCGTTTGAGCTTTCCCCAATTCCTTTCATCGTTCAGTCCCCGCGCTTTGCTCACTAACGAAGGGCTTTCTTTATGCGCATAAGGAAGCCCCTGAGGTTCAATACCGCAGGGGCTTTCTTCGCCGCAGGGGCTTTCTTCGGCTTAGCTATCCATTGAAAAACCGGGACATGCACGCAGGACTGGAAACCATCGTGTCTTCAGGTCTCCTGCTCGAGCCAGTCCCAATTTTTCAACGGACAGTTGGGTTAGGCCAGGCCCGGTTAGTATTCAATCTCACCAAAACACACTTCGAGCAATCGAGCGAATTCCTGAAGCTCCGATCGAATTTCGCTCTGTTCTCGCTGACTATCGTTCTGGCTACTGTTGCTGGTTTGATTCTGAGACATCGTAACTCTCCCGAGGCTTCAAACACCGAACCAAAAAACGGTTTCAACCGTTGACATTGGTTTCCAGGCGTCGTGTTTTCGGTTTTGTTACAGAATGGCGTTGATGCCGTACAGAAATGCTCAGTGCAAAGCCGGGTTGCGGTCGTCAACCATGCCCCCAAACCTCAGATCTGATCAGCTCTGTCGGCTAAATCAGTTCTCTGATCGGATTCGGATCGCTGACCAGGTGTGCCGGGCGACCTTGAGGTGTGTAAAGGACCATATTGGGATCGATCCCCAACTTCCAGTAGACGGTCGAAACAAAGTTCTCCGGCGCAAGGACGTTCTCGAGAGCTGAGTGACCTTTGCGATCGGTTGAGCCGACTACTGTACCTCCGGGAGTTCCACCGCCGGCCATCAGAACGCTCATCGCATTTGCCCAGTGGTCTCGCCCGGGTGTGTTCTGGCCCGACAATGTTGAGATCGTCGGGGTGCGGCCAAACTCACCTAGTGCGACAACCAGTGTCGAATCGAGCAGCCCTCGTTCTTTCAAATCCTGAATCAAAGTGGCAACACTGTTGTCCCAGTCGGGCAGACGTTTTCGCAATGCCCCAAAGATGTTGGAATGGTGATCCCATCCGCCGTCGTAAACAGTAATGAATGGAACGCCGGCTTCGACGAGTCGTCTTGCCAGAAGGCATCGCTGTCCCAGACCGTTTCGCCCGTATCGATCACGGACTTCATCCGGTTCCTGGCTGATGTCGAAGGCCCGCTGTGCTTCGGGACTGGTGACGAGGTCGTAGCCCTGCTGAAAATAGTCGTCAAAGGATACTGCAGGATCCCCCGATGCTTCGTCGTTGAGACGAACCATTCGATCAATCTTCGATCTTAAATCGGTTCGTGTGGAGAACCGTGCTTCGGCCAGATCACGAGGCAGAGCCACATCTCGAACACGAAACTTGTCTCGGTTCGGATCGTCGCTCACCACGAATGGTGCGTACTTTGCTCCCAGAAAATTCGGTCCGCCTGACCGGCTCATTTGTGGCATGCTGAAGTAGTTTGGAAGTCCGTTGTCTCGGCCCAGTTCTCTGGCGACCACTGAGCCCATACTGGGATGGAAACTGACGAATGCGCCGCATCCAACCGGAATCCGTGGCGGAGCTCCTGTCATCATGTAATGATTGCCAGCGCCGTGGTTGCCCTGATTATGCCGGATCGAACGAATCATTGCGTAGTCATCCAGCGTTGCAGCCAGCCTGACCATGTGTTCGGAATAGTTGACCCCCGAAACCGCTGTTTGAATGTGTGTGAATTCGCCGCGATATTCCACCGGCGCGTCGGGCTTGGGGTCGAAGGTTTCGAAATGCGTCGGGCCACCATCCATCCAGATCAGAATACAACTGGTGGCTTTGGCTTTGGGTCCGCCGCCCTTCCGCGTGGCTTCTCCGCGTGCCCTCAGGCTGCCCACCAACCCAGTGCCCAGCAACGCGCCAACGCCAAATTGAAGGCAGTCGCGACGCGTTGCTCCTTCGCAGTTCTTGTGCAAACTCATCAGATCAATCCTGCAGGACAAATTCAGGAGAATTCAACATAGACCACATCACATCTTCGATCACCTGACGTCGGTTGGCTCCCTCAGCTTCCAGCAAAGATCGAATGAACTCGATTTCCTCTGCCGAAGGGTTCCGTCCAAAGACGAGACGATAGATTTCAGTGGTGACTTCTTCCGGCGTTTTCTCGCTGGCAGCGAGTTTCGCGGCATTACTCTGATCGTTCGTCAAATCCCGATGCAGCTCTTCGTTGTTCATCAGGTGCAGGCTTTGGACAACGGTTTGCTCGGTGATTCGCTCACAGGGAGGGTCCTGATTCGGGTCGGGTCGACCGAACGTATCCAGAAACAGGGACGCCGTCCGATGTGTCCAGATTTGTCGGGCGTTCGTGCCCGGCGGCATCGCGGGGAAATCCTGGGGCATTCCCGTAATCTGCGCGAAGGCATCCAGCAGAACTTCAGCTCTCAGTCGCTGTCGGTAATGCCGCGAATAGTACCGCGTGTCCGTGATGTTGCGATCCGAAGGCAGAGAGCTCAGCTGGTACACATGCGAATTGGCGATGGTTCGAACCAGTTCGGCGATCGAGTATCCGGAGTCGCGAAAGTGGTCTCCCAGTGCGGCGATGAGTTCGGGGTTTGACGGAGGATTTGTCGCGCGGAAGTCATCCACCGGTTCAACAATTCCCCGCCCCATCAGGTCTGCCCAGATTCGATTTGCCATCACCTGAGCAAACAAATGATTTTCGGGAGAGGTAATCCATCTGGCCAGCACCGCTCTGGGGTCAGATTCGTCCTCGTTCACTACCGCATTGCCAAAGAGGGGTTTGGGGGTCATCACTTCGCCGGTGATGGGATGTTTGACAGCCCCTTTGGTACCGGGAAAGAAGTATTCTTCGGAACCGGAGATCGGTGCAGAGATGCCTGTTCCCTTGCGACCGATTTTCGCGAAGTATGCGGCAAAACTGTAGAAATCGTCTTGTCCCCAGACTTCAAACGGATGGTGATGACACTTTGCGCATTCCAGTCGAACACCGATAAACAACTGGCTAACCAGAGTTGTCTGTTCTTCGGGGGTTCGACGGTCGCGATACATCGTTGGCGCTCCGTCTCGCCAGGTGCTGCCGGTGGATGCGATCAGGTCACGTGCGAACTGATCCCAGGGACGTCGCTCGCGAAACGCCTGTCGAATCCAGTTATCGTAGTTCAAGACTGTCTTGATGCCGACGTGATACGGATTGGGGCGAAGCAGGTCCATCCATTTGTTGGCCCAGTGGTCCGCGAAGTCTGGTTCCTGAAGCAACCGATCGATCAGTTGCGAACGCTTGTCCGTCGATGTGTCGGCCAGAAAGTCTGCAACTTCACTGGACGTAGGCACCCGTCCGCAGATATCCGTGGTGGCTCGCCGCAGAAACGTATGATCATCACAGATTTCTGAGGGCGTAATGTGCAGTCGCTGAAGTTTCTGCCAGACGAGTCCATCGATGAAATTGCGCTGAGGAAGGCTGGCGTATCGCTCTGCATCGACTTCACCCGGCATAGGTACCGCAGCCATGCAAACGGCAAACTGGCCCAGAAACCGCGCCATCAATGCCGCTTCTCCGGTGATTTGGCCAGCTTCGAAATTCCCGTTGTCGTCCACGCTGACGATGGGTGATTCATTGGACTGGAATTGACTCAGTGATGTAACGTCGCGGCTTGTTCCGTCATTGTAATGAGCAGTGACGGTCAGTGTGCCGGTTTCGCCGTTCTTCAGGACGACGGACTCGGGAGAGACCGTAACTCTTTCGAGCGTCGGTGCGTCGGGAGCCCTGCGGGGCATGCCCTGCCGAATCCAGTTGACCAGTACTTCGTGCTCTTTGCCGGAACGATCCAGTCGCCGGCCACCACCGTGGGGAACTTCCCCTGTTGGCTTTTGCAGAAACAAGCTGGAAGCTGGCGACGCCGCAAAGATACGACGCCCTCGCCCTTCTTTTACAATGGCGTCAAAATCGAATTGAGGATCGAAACCCAGAAGCGAAAGCTGCAATCCTCCCTGGCCTCGCGACTTTCCATGGCAGGGGCCGCTATTGCATCCGAATCGCGTCAGTATCGGCACCACTTCATTCTCAAAATCGACCGTTTCAGCAGGCGGATTCTGGAGCGACGGAGTCTCTGCCCCGAAAGATGGTTGAACTGCCACACAGGACATCGCAATGACGACCGCGGCACGGAATGATGAGATGATGGCTGGGTTTGGCTTCATCGGGCAGACACCCTTGCCTGCAGTTGAGGGATGGGCCAGCAACTGCCAAAAGGCGAACGCTATGGTGGGAGAGATCGGCGGGCGCGACACTTTACCGGTGAAACCAGATTCCTGACCGGGGCCGGATTCCTGGCGGAGACCAGATTCGTGAACGCAGAGTGACTATACACCCTTTAGTCGGCACTTGCACGTCCTGAGTCTCCTGGAATGGGTGATCCGCGGCCGATTCAGAGACTCGTCCTTGACATAACACACGCCGTTTGGCACGATTCCCGCTTCCCGCGCGGGGTAGATGCACATTTGTCAACTAAACTTGTCGGTGTCTGCGACTTTTTTCTTTCTGGTGGAAAGTGAGAGGTCGAAAGCTGTGATTCTGATGAGGAAGTCGGTCGACGGACGATTGTGTGTTTTCGACGTTTGCTACGATGACAGTCGTCTGGCGAATGAAGGCTGGTTGGTTAACAAGTAAATCAGATCTGGTGAGGCAGTCATGGCCGTTCCCAAGAGAAGGCAGTCAAAGTCACGATCGCGTAAGCGAAACAGCCACAACGCAGTAAAACCGCGGCAGTTGGCGAAATGTCCACAGTGTGCAACCATGGTTCCGACTCATGTTGTGTGCCCAACCTGCGGCTACTACCAGGGCCGAACCATGGTTGAGGACGCTGAGGATTAGAATTCATGCGAATCGCGTTGGATGCGATGGGGGGCGACTTCGCCCCGGCTCCCAACATCATTGGTGCGATTGACGCTGTTGGAAAGATCCCAGGTCTTGAGATCCTTCTGGTGGGCGATCGCGCGCCCCTGGAGCAGGAGATTGCATCCGCTGGTGGCGTACCCGATTCTGTGAAAATCGTAGAATCTGAGGGCGTCGTCGGGATGGAGGAAAAGCCGACCGTCGCGCTCCGGGAAAAACCGAATTGCTCCATCGCACGATGCTGGCAATTGATGGCCTCCGGAGATGCCGATGCAGTCGTCAGTGCCGGAAACACGGGGGCAGTTGTCGCTGCCGGGCTGAGAACCCGTTTGTTTTTGAAAGGAATCAAACGCCCCGGCATCGCCGTCACGCTGCCAACGTTGAGCGGGCCCTGTGTGCTGATGGATGTCGGTGCTAACCCGGCTGCCAGGCCGGAACATCTGTATCAGTACGGCATGATGGGCTCGATTTATGCCCGGGAAATGCTGGGGATAGCGTCGCCGCGCGTTGGTCTGATGAATATTGGAAGCGAAGACGGCAAAGGAAACGAACTTTACCGTGAAACGCACTCCTTCCTGTGCAGTTCTCCTTTGCGTCATCTTTACGTGGGGAACGTAGAAGGTCGAGGCCTTTACCATGGTGAGGCCGATGTGCTGATCTGTGAGGGTTTCGTAGGCAACGTGGTCTTGAAGGTCAGCGAAGGGATGGCTGAGTTTCTGTTGCGGACTGTTGGCGGCGCGCTTTTGAAGACGTTGACCACGGAACGCGACCTTGCCGCCAGAACGCTCAGCGAACTGACGCAACAGTTTCGGTATCAGGAATCCGGCGGCGCGCCTTTGCTTGGCATTGATGGGGTCTGCATCATTTGTCACGGGTCCAGTGATGGCGATTCGATCAGCAACGCTCTGAAGATGGCGACGCAGATCAACGAGAATCATATCAACGCTCAGATCATGGATCATATAGCGGCCCATCCTTTGAAATCTGATCAGGCCTGATCTCTACGGGCCTCATTTGAATCCGGCCACGGATCTGCCAACCGCCATTTAGTCGGCCAGCAACTGCCTGCGGTAACCCGTTCATTGAAAGGTGATTTGTGATGTCTCGCACCGCACTTCTTTTTCCGGGCCAGGGGGCACAGCACGTGGGCATGGGACGCCGAATGGCCGAACAGTACCCGCGGGTCCGGGAAATGTACGAACAGGCCGGGCAAATTCTGGGCTTCGATCTTGCCCGGTTATGCTTCGATGGCCCTGCCGAGAAACTGGATTCGACGGATATCAGTCAGCCGGCACTCTTTGTGACCAGCCTGGCGGCTCTGGAAAAGTTGAGGACCGACAGTCCTGGTGTGGCCGAAAGCTGCGAAATGACCGCCGGCTTGAGTCTGGGAGAATACACCGCCCTGGTGTTTGCCGATGCGATGTCATTCGAAGATGGACTTCGAGTGGTCCAGCGACGCGGTCAGGCGATGCAGGCGGCCGCAGAGGCAACGCCTTCCGGCATGGTGAGTATTCTCCTGCTGGATCGCGAAAAGGTGGAGGAAATCTGCGAGCAGGCTTCTGAAACGGGCCGGGTTCGGATCGCGAATTATCTGTGTCCAGGTAATCTGGTTGTCAGCGGTGAAAAGGCTGGTTGCGAACGGGCTGCCGAGCTCGCAGGGGAGGCTGGAGGCCGAGCGATTCCTCTGGCCGTGGCCGGTGCTTTTCATACCGAGATTATGAGTCCCGCTGACCAGTCACTGGCCGACGCGCTTGCTGGGGTTCGCATTTCATCGCCACGCATTCCTGTGATATCGAATGTCGATGCCCGGCCGCATTCGGACCCGGAGGAAATTCGGCAACTGCTGGTGCAGCAGGTTATCAACCCTGTTCGCTGGGAAGATTCGATGAATTACCTGCTGGCGGAAGGTTGTTCAGACTTTTACGAAGTTGGCCCGGGCAAAGTGCTTAAGGGGCTGCTGAAGCGCATCAGCCGGAAGACTGCCTGTAACACGGTCAATGATTCGTTTGACGACACCGCTGGAATCTGACGGGCAGGACTTTGCCTCCGGGCTCCAAACGTCCTCTCCTGCTGAGATTTGGAATTGGAGACCGGGGTGTGAATGATCGGGTTTACATCATTTCGCAAACCCGATATATCTTCCGCTCAATTCGTGGCTTAGCAAAGGCGTTGCCGTTGCAGTCACAGTTGTTAATGACTGCAAGCATCTATTTGCCCCCGATTATTGCCCCGATGATGGCATCGAAACAGGCGTTCGGGATGGAGGAAGTGATCAGTGTCTATTGAAGAAAAAGTCATCGATATCGTCAGCGATCAGCTGAACGTTCCCAAAGAAGAAATCGCCCGCCCCAGCTCATTCGTTGACGATCTGAAGGCTGATTCGCTGGACATCGTCGAACTGGTGATGGCTCTGGAAGACGAATTTGACGTCAAGATTCCGGACGAAGACTACGACAAAATTAAGACCGTCGGTGACGCAATCACCTACATCGAAGGCAAATCGTAAGCGGTTTGCTCTGGTCAGATCGATAGATACCAGAAGACAGGCGGATGTCGCTGTGACCGTGTTTTGACGGCGCGGCATTCGCCTTTTTTGTTGAGTCTCTCCCGGCAGATGTTGATTTGACCTCGTACCCAGTCTGATTTGATGTGCATGTCCATTCTCTGTCAGTCCTCCTGAACCGCGGCGAACACCATCATGTCACGACGTAGAGTTGTAGTGACAGGGCTTGGCGTTGTTACGCCGCTTGGTTGCTGCGTCGAAAGAGTCTGGAAAGCTGTCTGCGAAGGTCAGAGCGGAGTCTCGCCCATTCAGCGGTTCGATTGTCGCGACTTCAAAGTGCGGTTTGGCGGCGAAATCAAGCAGTTCAACGCGGCGGACTATCTGGACTTTGATTCCCGCGATGTGAGACGCATCGACCGTTTCGCTCAGTTTTCACTTGTCGCCGCCCATTTTGCGATTCAACACTCAGGGATTGATTTCTCTCTGGGCGACCCCTACCGATACGGCGTTTTGGTCGGTAGCGGGATTGGTGGTTTGGATGAGATTGAAGATCAGCATTCTCGACTCTTCGATCGCGGCCCGGAACGAATTTCCGCATTCATGATTCCGAAGCTCATTATCAACGCGGCCAGTGGTAATATCTCCGTGCGCTGGGGTCTGCGCGGTCCAAATACCGCAGTCTGTACGGCATGTGCATCGGGAACGAATGCGATTGGCGACGCGTTCCGACTGATTCAACACGGTGTTGCTGATGTAATGGTCAGCGGAGGAACTGAAGCCGGGTTGACACCGATGGGCATTGCCGGGTTTGCCAGAATGCAGGCGCTGTCAACTCGTAATGAAGCCCCGCAGGAAGCCAGTCGCCCATTCGACCAGGATCGCGATGGGTTCGTTTTGTCGGAAGGAGCCGGCATTCTGGTTCTGGAAGAATTGGAGTTTGCCCGCAAACGCGGTGCGAACATACTGGCAGAAATCATCGGATACGGAATGTCTTCCGATGCCACGCACCTGACGGCACCAGATCCGCGTGGAATCGGCGCGGCGTACGCCATGAACGCGGCTATTTGCGATGCCGGAATCAATCCTGACGCAATCGATTACATCAATGCGCACGGCACCAGCACGCCGCTGGGCGATGTGGCAGAATCAAATGCGATCCGATCTGTCTTCGGGAGCCACGCGGATGGCCTGGCAATTTCGAGCACAAAAGGTCAAACGGGGCATCTGCTGGGGGCTTCGGGTGGCGTCGAGTCAGCGTTTTGTGTAAAGGCAATTGGTGAACAAAAAGTTCCGCCAACGGGGAATCTTGAGACTCCCGACGAAGCGTGTGACCTGGACTATGTGCCGCACAGTGCCAGAAACATGCGAGTTGGCAAGGTGATGAAAAACAGTTTCGGTTTTGGGGGCCATAATGCCTGCATAGTCTTTTCCGCCCTCGAATAGCTGCAACGCCGTGAATCGGCACGAACTGGCGTCTGTTGGCGTAATTTGCGGTAATCGCGATGAATCAAACTCTGTCGGTTGCTAAACTGCGTCGCGTTTTGCGGAGGTTTTAGGTTTGGCGAATGGGGATTCACCAAACCTGATCACTCAGAATGATCGAAATACAGAGTGATTAAAAACGGTCGCACGACTGCCATCAGCCGTTGGCATCTGCTGGGGATGCCACCTGGGTCAACGAATCTGTTTTGGGCTGAGCTATCTTCATGTCGAATTCGTCAGCACGAGAAGTTGTTATCACCGGAATCGGAGTTGTCTCTCCGCTCGGCATTGGTCGAGATGCCTTTTGGTCGAGCATATCGGAAGGCCGTTCCGGCATCTCCAAAGTTCAGCTGCTGCCATACGTTGGAACTCCTGACCTCGTCGGTGGAGAAGTCGCCGACTTCAATGATGAATCCACACGGAAGATTCACCTGAAGGCGCTCCGCAAGAACCTGAAGGTGATGTGCCGCGATATCCAACTGGGCGTCGCGTCGGCAATTCAGGCAGTGGCTGATGCTGGCATCGCCGAAGGATCCATCGCCCCGGAACGAATGGGCGTCGACTTCGGGGCAAATCTGATGTCCAGCCCTCCGGAAGTGCTGGTCGGTGCAGCTGTGAAATCGTTGTCTGAACGAAACGGCCGCATGTGTTTTGACTTCGATAAATGGGGCGAAGTCGGCATCACTGGAATGGAACCCCTTTGGTTACTGCGATACCTGCCTAACATGCCAGGGTGCCACATCGGAATCGCCGTTGATGCGCGTGGCCCCAATAATTCCATCACGCACGACGAAGCTTCGGGTTGTCTCGCAATTGCAGAGGCTGCCAACATCATTCGACGCAATCGTGCAGATGTGATGATCACCGGAACAACCGGGACCCGGTTGCAGGTTGCGAAAGCGGCACAGTACGCAAACTGGGATCCGTTGGCCACAGGTCCAGCTGAATCTCGATGTCGCCCCTTCGATCGAGACAGAACCGGAGAAGTTCTTGCAGAAGCTTCCTGCACCCTGATCCTTGAAGATCGCGCTCATGCAGAAGCCAGAGGCGCAAAGATTCTCGGGACTTTGCTGGGATGTGGCGCAAGTACCGTTATCTCAAAAGACGGAACAATTGATGAAGCAACGGCTGTGTATCAGGCTGCGTCTGCCGCACTCCGCAACGCGGGTGTCGAAGCTTCCGGACTTGGCCATATCTCTGCGTGTGCCTCCGGACATCCTCAGCGCGACAAGATGGAGGCCGCAGGTCTGCGTCGACTGCTGGGCAGTGCCGCAGACAGCATGCCGGTAACAGCACTCAAGAGTTACATGGGAAGCTCCGGCAGTGGAGCCGGGCTCTGTGAAGTTGCATCTTCTCTCCTTGCTTTGAAGAATGGTGTTGTCCCACGCACACTCAACTTTGAAAATTCCGATCCGGATGCTGCCCTGAACATCGTTCATGGTCAGCATCTGGCCAGCTCAAACAAACTGTTTCTGAAGACGAGCGTCACACGGATGGGCCAGGCGAGTGCCGTTGTGATTCAGGCGTAGTCAGGGCAAAGACTTAAACGATCGCGAACCCTCCATGGCAAATGCACTGGAGGGTTTATTTTGCCATCCCTCCGAGTTCAGGCGGGTCGTCCGCTAACCGCTCGACTGTCTTCCGGAGGTTCATATTTGTGACTGGGCGTGTGCAAAGGGATTGCAGTGTCGGTGTTTCCGGATACGAAACCACGTTTGAGTCTGCTGCAGATTTCCGATCTCCATTTTGGCCCCCCGTTTCGAGTCGAAGTCGCCGAAGCAGTGCTGCGACTGGCCCCCACGATCGCTGCAGACGCTGTTATAATCAGCGGAGATCTGACCCAGCGAGCCAGGCGAGAGCAGTTTGAACAGGCGAAAGTATTTTTGAGTCGGCTTCCCGCTGTTCCCCGGATGGTTATACCGGGCAACCACGATGTGCCGCTGTATCGATTCGTGGAACGTATGGTCGATCCTTATCGAAACTATCGAGCGATCATTTCAACGGATTTGAATCCAGTACTCGTTTTGCCGTCTGCGATTCTTGCGGGACTGAATTCTTCAGCACCCCATACTGCGATCAGTAATGGCTGGGTATCCAGTCAACAACTGGATGCCTGCGAAGCGGTCTTTCAGAATTCCCCCGAATCGTTGCTGCGCGTGGTCGTTTGCCATCACCCGTTCATTCCGGCTCCTGACCGTCTGCGCGACAAGGTGATGTGGGGGGCTGGACAGGCATTACGACGTCTCCAGTCGATGGGGGTGCGATTGATTCTTGGTGGCCATCTGCATCGCGCATACACAGGTCGGTCTCAGGACTTTTATTTCCACGAAGAAACTGGTGGCAGTGGAATCCTGATTGTTCATTCCGGAACGACGACTTCGAGCCGTGGACGTGGTCGCGAACGCCAGGCGAACTCGTTGAATCACATCGAGATATTCGAGGGGCATTTTTGCGTAACCACCTATCTGCACAGTGGCACCACGGGTGAATTCGAACCGGTCAGCCAGCAAAAATTTGCGACTGCAGACCCCGGAATGGAAGCGTCATAGTCTGCCGTCGATTCTTACTATGTGTTCATCCCGTTTCTTCAGATTCGTTCGAATCAGGCCGGACAACCACACCGAGTGAATCTGCATCAATAACCAGAATTCGCGTCTTATTCCCCAGCCAGAATCCACCTTCCGATCTCGCCGGAATCCTGGTTTCCTCAACCATCACGAA
Source organism: Planctomycetaceae bacterium (assembly GCA_020426345.1). GTDB lineage: Bacteria > Planctomycetota > Planctomycetia > Planctomycetales > Planctomycetaceae > F1-80-MAGs062. Next base: position 39,212 of record JAGQQE010000008.1, read on the forward strand.
TCCTTCTGGCGAAAGATCTCCATAGGTCAGTCCGTGTTTGCCCCGGAACCTTTCATAAGCGCATTCTCTTGTCGAAGTGGCTTTGTTCTCTCCGGCAGCGCCTGGCTTAGGCGATTCATAACAGCATGGATCGCATCCGCTGCCAGCCCAGCAACAGAAGCCGTCCGAGCAGCAATCACATCCAACACATGCTGCGCCCTCCGCAGCGCCTTCGGCCCCGGCACAGGCGCATTCGCCGCATTCTCCCACTGCACAAAAAGCTTCGCAGCAATCGCATCGCGCATACTGATAACGTTTGGCTCGGACCAAACCCCATCGTTCGAGCCGTGTGGTCCGACAGATGTGATCGGGATGATGCAGGCGATGGTTGACTCGTCGTGTCAAATCCTCAAGGACCTGGCGACACACAGAATCTTGCGATGGTAAGGCCCATCCGGCACGGGCGAGTTCCAGTAAACAAGTGCGCAGGGAGTTCTCAACCTCCAGCGCATTTCTCAACGGATTGAATTCACCATAAATCTGATCGTGATGAAAGTCAGCTGCGCAATCCCATGCAATCAGCGCACGTCCTGTACTTCGACCGATCTTTTCGAAATCGTCTGCAATGTCATCGGTTGCGTTCAGTGCCATCGCAATGGATCTGAACAACAATGCGAATCCATCTCCTGTTGGCCGTATATAATCAGACAACTCTACTCGTCTGCCGGATTCAAGCTGATGATGTTCCATCAGGATGTTCTGAATCTGACGCTTGATCCCCGGGTTGGCAACTTCGAGGATTTCCGAAGCCATCCTGATTTGTCTTTGGTATTTGAACAGCAGCAAACGGTTGTGCCATCGTCCGTGATCTGCGACATCGTCGTTCAGTTTGATTCCGGCCAGCAGCATGCCGAATGCTGCTGACAGCGAAGCCGCTGCGTAATCGGGCCGCTGTTCCGGATTCTTCAGCCGCTTCAGGCGACAGCATTCCGGAGACGCCGAGGGCAGTTCCGGAATCAGTTGTTTTTCAATGGCCAGTCTGTAAACAAATGTTGCTTCGTAGCTAAGAAATGGCAAAGACATCATGCCAAACAGGCGGCGCTGTGTCTGGCAAATGCGGGCGTAGCTTTGCCGCCAAAGCGGCAACTTTGCTGCTGGTTTAAGAAAGCCAAACATCGTCTGCCACCTGAATGGTTCTCCTGGAAAATTCGGATGATCACATCGGAGTCGTCAATGCCCGGAAGCGTAGTGAAAGGCAATCGTCAAGAACAGCCATGATCCGTTCGGGGACGAATTCAAAAAACAGCTTCTGCTTCACGCTGGCTTAAGGTTGTTGTGTTAGAGTGGCTGGAGTCGCCTGAGCATTGGTTGTTCAGCCGAGTTCAAAGAAGATTGTGGAGAGATCGAATATGAAAAGAATCCTATACACGTCGGCCTTTGCTGGTTTACTCAGTGTCGCAACAGTTGTTCTGGCACAACCACCAGAAGGTGGACGGCCGGATGGACCACCTCCCGGCGAGCGTGGACCGCGGGAGCGAAATCCACCGCCACCCAATCCATTTATGGAAGCGCTGGATACGAATGGCGATCACGTAATTTCAGCCGAGGAACTTGAGAACGCGAAGGCGTCCCTGTTGACTCTTGATACGAATGGCGACGGAAAGCTGAGTGACGAAGAGACTCGGCCACCTGCCCCCGAAGGAAGAGGTCCTCGAGACGGTGGTCCTCGAGACGGTGGTCCTCGAGACGGTGGTCCTCGAGATGGTGGTCCTCGAGACGGTGGTCCTCGAGACGGTGGTCCTCGAGATGGTGGTCCTCCAAGCCCCGAGCGACTCGTCGCGGAGGCAATGCGTTTTGACGCGGATGGTGATGGGAAACTGGGCCGGGACGAGTTGCTGGAATTCGCCCGGGACTTCATCACCCGCCGACCCCCTCAGGGAGCAGGTCGACCTCCAGGACCGGATGATGCGCCGGGTGGTCGGGATGGTCGAGGCCGCCCTCCTCGCGATGGCCGTCCTTCAGGGGAAAATCGACCTCCTTCCGAATAGCCCGCCGCCGTTTTGATTTTCAGAGCCAGGCAGCCGGAGCCAAGTCAGTCAGGGTTCGCGCGAACGATACTCTATAGATAGCAAACAGTATCCCGCGCGAATCATGGCTCTCCGGTTGCTCAGACCGGCCCCGATAAAGAAATACCGGGGAAGTTTCATCTTGCGATCCACTGCACTGCATCGACGACGACGTAGCCATCGGTTCCGCTGTTGCTGATCGTCACCTGTGCTGGTTTGTCGGATGAAAACGGAAAGGTCCCCAGCAGCTGAAAATGATCATTGCCCTCAGGAGGCTTTCTCTGATCGATGGTAATCGTCCTTGTGCCGGATACCGTTGAGACTTCAATCCTGACACTGGAAGATCGATTGGAATTAGGCGGCCAGCAGATACGCACATCGTACATCCCGGTCTTTTCCAGCGATGTTTGAAACGTTACGGATGCCTTGCCGTCTTTTGCGGCGTTATCATGTCGGTATCCATTCGCCACGTAGTAGTTCGATGCACTGCTCACCCTCCATTCGCCGGTGAAGATCGCGTCATCGTCATCGACGACGATGCCTGGCAGGCTCGACGGTTCAACAAAGGCTTTTTGAGAATGCGGATGTCCACCTGATGATGCGCTCGCATATGTCAGTACCTGGCCATCCATCAGCAACTTCTCTCGCAGTTCTTCATAAGCAACGTTCTGCACCGGAACCCTGTTTTCAATAGCCATTACCGCGGCGGTTGCTGCGCTCTGGCCGAGAATCATGAAGACCGGCTCCATTCGGATACTGCCAAATGCGATATGTGAGCTGCTGACGCATACGCTGACAAGTAGGTTCTCGGCCTGTTCCTGCCTGGGGATCAACGCTCCATAAGCAATTGCATACGGGCTGATTCCCACGCCGATGTCACCTTCATTCTGCACGTAACCATCTGGCGTGATGTAACGCTGCACGTTATGCGAATCGATCGTGTAGCTGCCCATACCAACGGAGTCCGGTGTTGGCTTCTTCTTCGTCAATTCATTTTCTGTCATGACGAAATGTCCAATCATACGCCGCGCTTCGCGAACGTAGATCTGGTGAGGCCAGTGACCATTGTCTTTGAATTCGTCCGATGGCAGTCCCCAGTTCTGCATTTGTTCCCGGACTTCAGCCGGAACCCGCGGATCATTTGCCACAAAGTAGAGCCATCCCTGCTGGTACTGCCGATGTTCGTCCAGAATTTCCTGCCGACGTTCGTAAGATGCATCGGGATAGTCATAGTTCATCCCGATGTTATCGGTACTGAAGGGGCCATGGTTGTTTGTGTCAGTCTTGTGATTCGGCAGTGGATCAAACTTATTGAAAGTCTCACGCCACCCCGCCTCATAAATGCGCAGAAGCAACTCGTATTGAGCGGGGTCGTAGCCTTCCGGTTTGGGGAAGGGAATGCGGTTCTCCGGATGGTCCGTCGCGCAATATCGATAGCAGTAGGCCTGGACGCGATGATCTGCTTCGCCATAGTTTCCCGGCGGTTCTGTGCTGATTCGGGGCAGGACTCCGGAGGTCGGGTCGCCGGGAATAACATAGGGACTGATTTTTTGCTTCACGGCTCCGAAATGATGACGATGATGCAGAACACCCACCTGAACGCCATTCCAGTTTTCACCGTAGACCGAATTGGCTTCCCGACCAACGTGGTAATCCACACCAGCGGCTGCCATCAGGTCCCCTTCGTAGGTCGCATCGATAAACATGCGACCCGAATAGGTATTACCGGATAACATCGTGATGCTGGTAATTCTCGCTCCTTTCTTTTTTACGCCGTCGTTTCGATCGAGCCATTCGTTGCGATGAACGGGAATCCGGAACTCGCTTACAAAATCTTCAAAGACCTGTTCCGCGACGTGTGGTTCGAAGATCCACATCGTGCGATTCTCGCCATCAATGGCCGGTGTCCCCTGCCCTTTGTTGCCATATTCCGATTGGTCCTGCCACTTCCATGCGTCCGGCTTTTGATAGGCCTTCCAGATGCGATGATAAAAGTCGCGAGACAATCCACCGATGACGGCTTTGTTACCTGTGTCCGTAAAGCCAAGCCCCCCTGCGGTCAGGCCGCCCAGATGTTGATCCGGGCCGACAATGATCACGCTCTTACCCATCTTCTTTGCCTGCACAGCGGCAATGACGCCCGACGATGTGCCACCGTAGACAATCAGATCTGCTTCAAAAAACTCGGCGCGGGCGGCCGGATAAAATGATGCATGAAGGACGAAGAAGAGCGTCAGTAAGGCAATCTGAGAGAATCGAGTCAGATGGAGCGACGGAAGCATGTGGGTGGGTCTCTGCTGATGTTGAGTTGCAGGCCAAAATAATCGTGAATCCTGGCCGAAGCGAATGATTGTGAATCCCTGGAGGAAAGGCAACCAGCGTCGACCCATGGTCGGCGTAACGCGCCCGTACACCAACAAAAGAAGGCTCAGAATGCATTGCGAGAATGCTTCTGAGCCGTTCGGAGAATGGCTCAAACACACAGCTGGTAAAGCAACGCAGCTGCCGATTTCGGATTACGCGTTGATGGGAGCGCGGCCTGCCATTCGTCGCGCATCTGCGACCTGACCATAGTGCATCATGGTGTGCATGGACATCGTCACAAGGCAGGCTCCGACGGTGCCGAACATGGCCTCACGACCAGGTGGTGGATTCCGGGTCGGTTTCGCCAGATCTTCATCACTCAGGCCATCCAGGAATCTCAGAGTTGCCTCTCGAATCTCATCAGATTGTTTTCGTACGTCATCCCATGCCGGGTAATCTTCAGGATTTGCGGACGGCTCAGTCTGCGCACCAAAGACCTTCTTCCATTCCAGCAGCGGATTGTCGTTACCTCTGATTATGTGTTCGATAATATTTGACTCGGCATAAGCAAGATGGCCGAGAATCCAGAGCGGTGGATTTCCACCGTTCGCGGTCGGCATTTGTAGTGGTGCATCTTTCATGTCGTCGATCAGTTTCATGATCAACATGCGGCCTGCTTCCAGGCCGTGACGCAGATAATCAACAGTGCTCATCGTTTTCTCCCAAACAAATCAGTTCAGTGTGACAGAACAATCGACGTGACAGAACAATCGACCAGATCGGATAACGCCGACGGCCAGTTGACAAACCATACGGAGGGCCCCCTGCCGCGTAAGCGAGTGACGTTTTCAAAGGCTTTCAATGGCCATCAATCGCTTGCTGACGCATCGGACTCATTTCTTCAACGGGTCGTACGACAGGCGTACGGCGATGCTAACTGACCGTTGAAAAACCGGGACAGCGATGCAGGACGACCGGAAACCGTCATGTTTTCAGGTCTCCTGCTTGAGCCAGTCCGGTTTTCCAACAGGCTGCTAACTAAGAATCTTCACGTTCCACTGAGAGCTCCGATGGTCCTGCCCCCGGAATCATCCCAAGAACGTAGTCACGAAAATGATGGACACTCTTCCGAACCAGTGAAGGTTCCTGGCGAGTTCTGGCCAGCAGGATGGATCCTTCGAGTGAGGCGATGAAGTAGTCGGCCAGCGCCCGAGGTTTCGGGCACCCGTCGTTGGCAGCCAGTGCATCAGCAATGAGGCTTTCAAGCATGCCGCTCCACTGCTCGAAGTAATGAGCCGCTCGTTCTCGCACTTGTGGATGCGTATCAGAAAGCTCAAGAGCAAGTGTTCCCAACAGACACCCTTTCGGAGATGTTGGTGACTCCAACAGGCTCGCCATGAGATTGAGGTATGTCAGTAGTCGGTCGACCGCAGAGGCTTGCTCCATAAAGCCGCTCGCGCGAGCACGCTCCACCATCGCCGTCATCCAGTGGTCAAGTGTTTCGCAGGCCGCAGCCTCCTTGGAGGGGAAATGATGAAAGAAGCTTCCTTTTGAAACATTCGCTCGCTCGCAAATGGCGTCGACGGAAGTTCCACCGTACCCGCGTTCAAGCACAAGATCGCAAATGGCGTCGAATAGCTTTAGCCTCGCATTTTCTGACATTTCACCTCCATACCAACCAGTCGGCTTGGAAGGTACCGACTGGTTGGTATGGAGTCAAGTGGCAATCGGGAGGTTAATCCACAGACACCGAATCCGGATTCATTGTCCGAAACCGCTGCGGTTTGCGTTCGAGTCATTGATTGCCCAACAACATCTCGGTGAGGCTCGTGTAAAACCACAGCAGAGTTTGCCATGAAAAAGATCACTTCGGATTTGCACCCTATTCCGCACAAGTTGCTCGAAACCTATCCGACCCTCAACAGACTTCGAACGCCGGGCCGGATCCATCTGATTCTCGCGCTGGTGCTGGTCTCAACCGGCCTTTGGTTGCTGGCATTGCCGGTGATTGTCCCGCTCATTCTGCTGTCGTTGTTACGGTCGTCCTGGGAATATTTTCTGCCGGGATTGTGCACGGAAGTCTGGATGGACGACGACAGACTGATGTGCAAACGCAACGGCCTGGAGATCTGCGTCCCGCTGGCGCAGATCGAATCGATTCGGTTCAGGAAACGGAACAACCCTCCGTATGCCACAATCCAGCTTCGAAAGGCGAGTCCTTTCGGGCCGACACTTTCATTTGTTCCGGATGTCAGCCGAGGGCGATTCTGCGCACAGTTGATCGTTGATGAACTTCATCGTCGATGTGGTATTGAGTCGACCGGTGGCATGGATCCGATGGCAATGTCCGTTCATTCGTAAGATGCCCGGTGATCATTTCAGAGAGGATGATAATGCAGACGCAAGAGCTTCGAGCCGAATACGAGTTACGCAAGTCGCAGGCAGAATTGCTGGCTGGTGGCCTTCTCGATATTCCGCGGCGGGTCATTATGCTGACAAACATGTACCTGGATTCCGGGCGCAATCATGCTTTCTGCCAAATGGCGGCCCACGGCGCGCTCTGGGGACTTTCATACTTCGAGTCCGGAGGAAGTCTTGGCCGATTGATTGCCAGGAGATACTTCTACAATTCAAAAGAGAAGGCCTTTCGGCTGGGCATTTTGCGGGAGTTCGCGGAATCATTTCGAAGAATCAATCGCCAGGTTTGCATCGACACCTATGCAGCGTACGAGTTTACGCGTGAATACGGTCAATTGTCGGCGGCCTCCGACATAGTTCCTGCCGATCTGCTGGAGGCCCTGAATCAAATTCATCACGCAAGTCGGACAAAGAAATCTCTCCCCGGAGATCAGAAACGCCGGATCTTCGAGACTTCATTCCGAAACGAACAGGAGCTGACGGTCGCCCCAGGTGTTCAGAGTGCAATTGCCGCGTTCGATTGCCGCATCATGCGGTGGTTATGTCTGCATCCCGTTGTTCGCTTTTCGTATTTTCCGTCAATGAGATATATGTTCTTTCGAGACTTTGGTTGCACAGAAGAGCGAATTCAACGAGGGATTGAGGCCTATGAAGTAGCAGAGCGTGTTGGGTGGGATCATGTGTTTGACAGTATGGAATTCTATGGTCATATGCCCCGGCCCTTCTTTTCACAACCACTGCATTACTTCGAAGACCTGAAATCTGATGCGCTTCGCAACGCGGGTGTTGCAGCCACATTCTCCAGACCATGAGACTGTTCAGGGCATGAGACTGTTCAGGGCATGAGACTGTTCAGGGCATGACCGAGCGCAGGCAGAGTCCGTTTGAGGGCGTGCGTTCGATGCTGGAGAGGTTTTTCAATTGGACGCTCCTCGCTTGCCTCGGGGTGCATCTTCCGCACCGACGGTTGCTTTCCAGTCGTGCAGTTTTTTGAGCAGCCGGTCCCGATCTGCAGGCTGTGAATCCGCCAGGTTTTGTGCCTCCTGAATGTCGGAGGAAAGATCATAGAGCTCAATACGCTGCTCTGTGGGGAACTCCAGTAGTTTCAGATGGCCTTCGCGAATCGCGGACGAAAACCAGTCACCGGTACTTGTGGGTCGGGGAGCCGGGTTGTGCCAGTAGAATGTTCGATCCGGTAAAGCTGCGTTGCTGATAAGACGAGATGCAAGGCTTAAGCCGTCGCGATGATCGCCCGTGCGAAGATCCAGTCCTTCCAACTGCAGCATGGTTGGAAACAGATCTG
>JAGQQE010000090.1 GCA_020426345.1 Planctomycetaceae bacterium
AGTTCGATCAGGGTGAAACCTCGTCGTGGAGGTGCGTTTGATCTAAAAGATCCAGATCTCTTCATTTGGGTGACTCCAGTTATTTCAATAAATAGGCCAGGAAAGCCGCGAGAGATTCGCAGCGCGCCGAATGAGCACTACACCTTAGACGGGCAATAAACGTACCAACATGTCAGAACCTCAGTCCATTGAACCATTTGCGGAAAACCGCAACTGCCTGTGACTCTTGTACATCCGTAGTCCATCCGTTGTCCGGCGCCTGAAGATCCTACGGTAAGTGGTATTCGAAAGTCCGCAATTCTCATAGACTTGCGAATGAAGGCTGTGACTATTCCTGAGGCTCCGTTGTGCCTTCGCTGCTGGTTTCCGGGAGGAGTTTCTCCTGCTCCTGGTTTTCGGATTCAACCGAAGCACCTGAGCTGGCCGGTTCATTGCTCGATTCTTCCGCATCGTTGTTGGAAGATCCTGCATTGTTTCCGCGATTCCCCCCCCCTCCAGCACTCAGCGACAATCCTCCGGGAGGCAATGCCGTAGGATTTGCCGGAGGAATCGGCTTCATAGGGTCGACGCCATCGCCTGTGTAGAAGCGCAGCATCGTTGACGGTTCATCTTTCGAGGCAAGAACGTTGATTACATACTGGCCGCTCCTGAACAGACTGAACCACGAATAGACGTAGTGTGTTTCGATTCGGTTTTCGGACTTTTTTGTTCGTGAGGGGCCACCAGATAACAGGGATTCAACGGCTGCGAACTCCAATTCCTCTGTGTTGCCGGATGCATTCGAAATCGCATCCAGCGAGGCGGAGTACCCAGTCTGGGCCCGATACTCCAGCCCGACGATTCCGATTAAAACGATTATGCCTCCCCAAACAATCGCGCGTTCGACGGGAGATCGGGATTTGGATGTTTTCTCAACGGGCTTATTCATAGCTTCTCACACGAATCCAAAAAAGTAGATGGCTGTTCAACGAATTCTGAAGGAATGCAAAAGGTCTCCGTGACTCTGCTGGCATTCATCTTGGCAGCACAAACACCATTGCGGATTGTCCTTCACCAGATGGCTCAATGATCGCTACTGAGTCGGCCTCCTGGATTGTCGAGCCCGCAAATGAATCGGAAACGGGCCAGCGTATTTCAGCGCTGATATTTTGCCCTTTCCCGACCGGAATATGTTCGCAGTGCGAGTTCGATGACAGATAACTGCCACCGGCAGAAATCCCGCACAACCGATTGCCAGTTTCGCTCGTCCTGTAAATGAGCCCGATGCAGTCTCGATTCGAACGCACTCCGCAGAACGTTACCGACACATTTCGTCCGGAATGTGGAACGGTGTCGTTTCGAATGATCCCCGGCGCGTGATCCTGATTGGTTATGACCAGATCATAGTCCCCATCCCCGTCGACATCACCGACTCCCAAACCACGACTGGAGCCCATTGACACGATTTCATTTCTGATGCAGTTCTCATGAAATACAAACCGGCCATTCTGGTTGGAATAGACCAGTGTCGGTTGCTGGTAAACGGTCTTCAGGCCACCCGCCGGCTTCGGGTCAACATGTCCATTCACGACGACCAGATCGAGCCACCCGTCTCCGGTCAGATCGACAAGAGCAGTACCCCAGCCGATATAGGACATGCCTTCCCGAACGATTCCGAATCCGGAACTTTCGTCCATAAACATCCCGTTCTTCAGGTTCCTGTACAGAGTGTTGTGTTCGTTGGCATAGTTGGTCACAAGAATATCCATCAGGCCATTCTGGTCGGGGTCACCGGCAGCAATCCCCATACTGGCCTGGCTTCCCCCGTTGCGATCAAACGCGGCACCATTTGACTGGGCACTTTCAGTAAACTCCCAGTGACCGTGGTTGGTGAACATGCAATTCGGGTGCATATCGTTGCCAACATAAAGATCGATCAGATTGTCTTCGTTCAAATGCACTGCAACTGCACCCTGACCACGGAAGGCGACCGAACCCACGCCGCATGAAGCGGTCATGTCCTGGAAGTTGCCGTTTCCGAGATTCCGATAGATAACGTCAGACGCAGGCTCAATGACTTTTGGATCGCAGAATGCTCGCTCGCCGGTACGCTGGTTACCGCACCATTTGTTGTTCTCCGGGGTCCAGTTTCCATAATTGCACACGTAGATATCTAATAGTCCGTCGTTATCAAAATCTGCACAAAGGCAACTGGCAGCAAACCCCGGATCATCCGGCAGGAGATGGGCTTCCCATCGCTCAAAGGAGCCGTCTCCCAGATTTCGATAGAGTTGATTCGCGCCGTAACAGCCAATGTAAAAGTCCGGAAATCCATCGTTATCGAAGTCACCGGATGTGACGCCAGCCGAAAACCCATCAAACCCGATTCCAGCATTCGTGCTGATATTTTCGAATTGCCATGATCCACTGCGGTTTCGATACAATTGCGACGCGAACTCTGCCGTTTCCGGCACGGGGATCTCGCACGCAGTGACGAACAGCAAATCCGGCCACAGATCCCGGTCGAAATCAAGGAAACCAACACCGGAGCCATTTGCTGCGGGAAATGCATGTTCGTCGGAGAATCCACTGAAATGAACAAAATCAACACCACACGTCGTCGCTTCTAATGCAACGAGTTTGATGTCTCCACTTCCTGAGTGAGGCAGGGTTCCTTCGGCCTGGTTTGATGTGCCGGCTTTCTCCCCGCGTAAAGGCGGGTTCGACGCTGGCTCTCCACGACAACCCAATATGGAACAACTTACTAGCGCGACTAATACAGAAGCCAGTCGTGTGCCATGTCTGGTAGGAGGGGAACTCTTCATTTCGACGAACTCAATCAGCGACGGTTTGAATGAGCGATACTTTACTTGAGGATTCAATCAGGCAGCTTCCCGGCCGTCTGGTCAGTGCCAGAGTCAATGAACTCCATCAGGTCAGGGAGAGTCTGTTGCTTCTCGATGGCATCGAACAGCCGATTGACAAACTGGGCTCTTGATGAATTCGTCTTATCTTCCTCAATGACTTTCCTGACGGGTTCAAGAATAACAATCGCCTGCGATGGGTTCCCTGCGGCAGCGAATTTCCAGGCCCGGATCACCTTGGCGGTGATCGAATCAGCAGCGGTGGAAAGTCGGGACAGCGTGTTCAATCGGGTCCTTCTTTCCTGAGCATTGTCGCGGTAATGACTCCACGTCGTGGCAACATCTGGTTTGTTGAGGCTGGTGTAAATCATCTGCAAAAGGTTGCAGGCATCTGCCCCGAGCGAATCTCTTCGATCCTCCACGGGAGACATAATGCTTAAAGCAGCGTCAGGATTTCCTTCCGCAAGAAGTTGTCTGGATAGCTCAAACCGAGGTGGCACGACGTCTGGTTCGATATCAATTGCTTTCTGCCACTTGACCTTCGCCTTATCAACCTGGCCCAAACCATAGTCGATCAATCCTTCGAGATAGTACTTACGACCCGTTGCGACGACCGGGGCCAATACGGTTCTGGCTTCCGTGTAGAGCCCTCTTCCCGTACAAACTTCCGCCAGTTCGAGTCGCACCCTGAGCCAATTCAGTGCCAGCTTGTGTTCGACATTCGGAATTTCCAGCAGCTTTGTCCATTCCGAAATAAATGCATCGTAGTCACCCTGCTCCCGTTTGAGTGTTCCCTGGCGGTAATAAGCCTGTGGCTCGAAGCCGGGTATTGCCTGCAGGTCCTTCAAGGTTTCCTCAGCCTCTTCATAAAGGCCAAGACATCCATAGGCATCTGTGATTTCACAAAGCAGTTCACCTCCTGTCAGGCCCTGATTTCTTGCATGCTCAAGGATCGGCAATGCTTCTGTCCATCTTCCCTGTCGAGCGAGACTAATGCCAAGCATTCGAGTGTCGTCAGGTGTTTCCGGTCCAACCGCCAGAAACAGGTCGATTACACTTGCGTGGTGGCCTTGTGCAAAGTTGATTCGGGCCTTGAGCAATGTGGTTGCTTCAGAAGGTGATTGTACTGTTTCCAGAACTCGCCCCGCGACGGTCGGCTGCCCCAGAGCGTAGAGGCTTCTCGCTATGGACGAAACGAGAGTCTCGGGAGACAGCAGCATCCACAATGTCAGCCCTGAGCACACAAACGCCAGAAGAGGAATCAATCTCCCCCTGGGTCTGGGCGCCGTCCCGGTTTCCGTTTTGACTTTCCTTTTTTTTGCCATGATTCTCAGTGGTGCTCACGAAAAAAACAGCGGCAGGTCAAACCTGCCGCTGTCAAATTCAATCAACCATTCCAGATGGAACTAATCCGGCGGTGTCTGTGCCATGTTTGAACTGTCGCCTCCATTCGCGGCTTTCAAATCTGTTGGGGGTGCTGTGGGATTCGATGCGGGCTCTGGAGCCCCCGTGCCTCCGCCGCAGCCAACAACCACAGAACATACAGCAACAACCAGCAACATTCGAATAGCAGACAATCTCATGGAATAGAGCTCCAACAAGTCGAAAATCAGCCAGAATAACTTCCAGAACTAGAATTCACCGATAACTTTGCCGTCGGACATAGCTGCCAGGAACATCATCGTGTAGCGATCGATGTTATGCGAGATAAACTTAACGGACCCGTCGGCAAGGGCGAATTGAGCACCACCGGTATGAACACTGTTGAAAGTCCATCGTCCGTCTGCTGTCAGAGCGCTCTGTGGTGCCCAACTTGAACTGAAGCGGGTAGTACCGATTGAGTTAATCACGTACCACGGATTCTTGTAATCCGTGCCAGCAGTTGATTCTCCAAACAGGAGCGTGTTACTTGTTCCGTCAGTGATATCACGGAATCGGACCTTGCTTCGAGTTCCGCCGAAAACACCGCGGAGCTCCCATGCACTTCTGAAATCATCGTTTCCGTCACCGTTCACATCCCGAGTGTCCGCACGCAGGTGGGCGGTACATGGGGTCAGGGTTGAACCACTGCGAGTGTAGCCCACCCCGCTGATGTGCCCAGCTACGCCCAGGTAGCTTGACGGTGCGCCGACCTCAGTTCCGCCAGTGACGCCAATACCGTAGAAGGAGTCGGTACCGCCGGAATTGCAGAAGCCAAAAAAGTACCAGTTTGTCGCGTCGCCTTGCTGGGGGTCAGATGGGCACTCAAACATTGGCATGCGAGTCTGGTGCAGTGTCCAGTCCGCAGCTGTATTGAACCAGGTATCTGTCCCGGCCTTATAGACACCCTTCACGTTCTGGTAACTTGGATTGCTGTGATCGTCGAAGCCCTTGGGAGCCTGAGCAGATTCGTACAGATTCTTCTGTTCAATGTACGGAAGCAAATGGAACAGGACGCCCTGCCCGGGAGCAACGTCCCAGCCCAGACCCGGATACTGCCCGCCGTCGTCCCATGCATTATCGACCTTGTCATCAAAGTCCATGACAGAGGCTGGAGGCATACGATTGTACACGTCATGGAAGTTGTGGCACGCCAAAGCAATCTGCTTCAGATTGTTCTTGCACTGGGTGCGGCGTGCGGCTTCTCGCGCTTGCTGGACGGCTGGAAGCAAAAGTGCAATAAGAATTGCGATAATTGCAATCACCACAAGGAGTTCGATTAGCGTAAACCCGCCTCGAATCAGGGACTTGGACTCGGAACCCCGAAGTTTTTTCATCGAAAAGTCCTCCAAAAGAGCAAAATCTTGCTGGGAACACGGAACCAGCGGAAACGGAAACATGAGCAAAATAATTTCCCACCCTCCGCGAATAACTCTGCAATAGAGCAAAACGTGGCGGATGGAGCGTGCTCTCGTCGGAACTCGCATGGAGATCCCCGGAAGCAAGTCGCATGCCGAGACAAATTCAGCTTTGTGAAGTTTTCTTTAAATAATCTCTGACCTTAGCAATAGAAGACGACATCTGGCCACAGTGACTCGAGAAACCTCCTCAGGTTTGCGGGGATCCGCAAGTCGATTTCGCCATGCGCCGTTCAAATTTTGCCAATCGAACCGCGCTTTTCATTCCAAACTAATACCTAGGGTGGCCGCGTGAGCTGTTTGTGTCTTTTTTCGGAATGTCTTCCGAAGTTGTGACACGATGGTTTGTCGCTCACATTCACTGGAAGTCTGCCCAATTCTGGAGCACTCGTTTCGCAGCTCTGCACGTCGCTGAGGCAGCGACACCGCGGCCGTCGCCGTCGTGATTCGAAGAGACTTGCCACCAGCAATTCTGGTTTGCAACTCGACAAGCCGGAGTCCTCTGCCCAGAATGTTGGCGTCATTCTGGATGGGCTTTCGTTCGCTTCATCCTCCTGCTTCACGATAGGGTGAGATACTGCAATGCCGTTTGGTGCCTCTTTGGCTTCCGTTGCTGGTGAAAGAAACGATGATGGAACGAGCACGTTCCCGGCGGCTTACGTCGCAGACACAGCTGATGCGAATCTGGACGAGGTTGTACGATGGATTTCTGAAAACGCCGAATCGCTCGTCAGTCAGGCCGCTGAGACTGGCGCAGTTTTGTTTCGCGGATTCCCGATCGTTACCGACAAAGATTTTGACGCATTCATAACAGCATTCGGATTGCCGAATTTCAAGTACGAAGACAGCCTGTCGAATGCGGTGCGCGTCGTTCGAACCGAACGTGTCTTCACAGCCAACGAAGCGCCTCCGGATGTGCGGATTTGTCTGCACCACGAAATGGCACAAACTCCTGTGTATCCGTCTCGGCTGTTCTTCTTCTGCGAGAAAGCCGCTGAAGAAGGGGGCGAAACACCCCTCTGCCGAAGCGATGTGCTCTTCGACAGAATGACTCTCGAGATGCCTGAATTCGCCGCCGACTGCGCCAACAAAGGCCTCAAATATTCTCACGTAATGCCCGCGGCCAATGACGCCGCATCCGGCATGGGCCGCAGTTGGCAAAGTACCCTGAGGTCAGAAACAAAGGAGCAGGCGGAAGAGCGACTCCGTTCGCTTGGCTACACATGGACCTGGTTAGATGACGGCTGTCTGAAAGTAACGACGCCGGTGCTTCAGGCTGTGAGGCAGCTAAGCAACGGAAAAACAGCCTTCTTTAATCAACTGATTGCCGCGTTTCACGGATGGAAAGATTCACGGAATGATCCGACCCGATCCATTACTTTCGGGGATGGCACTCCACTTGACCCTGCGACCATGCAGCGAGTCATCGAAATGGCAGAGGAAATCACTTTCGATATGCGATGGCAGAATGGAGACGTCGTGCTCGTCGACAACTACGTCGCGATGCACGGGAGACGAGTTTTCAAGGGGACTCGCCGCGTTCTCGCTTCGCTGGTTGCTTCCTGAATGACCGCGGCACTGTTCTGTCGGAAGAATCTCTTCGGCACAACTTCCCCGCAAAGAAAATGGATCAGACGGTTGGGTCGTTTTCGATCCGGCAAAGGTGTTCGTCTCCATCAGGGCGCAGGTTGAGCAACCTGTAATTCAGGGACTAGGGTGTTCCAATGAAGATTCTTCTGCTGGCAGATATTCACGCCAACTGGCCCGCACTATCTGCCATCGAAGAGTCGTTTGATGCGTGTTTGTTCATGGGTGACGTCGTGGATTATGCGGCCGACCCGGTTCCCTGTATTGACTGGGTTCGTCAATTTGCGACCGCCTGGGTTCGAGGGAATCATGACCATTCCGTTGCGCAGCGGGTTCAGGTTCGCCCCGGCGGAACGTTTCGGCAGATTTCAGCCGCACTTCGTCCCGGCCATTTAACAGTATTGAACGATGATCATCTGACATGGCTCGCTCAGATGCCGGTCACCCGATTTTTGACGCTGGGGGGCAAACGGTTCATGTTGGTGCATGCCAGTCCTCGCGATCCTATGGATGAATATGTTCAGGATTCCGAGGAGCAATGGGCGGCCAGGCTGGAACATGTTGACGTCGATTTTGTCTGCGTTGGCCACACGCATATTCCGATGCACCTGACGATTGGAAGCATTCAGGTCATCAACCCGGGTAGTGTGGGGCAGCCACGCGATGGTGACCCGCGCGCATCGTACGCTGTCATTCAGGATGGCGTCGTCCATTTCAGACGCGTGCATTATGACATCGATCGAGCTGTTCGCCACATTCGTGCGATGTGTAACGACGATGTCGCAGCGCAACGGGCTGAAGCGGTCCTGCGTTCCGGGG
This sequence comes from Planctomycetaceae bacterium, assembly GCA_020426345.1. Lineage (GTDB taxonomy): Bacteria > Planctomycetota > Planctomycetia > Planctomycetales > Planctomycetaceae > F1-80-MAGs062. The sequence continues at coordinate 8,087 of JAGQQE010000090.1, forward strand.
GAAACTCAACTGCGACTGAGTTTCTTTGACGTGTGTGCCACAATTCGAAGCGTGTCTGTGGGATGAACCGGTCGCGAAGCTGTTGAAGTCGGTGGATCAGAAGAACGCGGTTGTGCTGCTCCTGTGGCAGCGTGCGCTGGTTGTGGCCAGAAGGGAATGACTTCGCACCCTGCTGGTGTTCGCGGAAGAACCGTGACGGAAGTCGTCATTGTTTCAGGGGTTTGAGCGTTCGACAGGGATCGCTCCCAACGGGATCGCTCGACCTGGCTTTCTTGCCTTTTTTGCGCCAACCCAGCCGATTCGTGTGGCCGTTTCCGGCGGTAGACGAGTGACCCGATCGTTTGATGGATTGGGGATCACTGGTTCCTGCGGAAGAGGGAGTTCCAGTTGGCTGTCCGGGTCAGGTACGATCCGCGGCATCGGCGTTGGCTCGTTTCTGAATTGCGGCGCTGGTTCTACAGGCACCCCGGCATCTGGCTCAAACACTTTGGATTCCGGAATTGAGCGGAGCGGAGCATTTTCGGGCACAGGCGGCACCTGCATCGCACCGTTGGTGGATTCGGTTGTCATTCCTGCGACGTGCGGACGATTGGCGTTCCCCTGAGCTTCCCAGGCGGAGGGAGCAGGTCCGGCAACGAACTCCATCGGTTCAGTCTGAAGTTTGGTGTTCTCGAGTCCGTGGGAGATGGCTTCGCCGCGGCGTCGGGCGTCTTCGTATGCTTTGGGATTCCATTCGCCTTCAGCCAGCGAAATCGCATGACTGGCGAGCGTGGTGCCCTTACGAAACTCGAGGTCCACAAGACCCTTGTTGTATTCAACAATACTTCGCAGATAAGACTGTTCTGCGTCGCGTCGATTGATCTTTGCGTCCAGAACCTGGCCAAGCTGCGAGTAATCGCGAGAGCGACTATTCAACCTTGCTTCGAATGCTTCGTGAGCACTGACAGCGGCTTCGATTCGCTTGGTACTTGATTCTGCCAGTTCGTACCAGCGGTCCATGTTCAGGAGGCTGGTGTTAAGTTCGTACGCGATGTCCGCTTCCTGCCGGCTCAACACTGCTCGCGATTTCGCCAGTCGTAGTTCGTAGTTCCGAATCTGGGCACGCGCCAGCCTCAGGCCGATGGGCATTGAGAATGACAGTCCCAGGTTCCAGGTTGTATTGAAGCCCTGCGTGATTGATTCGTAGGCGCTGTGGTAGCCGATATCCGTGATGCCGTCGTCGTCTTCGTTTCCAAACAGCTGGTCACCAAAACCGTTCACACGATACTGAGAGACAAGGTCCAGTCGCGGACGTGCCAGGTTTTCGGAGGCTTTCAGTTGAAGTTCAAGACTCTTGATTTCCCATTTCTGTCGGCGAAGTTCGGGGCGATGGGCAAGGGCATCGGTCAGTGTCTTCTGCCAGTCGACCTGCAGGCGAGCTTCGGATGGATGTTCCGACGGTGTCAGAAATTCGCCATCGCTGAGAGGCAATCCCATCAGTCGCCGCAGGCGAGCTTCGTGGTCCAGGATATCTGCCAGAGACCCTTTGATACGCGCGTCTGCTTCGTAGATACGAGCGCGAGCCTGCTCGCGCGGGCCGGCGGGCGTGTCACTCTCGCGCCGAAGGTTCAGTTGATTCCAGAAGTTCAGCAGATCTTTGAAGGTTTCAATTTCTGAATCATAAAGTCGCAATGCGAGGTAGAGATCCCAGTAGCGATTTTCAACATCCCGAACAACGGTCATGACGTTCTGTTCGAAGTCGATGGTGCTGATGTCCGAATTGATTCTGGAAATCAGCACGCCCTGAGAAACACCTGAAACGCCTCGCAGGTTCTGGCCGATCGGACCGGCAATGCGAGTAAACTCGGTGCCGGATCCAGCGAGAAGTGGCTGGCGATATTCTGCCTGAACAAACCCAGTGTACGCCGAAGGGAATAATCGGTTGCTCACATTGTTCTGACTGTAGTTCCAGTCATGCTGAACAGAGAACGTCCCGGAATTTGCCAGTGGCTTTTCGATCCGTGAGGACCATTGAGCTGTTTCGTCGGTGAGTGTCTGTCCGGCGTTGAGATTAAAAAACGGGGAGTTCTGCGGGTCTTCTGAGCGGCCCCATTGAATGCTGTTTGTGAACAACGCGTCGAAGTCTGCGAGTGCCGCTTCCGGGCCTCGATTTCCGAAAAGAAAGCTGGTTTCCTGAATTGCTGTGTCGTAGACCGATGTCACTCGAGACGGATTTGCAAGCAGTGGATTGGCCGGAGAAAGAAAGCTGCCGTCATCCGTCAGGATCGCAGACCGTGCCAATGCGGAGCGAACACATTCATCCAGTGTAACCAGCCGGTGTTTCACCTTTGACATATCCCGAATCGATCGGGGTTTGTGGAAAAGTTCCGGAGCGGTTTGATGCGGTTCTTCCTCAATTGGATATTCAATCGACGTCGCAACGTCCTCGTAGTGAGACAGTGACTGCGGATCTCCCACCAGGTACTGCAGGCGAGCCGTAGGCCCGGCGCAACCCTGAGACAGCAGCGCTGCCATCAGCAGCAGCACAACCGTCGTCCTGGATCTTGGGGATGCGATCACTCGATTTGCCTCCTGAACCGCCGGGAACGTCGTCGAATTCCAACGCCCAGCCATTCGATTTTGGTCACTTCCAGCCTGAGAAGGCCAAAGTTCTCCGTCCGAAGTTGTCTTGACCAGCCATTCCATCGCCTTGTCAGGTTGATGCCTCATCGCTGAAATTCGATTCTGCTTTGCCCGACATCCTGACGCTCTGCCGACCACCCAGGCGGGCGAACAGAGAGCGCAGGCCCACGAAGGGATGGCCTCGTAATCGTTATCGTCGGATTGATCGTTAAACTTTGCCCAAACTTACTGACCGGAACAATTCAGAATAGTCGGGTCCGTGAAGCGGCAGAATCTGCCGTTCGGCATGAGCGACAAGTTGAGCTATCATGGGTCGATTCACCCTTAACCACTGTTGGATTCTTCTCAGAGAGTTTGCATGAGTTTTCTTCTGACAATCTCTGTCGCCATTCGCGCGCTGGGTCGCAACAAGATGCGGGCTGCATTGACGGTACTGGGAATCGTCATCGGAATCGGAGCGGTCACCACCATGGTTTCGGTTGGCAGCAGCGCTGGCAAGCTGGTGCAGGATGAGTTGCAGTCGGTTGGAACGAACTTCATCTTTATCCAGCCCTCATTTCAAAAGCGGCATGGCGTCAGAACCGGTGGCCAGCCGACGCTGACGGTGGGTGATGCCGAAGCCATCGGAAGTGAATGTCAGAATGTTCTTGCCGCCTCTCCTCTTGTGGGGACAGGTGGTATGCCGGTCGTTCGCGGTAACAGCAACATGCAGCCGAATCAACTGCATGGTGTTGGCATCGAGTACCTGCGTGTTCGAAACTGGCAACTTCAGGCGGGCGGCTTCTTCTCCGAACGAGATATTCATGCGGCCAACGCCGTCTGTGTCATCGGTCATACTGTTGTTCGGGATCTGTTTCAGACTGAGAATCCGCTTGGACAAACAGTGCGTATCCGAAACATTCCGTTCACAGTCATCGGAGTTCTTGAATCCAAGGGCGCATCGATGGGGGGTGAGGATCAGGATAGTGTTTGCCTGATGCCATTCACGACCGTCAAGAAGCGTCTTCAGGGATCGGCATTCGATGATGTTCATGCCATTTTTGTCGCGGCGAAGACTCCTGAACAGATTCGGGATGCGGTGACGGAGATCCATCACTTGCTGATGGATCGTCATGGAATTGCTGCAGGGCAGGCACCCGACTTCCAGGTTCAGGGCAGCGATGAAATCGCTTCGATGCTGGGGACGATCACGGGCATTATGACAGGCCTGCTGGCTTCAATCGCCGGAATTTCTTTACTGGTTGGCGGCGTTGGTATTATGAACATCATGCTGGTCTCAGTCACGGAAAGAACCCGCGAGATCGGCATTCGAATGGCCGTCGGAGCGCGGGGCAGAGACATCCTGATTCAGTTTCTGATCGAATCGATTGTGCTTTCCTGTTTTGGTGGCGCGATCGGAATGCTGATGGGGATCGGGGCCTCAATCGGTATCACGAAGCTGATCAATGCCATCAGCAGTGGAGCTGACTGGCCGGTTGTTGTTTCAATACCTGCTGCCATCACGGCAATGGTTTTTGCCGCCTTCGTCGGTATGATCTTTGGTTTGTATCCCGCGTGGCGCGCGAGCCGACTGGATCCGATCGATGCCCTCAGATACGAATGATGTCCTATGCAAATCTGCAGACGCGCCGGAGTGATTGTGATCCCGATGACACTACAGGTGGCGTTGATGCTGTCAGCAGTCACTATGCCGGGGCAGAATACGCTGGCGGCAGACGACGCTAAAAACAGCGGCATCCAGAAGAGCGACATCGATTTCGAAAAGCAGATTCGTCCGATCCTGCTGGAGCATTGTTCCGAGTGTCATGGGCCAAACCGTCAAAAAGGAGGTCTGCGTCTGGATGCCCGGCACGGAGCGTTCCATGGCGGGGAAAGTGGATTGGTGATTGTTCCAGGGCACCCGGAAGACAGTGAGCTGATCGTACGGATTTCTTCGACAGACGCGGATCAGATGCCTCCGGAGGGGCCGCGATTGTCCGACCGCGAATTGCTTCTGCTTTCAGAATGGATTGAAGATGGCGCTGTCTGGCCGGAAACAGACTATGACCGCGATGCCGCCATGGACCCTCGTCTGAATCACTGGGCGTGGCAACCCGTCGCGGTCGTTAATCTGCCCGAACCGCCCCCCGCTTATCGGGAACGGCTGCCGGATGGCTGGAACAGTGCGTCGCTGAACCCCATTGATCGCTTCATTCTCCGGACTCTGCATGAAAGCGAATTGCAGCCATCATCGATGGCCGACCGTCGTTCACTGATTCGTCGTCTGTCATTTGATTTGCGTGGACTGCCGCCAACGCCCGCGGAGATTGATGATTTCGAACGTGACACGGACAGCGATGCTTACGAGAAACTCGTGGATCGCATGCTGGCATCACCGCGGTACGGCGAGCGATGGGCGAGGCACTGGCTGGACGTCGCTCACTACGCAGATACACATGGGTTCGAACGCGATCAGCGTCGTGATCATGCGTGGCGATATCGCGATTGGGTAATCCGCGCTTTCAATCAGGACCTGCCCTACGATCAGTTTTTGCGTCTGCAGATTGCCGGAGATGTGATTGCCCCCGATGATCCCGACGGCACGATCGCCACAGGATTTCTGGCCGCGGGCCCGTGGGATTTCGTGGGACAAAAAGAGACGCCCAGTCCTGTGCTCAGACGATTAGCCAGAGCCGATGACCTGGACGACATGGTAACGCAGGTGATGACCGCCAGCTGTGGACTCACAATCAACTGCGCGCGATGCCACGATCACAAGCTCGACCCCGTTTCTCAGCGTGAGTACTACTCGCTTTGGGCTGTGTTTTCGGGTGTGAAGCGGGAAGATCGCCTGGTCTCCTCGCAGGAAAAACAGCAGCGGGACCAGCAACGAGACGAACTGTCGCGTCAGATCGCAGAACTCAGAGCGCGATTGAGTTTGACAGGCCCGCCAGGCATTGATCTTGCTGATGTGGTTGGAGGCGGCGATGGATTCGGAACAGGCAACGTGGGTTCAGGGATTGATCCGAACAGCGGGCAGGTGCTGAATGAAAAACGAGGGTTCATTGCCGGGGCAGTCACAAATACTTTTCACCCGGTTAACCACCATGATCTGATTGATGGAGTTGTGATACCTTCCGGAGGTTCCGATCGTGGCGTGTGTGTGACATCTACCGGCATCGTCGCAACATCGGTGCCCAAATCCAGCGGTCAGGCCTGGGATGCAATTCGCAATGGTGCTGTCCATTCGCAGTATTCGACTGAGCTGGGCGGAGTCGACTTTTCTGAAGCCAGTCATTCACTTCTGTCAACCCACGCCAATGCCGGCATCACCTTCCATCTGAAGAAGATGGCTGTCCGTTTGGCCGACCGATTCGCTCTCCGTGGTCCCATTCCGCTGCGCCTTGTCGGGCAGGCGGGCTATTTCGGGCAAACACCTAAAGCCGGAGCCAGTATTCACATTCTCGCTGATGGATTGCCTCTTTTCGAAAGAAAGGGTCTTGGCCGAGACGATGGGCTGATTGAAATTGATTGTGACCTCCCGGCTGACGCCTCTTTTCTTACTCTGCTGGCAACGGACAATGGCAATGGAATTAGTCATGATCAGATTTGCTTTTGTGACCTGAAGGTTGTTCAGACACAGGCGGAATTGTCTGAGACTCAGGCGGCTGAAAATCTCCGGCGAATGAAAGAAGCGGAGAGTCTTCGTCATCAGATGGCCCGGTTAAATCAGCAGCGGGACTCCATACCGGAGCCTGCATTGGTGTATGCCGTCGCGGTGGATCCACCCCAACCAGTCCATCTGTTGAGCCGCGGCAATCCGGAACAACCCCTGGAAGTCGTTTCTCCCGGAACGGTCTCGTGTCTGCCGCAGATGGAAAGCAACTTCGGAGACAATTCGACCAGTGATTCGGAACGCCGACGCGCACTGGCATCATGGATAACATCCCCCGACAACCCACTGACTCCAAGGGTCCTTGTCAACCGTTTGTGGCACTATCACTTCGGGGTCGGGCTCGTCGATACGCCCAGCGATTTTGGACTGGGAGGTGGCAAACCTTCACACTCCGAATTGCTCGACTGGCTGGCGTCCGAATTTGTCCGCAACGGATGGTCGGTGAAGGCGATGCATCGTCTCATCTGTACCAGCAGTGTGTACCGCCAGAAATCGACTCTGCAAACGGCCACACCAGACGATGACCTCAGCAATTGGCAACGCGGTCGTGAAAAAGATGCCGACAACCGATTGCTCTGGCGCCAGAATCCTCGCCGACTGGATGCCGAATCGATTCGCGACGCCGTACTGACGGTTTCTGGGAAATTGAATCTTCAGATGTTTGGGCCCGGCTACCAGGACTTCGAATACATCGAAGAGTACGCACCTGTCTACAGATACATCACCGCAGACTCACCGGAACTTTGGCGACGCACCATTTACCGATTCGTCGTTCGCACGACACCGGCTCCGTTCTTAACAACAATGGACTGTCCCAATCCCGCCAACATGACCCCGGCACGAAATGTCACCACGACTGCCCTGCAGTCGCTGGCCATGATGAACGACGAATTCATGTTGAAACAGGCCGGTTACTTTGCGGATCGTCTGGAACAAGCCGCTCCGGGGGATCGACAGCGGCAGATTCAAATGGCCTTCCGGCTGGCATTTGGGCGGCCGGCTTCGGAAGCAGAAGAGAGTGCATCGTTCGGGTTTGTCGATGCCGCAGGGATGCATGAATTCTGCCGCAGCCTGATGAATGCAAACGAATTCGTTTACATCGATTGAAGGTTCTGCATGCAAAAACAATCGAACAAGAACAGGGCGTTCCAGTCGCGTCGCTCCTTTCTGCAGGGTTTGGGGGATGGTCTGGGAACCGTTGCGCTGGCAACCATGCTCGCAGAATCCTCGACTGCGCGGGAAAAGAGTTCGCAGAATGATCGCGGTGAGCGATCATATACCGCAGGAAGCATGGACAGGCGGCATCATTCTGCCTCTGCCAGCAGCGTGATACAGATCTTCTGCCCGGGCGGCATGAGCCATGTGGATACGTGGGATTATCGCCCTGAACTGCATCGCGCTCACGGCATGCCATTCGACGCCGAGCTTGGAAAGCAGACGTTTGCAGGAGTCGCCGGGACGTACGCCGGAAGTTTCTGGCGGTTTCGTCAGCATGGAGAATGTGGTCGATGGATCAGCAGTCTGTTTCCTCGAATGGCCAAACACGTCGACGAAATGGCTTTCATCTACTCCATGCAGAACAAGTCGGCGTTGCATGGTCCGGCCATGTTTATGATGAACAGTGGTTTCATCCGTCCCGGCTTTCCTTCGATGGGTTCCTGGGTGACTTACGGACTTAGCTGTGAAACTCAGAATCTGCCAGCGTTTGTCGTTCTGCCGGACGTCCGTGGTCTGCCTCCTGGTGGTGTCGTCAACTGGAATGCTGGATTTCTTCCGGCGGTGCACCAGGGAACGGTCATTGAGACAGCAGCAGACAAGGCTCCGATCGCCAATTTGTTTGCCCCGGATGGGTATCTGAATTCCAGCGACAAAAGTCGACAGTTTCTTCGATTGCTGAATGATCGCCACGCCAGTCAGCGAATCGGAGATACTCTGCTTGATGCACGCATTGCCAGTTACGAACTCTCGGCCAAACTGCAGCTCAGTGCACCGGAAGCTGTCGACCTGACGACAGAATCACAATCCACGCATGCCTTGTATGAGCTGCAGGACGAAGATGCGGGTCCGTTTGGCAGGCAATGCCTGCTGGCACGTCGTTTTGTCGAACGCGGAGTTCGCTTCGTGCAGATTTTCTGCGGGGCAGAAAACACGAGCAAGAAGAAGATTCGCCCGAACTGGGATTCGCATGAAGACATCGTTCGCGACCATGGCTATTGGGGACGAATTCTGGATGCCGGAGTTCATGCTTTGTTAACCGACCTTAAGTCTCGAGGTCTGCTGGATTCGACGCTGGTCATGTGCACCACCGAATTCGGACGCCAGCCGTTTATGCAGGGCAGGCAAAAAGGCCGAGATCATAATCCCGGCGTCTTCACGTCGTGGCTGGCTGGCGGGGGAATTCGTGGTGGCTCCAGTTATGGAAGCAGTGATGACATGGGATGGAAAGCCGCGGAAAATCCCTGTTACAGTTACGACCTCCATGCCACAGCGCTGCATCTGCTGGGGATCGATCACGAACAACTCACCTGGTATCAGAATGGCATTCCACGTCGACTGACAGACGTTCACGGACACGTGATAAAGGACATCATCTGAATCACACGCCCCGAGCTGGCATCATGAATCCAGTGTCATGGATTCAGTGTCATGAATCCAGTGTCATGAATCCAGTGTCACTCCCAGATTGGTCAGATCCTGAATCAGATTCGGCGTATCGGTGTAGAGGCGAGCGTTGATCCCCATTGTTGTGGCCTGATCAATATAGGCCTGAATATCATCCGTATAAAAACACTCGCCCGGGGAGCACTGAGCACGCGCGAGGGCGGCTTCAAAGATTTCTGGTTCCGGTTTTAACGCACCAACTTCCCAGGAAGTCACTCGGTCGTGCATGAATCCCAGCACGTCGAAATGGGCCTCGATAAATCGAAGGTGTGTGACGCTGGTGTTGGAAAGCAGAATCAGTCGCATCCCGGAATCAGAAAGCATGCGCAGCACGGGAAGAATTGATTCGTTCAGCCAGAAGATATCAGCGGCTGCATGCTTCAATTCGTCAATGGAAATGGCGCGTCCGGTTGCCGCTTCAAATTCCGAATGGAATTGCTCTTCAGTTATCTCACCCCGCTCCAGTTTCCACTGACGGCCGTCATCCAGCAGGAACCGGCGAGTCGTCTCTGTATCCCAGTCGCAGACACGGGCAATATTTTCGCACATGCGATCATGAGAGAAATAAACCAGAACGTTACCCATGTCAAAGAAACAGGTTCGTATGGCCATGATGAATTTCTACCAGAGTTCATGTGGAATTGGTGGCAGGATTTGCAACAGCAGAGGTGCCTCGGGGAACGCGTCAGGTGATGGCCGCCGGCAGGTATTTGCTGAGGATGGCTATGGAGCCTTGTATCCGTGTGCATCAGCGAAGGGCGTCAGGTAAGGCGACACTCGCTCCAGATAGCCATCGTCGAATTTGTATTCGTTGTTCACATATCCCTGAAGACTGTCGACGTAGGCCTGCATTCGAGGGCGAAGGTCGTCCCATCCCGGCAGGTCAAACTTTCGGTAGACATTTTCAATCAGCGGCATGGGATCAGATGTCATGTCTTCGTGTCGAATTTCAATCAGATTCTCCGCCGGGATCAGACTGCGGTCCTTCATCCACTGTTCCATGATCAGTTGATATCGAATGGATACAAACTGTTCGATGTCTTCTTTCGTGCATGGATGAAAAGCCATCTGCTGAACAAATCGATCCATCAGTTTCATTGTCGATGCGTGTACAAGCCAGGGATTGCGGTACACGTGGATGAATTTTGCATCGGGATACCTTCGCAGAACTTCCTGAATGCGACCAACGTTCGGTGGGTTCTTCAGCAGTAGTCTCCGGCCTCCCGAAGCGAATGAGACTTTCTTCAGGAGAAAGTCGTACCATGTTCCCCAGTGTTCGCGGTCGAAATCGGAACTGCCCTCAAACAACACTGTCTCGCGAAATGTACGTTCGGCAATCTTCGGGAAGAAGTAGTTCAGATAGTGTGACATGTGCGTCATGCCTGCCAGAGCGAAATCTTCTGACATGGGTTCATCAATACCCAGAGGCACGGCATCCATCGGACGACTCTTGGGAAGCCGCCGACTCACGATTTTTCGGGCCAGCTTTTCGCAGGTCAGGAATCCGTTTGGAACGGCGCAATGAAGCAGAGTGACGCTCGCAAACTGAGGGTCCTGCAGAAAATGATTGTGGGCGTTCGTCGTTCCACTTCGCCAATGGCCCACAATAAAAACAGGGGGTGCGCTCAGCTTGTGCCGACGAACAGCACGTCCGAAGCGAAGCGATTCGAACCCGCGTATCGGAACCGTAATCAGGGTGAAAAGGGTAATACAAATCGCCTGAAACCAGTGGGAAGGCGCGATGTGGCGACCGTACCGGGCCAACACGCGCAACCAGTTGGAAAGCGTGGAGAAGTACAGTAAGTGCGGCAGCTTGATTCGTTTTCCGTCAGCCATAAATCCGGATCTGGGTCACCTGGTTGATTTTAATTTTCAGAGACCGAAACACCTGCATGGTCCCCGGGCAGTGATCGATTCCCGTCTCACAGCGGGGGCAATTCTGGGCTCTGCGAACAAAAGTGCCCACTATAGACATAAACTTTTCATCGCAGGGAAAACGGACCCCAATGGATTTTTACTTTTCGCACAGAACACGGTGGTGCGTGCATCGCAATCTCCTGAACGGTAAACTCCACGACTTTTGCGTTTGCATGTTCCCAGCACTTGCGGGAGTGAACGTACCAAATCCCCTGGGGCACATTGAACATGACCGATCTGAACAAGACCCTTGCCGGTGCGTCCATTCCGCCGGAAGCAAGGAACGTTGATCATCAGCGTATCGAGGCGGCGGTACGCGAAATTCTGCTGGCGGTTGGTGAGGATCCGGACCGCGATGGATTGCAGGAAACGCCTGCTCGCGTAGCGCGGATGTACGCCGAGATTTTTGGCGGACTGCACGTCGAACCTGGTCGTCATCTGCACAAGGTATT
>JAGQQE010000091.1 GCA_020426345.1 Planctomycetaceae bacterium
TTCGGCAGAAGGTTGTTCCGATGATGTCGACTTTGCCGACAGGCTGGTTCGATCGCTCAAGGACGGCGGGCTCAGGGCTGACGGTTTGCAGCAACTGGAATCACTCATCCAGCGGATCCGCAGTGGTCTGGGAATCCGGCGGGTGGATGGTGGATTGAATATGGAACTTTCCGATGCGGCCGAGGTACAGGGCACGTCACTCGGGAGGGAAATCGAAAGTCTGTTTCGCAGAATCGAAGCGCAGTCAGATGATTCGGTCGTGATCATCATTGTCGACGAATTGCCGGAGCTGTTGTTGACGCTGTCCAGAGACTCCGGTGGTGACCATCGCGCTGAGCAGTTCCTGCACTGGCTTCGCCGAATGCGGCAGACCTACCGGAAACGCATCCGTTGGATGTTCCTTGGATCCATTGGTCTGGACACGTTTACGGATCAGCGTGGTATCCGGAAAACGATCAACGACCTCGTGACACGTAGTGTCGGGGCCTATTCGCCGGAAGTAGCGGACCGCTTTCTTGAGAAGCTTGGGCGATCAAATCATCTGCTGCTTACGCCGGAAGTGCGGAAAGAGATTCTGGCGAAAGTTGGCTGGCCGCTGCCGTATCATCTGCAACTGATCTTTCATGCGCTGGTTCAATTGAACCTGTCTGCAGAAGTGACGGCTGCGGATGTGCAGAAAGCACTGGAAGAACTGCTGCAGCCCGGTGGTTATGGTTACTTCGATACCTGGCGGCAACGCTTAAAAGAACAATTCTCGCAGGCGGATGCCAATGCTGCCCGCATTATTCTGAAGCTGCTGTGCCAGCATCCTCAGGGGCTTGGACGTCAGCGATTGTTTGACGAACTGATGAGTCAGACGCAGGCGGATCCCGGTGAGACGGAAGAACGCCTCTCCGATCTGTTGATGATCTTGTGCCGCGACGGCTATCTGATGACGAACGTCGACCGTTACACGTTTCGGTCTTTCCTGCTGAGGGAGTACTGGTATCGGCGGGAGGTTCGGTGATGGAGAATCCTGACAAACATCCGGCTCTGCCGCTGCATCGCATGCGGGTTTACAATCCCGGACGCATGACGGATGTGGAAATTGAACTGGCTTTTGTGGCTCGCAGGGACACGCTTCAGAGAATTCTGCAGGACGTGACTGCTGAGGAGCCAAACGGCCGACCGCAGCATCATTTGATTATTGGTCAGCGCGGTATGGGTAAGACGACTCTGTTGTTGCGCATCGCTGCCGCGCTGCGCAGTGAACAGTATCGCCATAAGTTCATTCCACTTGTTTTTGCGGAAGAACAGTATTCCGTGGATCGTTTGTCACGATTCTGGCTGAACTGTCTGGATGCGCTGGCGGACAGTTGCGAACGTGAGCGCCTGCAGGACGATGCCGAACGGATCGACAGGATTATTTCCGATCTCCCGCGATCAGCCGGTTCCACGATGGAGAAAGATCACGCGGCAGCGGTCGCAGCGCTGGATGCGTTCATGCAGGAATCGGCCACACTGAATCGGCGCCCGGTTCTGCTGGTTGATAATCTGCAAATGGTGTTCTCCCGCACTGTCCAGCAGCAGCATGAATTCCGTGAAACTCTGATGCGTCCCGGGGCCCCGATTGTGGTGGCTGCCGCTCCACAGCGTCCTCCCGAGCTGGATGATTACGGAGCTGCGTTTTACGACCAGTTCAAGAGTCACTACCTGCGTCCGCTGACAGCAGACGGAATGCGGGAAGTGATGTTGTCACTTGCTGATCAGGCGGGCCGAAACGACATTCGCCAGCACATTGTGCAGAATTTCGGGCGACTCCAGGCGCTCCATCAGCTCACCGGAGGTAACCCACGAACAACGGTCCTGCTGTTTCATTTGTATGCGGAAGATTGTTCTCCATCGGTTGCGGACGATCTGGAAAAACTGCTGGATGATGTGACGGCGTTATACAAGGCACGGTTTGAGGACCTTCCACACCAGCAGCAGTTGATTGTGAGTGCGATTGCAGAACACTGGGATCCAGTCGACAGCCGCACCCTCTGTCAGACAACCGGACTGGCAGCCGGAAAAGTCAGCAGCCAGCTCGATCGACTGATGAAGACGGGCGTGATTGAAGATGTCGAACTTTACGGTACGACTCGTCGGGGCTATCAGTTGGCGGAGCGATTCTTCAATGTCTGGTTCTTGATGAGACACGCGTCTCGTCGGCAGCGCCGGCAAATTGCATTTCTGACCCGTTTCCTGGAAACGCTCTACGAACCCACGGAACGCGAAAGCATCGCTCGACAGATGTCACTGGAACGCGGCATGAGTCGTGGTCGAATGCTGATGAGTCTTGCTGTGGCCGATACGCTGGTAGATTGTCCGCTGAAATCGGACCTCACACGCAACACGCAGCTGGAAGCGCTGGAGCAGCAGCGAAGGACCGCTCAGGCAGAAGCGGACCGTCTTCTGAACCTGAAGGACGTGTCGAATGAAGTTCAGGAATTCGATCAGCTGCGAAATCGACTTCGAGACCGCCTGGGGATCGAACTCAGCCACCGCGTCCTGGGTGACTGGCGTTTTCTGACGTCGGGACGAAGAGAACAGCTGGCCGCCAGAGCCGCGTTTTCTGACGATGAACGCGCACTGATCACGAAGGAGCTGGAATCCAATCGAGTACTGGATGAGAAGTTGTATTCACCGGAGACGCTGGACTGGCTTGCAGAGCGAATGAGCTCCGGACAACTGTGTTCCGCAGTGCACGCAGCGGAATGGGAGCGGGCCATCGATGCGGCAGATCACCACGCGGAACGCATTCGAATGATTCTGGGTGCCATGCCCGAATCAGTGGCAGCACAGTTGACGGAGAAAACACAGGACCTTGCCGCGAGAATTCTTCAGCCGACTGCGGACGCCGATGCAGAGGAGTTCTACCAGTACGCTGTTTACCTGCATTTGAAACTCAGGAGATATACAGATTCAGAAGCGGCTTACCGGACGGCCATTCAGCGCGATCCTGCGTTTGCCAGACCGTGGAATGGGCTGGGGGCTCTGCTGAAGAACTGCCTTCAACGCTATGAAGAAGCAGAAGACGCCTACCGACGCGCCATAGAACTTGACCCATCGAATGCATGGCCGTGGAACAACCTGGGGAATCTGCTTCAGTATCATCTTGATCGTTATGAAGAGGCGGAAAGTGCCTACCGTCGAGCCATTGATCTGGACCCTTCGTATGCCTGGCCGTGGATTGGTTTGGGAAATCTCTATTGCGACGCGCTGCACAGGTTTCAGGATGCTGATGATGCATTTACGAAAGCCATGGATTCTGAGGCCACCCGAATTTCTGCGTTGCTGAACCGCATTTTTCTGCAGCGAGATTTTCTGGGAGATCCGGAGGCTGCTCGCCGCCTGATGGAGAGCGTCCCGGACGACCATTCGGCGTGGTTTCATGACACGTTTCTGCTGCATCAGGCTGTCTTTTGCGCCTACGATCAGAACTGGGGACTTGCCGCAGAACGACTGGAGCAGGCTCTGGACCAGCTGCATGATGGACTTCCGGCTTACACGGCCGACGACTGGTCGCGCACCGCAGCAGTACTGCTGCATCTGAACTATGGGCAGCCAATGCTGTCTTTGCTGGAAAAGCGCGGTGATGAGCGACGACTGCGACCGTTCTATGAGGCCGTTCGAGCTCACGTGGGCGGCGACCGGCGTCTGTTGTTGAACATTGCCGTCGAAGTGCGTCAGGCTGCCGAATGGATTTTCGACCAGATTGCCCTGCGAAGAAGATGGCTTCCCGAATCCACGATGGCAAAACGGGAGTGACAGCATTGCCAGTTGGTCCTGCCTCGGTCAAAGGTCAGGACCATTTCATGACACATTCACTGGATCCGTTCTGGAGTTTTGCCTGCTGCCTACCACTGGCACAGGGTTTCGACCTGAGCGGCAGAGCCGTCACGAAGCCAGCCATCCAGCTGAGCGGGATCTTTCAGTTGCTGGCCTCTTACTGTGGGGACAGCGATAAAGCGACTGTTCACGTCGCTCAGCGCGGTCATGTCTCCCCAGAGTTTTTCAAACTGTGATACGGGGAAGATATCTTCCTGACCATGTCCCCAGCGTTTCTTCACATCTTTCAGTGTGATGTAGGTTGGCATGCGGCGGCCGAGTTCCCGGATGGCTTCATCAATCCGCTTGCTGTCATTCAGGCACGAACGTGTCAGACCAAATGCGGTCAACAGTCGATCGATGTCAATCCAGGTCGACATGGAGTTGTACCATGACAATTTGAATTCTTCGTCCTCACGTGGCATCGCAAGGCCCTCAACCAGACGGACTCGACCATCGACTTTCGCCAGTCCGCCGCCGCGATCTTCCAGCCGCCGACTAATAACTTCGAACGACAGGTCGGCATTGGATTGAATGTGCAGGCCCAGGCAACCGGCATCCAGAGATGCTCCCAGTGTGTCGATGTTGTGCAACAACAGATACTTCAGCTGTGGTTGTTCGGCAAGAACATCTTTCAGCGTACCATTGCGCAGCAGGTTGGGAATTTCGTACCAGTGGCCCACCGGGTGCATGCATTGCCAGGGCAGATTGTCTGTGTAGTCTGCTGCTTCGCCTGCAGTGCGTGCCCAGTTGATCAAGGCCGCTCGCAGACTGATTTTGACTTTTTCCTTTTGTTGATCCAAGACTTGCTGAGCGACTTCTTCCCATGCGAACTGCAGATCGCGAACGGTTGGGATCATGCGGAGTCCAACCGAAGCTCCTCGGGAAACCTTTACGTTTTGACCGGCATACCGCTTTTCGACTTCATGTCGAATAGGAGCATCCGTCAAATAGCCGGTGGTCACAATGTGGACGGGCTGCCTGCCGAATTCTCGGGCTACTTTGCGAGTTTTAGCAAAGTGAATGTCCAGAAACGATCGGTACCTGCCAGCCATCCGGCAGAACGGATTCAGCGCCTTGACCACTCCCGCGCCTTGTGTCCATCGGCTGCCAACACCGGCGGCGAGCGTAATCACGCCGACTTCGCCATTCGAAAGTGCGTTTCTTCCGAGTTCGACGATGTCCGGTGCAATGGTTCGGCGGGCATCCATGATGTCGGTGGCTGCCACGTCTTCAATTCGAACGTTGCTGTGAAGACGGTTTTGCGAGAGTCCCAGTCGTCCGCTCTTCAGGTCTTCGCGCAGTTGTTCGTGGGCCACCGGATCGAAGCCGTTGTCACGCAGTAAATCCTCCAGCCTTCCGGATTGTTCTGCTTCTCTGGCTGTGGTGGGCAGTATGCGATTTATCAGACGCACGGCCAGATCTGAATGCTGTCCGGAACTGCCCGCGTCGCGACAGGCATTTCCAACGCGTTCGAGTTCTGATCGAACCATCGGTGAAAGCTCGCTGATCCCTTTCCGCAGCCAGGCGGGAACCATCAGCGCGTGATAGCCGATCGGAACATCACCATCGTGTCGGAGTTCGGCAAAGGTTCCATGATCGTTGATTGCAAAATCGTAGACGACCGGGTCCATCGCAAATGGAACGCTGGCTTCCATGCTTCGTTTCACCTCAACCATCTTCACCTGCAGCCAGTCCTGGGCTTCGCTGCGCACGGCCGGGTCAAAGATGAATCCCATCCCGCCGCCGGCCATGCCTCCCAGCATCCAGAATCCATGAAAATTCGAGCCGTACTTTGCCTGACACTCCTGAACGAGTCGTTCGGTGTAGGCGTTGCTGCACCAGGGGATGATGGCCTGCAGTGGTTCATGGAAATTGCGATGTGTGGCACGTCCGACACCAGGAATATCCCCGGCCTTCAGTGCTTTGGTGATGTCGTCCAGCAAACCGATTGCATCTTTGCGCGCCGCCCATTCGGCTTCGGATCGCAACAGATATTTCTCCGTCACCATTTCCAGAATTGGCCCGACGTTTTGAGCCATTCCGCCGTGAACAAGGACCAGACTGTCCTGCAGTCTCGCTCGTGTTTCCGCGCTGACTTCCTGCTGAGTGAACACGTGATGTTTTGGCATTAGTCGCCCGCGACTAATTCCGAATTCAGGATCATCCGCTTCTGCGATACTTCCCTGAATCAGCTTGATGCCTGGCCAAACGCCGCCTGAATCCTGCCAGCCTCCGCCCGAACCACCGATCCATTCTCCCAGGATCGCACGGGCGGCCACAATGCGGCGGTCCGATTCGGCAAGTTCCCCGGTCAGGGCCGAGACCTGCCCGGTAGCTCGCATGCAGATTGAAATCAATGATCCAAGAAGATTTGTCGAAACGGCCAGCCGCGATCCTTTCGGGATGTCGTTCACGCGACTCACAACTTCCAGACCCAGTCCCGGTCCGATCATCCGCGAAAACACGTCCGCGATTCTTCCGCCGCAACCTTCCATGCCCGGCGGTATGATCCCTGCGGCAATGATGGCGCCTTTCAGCAGTCCCAGATAGTCACGGGCAAAGTCGAAGACTTCGTTGATGTTTTCAATTTCGACTCGGGCGTCCAGGTCGATACTGACCAGCCGAAGGACTGGTTCATCGATGACACGAAGGCTGCAGTCGATGGGTGGAACCGGCTTCTGATGTCGGCCACGGACAGCCAGATCCACCGAAGCGTTGATTACCCGTGCGCCTTCCGGAAAGTCCATTCCCAGAAAGAAGATGTCGCTCCAGCCGCTGTGCGAGAAGTCCATGCGGACGGCTGTTCGTTCGCGAAGAACCGGGTAGCCACTGATATCTTCACCCGTGCGCAGTAGCTCAGGGCGAATGCGCAGGGGAACGTCTTCGGGATGTCCTGTTCGAAACATCCACTGGTTGCCCCGGACCGTGCGCACGCTACGGCGAACCTGATCCGCCAGCGTTTGAAATGCCAGCTTGTGATAGGCTTCTGCCAAAGCACTGCTCAGCGTGATGGACGGTCCGTCCTGATGTTGTCGAGTCAGGAAGACGTCAATGGCTTCCGGGAAACGACGATTCAGCAGATGTTCATAGCCATTATAGGGGATGGTTCCGCATTCGCGTCCAGCCAGTTGACCCGGCATGTGAAAACGATGGATCGCGTAGAGAAAGAACAGGGCTCGAACACGTTCGTAAAGGTTATCGGCCCTGCGACGAAACGTGTCCAGCACTGCGCATTCCGCCAGTAATTGTTGAGCGGTCAGGTCGCTGCAGAAACGGTCCAGCGAAGCATCCCGGATGTTGGCGTCCGAGGATGTGATGATGTCGATGAGTGATGGCATGGCGAAGCGTGAAACCGAGAAGTGGTGAATGAACGGAGGAAGTCGCCGATCGGATCGCAGGGGCGTTTCTTACTGTCCGTTTCCGGATTTTAATGCCAGAAGATTGACCAGTTCCGTCAGGATCAGATCACGGTCTCGTCCGCTCAGAGAAATCGCCAGTTGTGCCAGCAACAGTCCGTACTTGTAACTGATGTTGTAACGCGATCCGGCAATTTCCAGGGCCATGTATCGTTCTGACTGTGCCAGTTGATTCAGTGAACCGGAGAGGTCAATGTTCTGCCCGTCAACCGCGGCGTCCAGATTTGCCTGCAACAGAGTCATGATCCCCGGAGTGAGCACATGCATGCCAAACATACAGAGGTAATAGCCAGCTCGATGCCCGGCAACAATCAGTCGCTGTTCTGCCACGGTCGGGGTCGGCTTTTCGATCACCGTATTCACTTCATACAGGTGATCATGCTGTGGAGCCGGACTGCCGCCGATCGTTCCGAAGTACACAATTTCATTTTCGCGAGTCGCCTGAACTGCGCTCACGGAGCATTCCTGCTGCCGGGCCACCTCGATCAGCTGCGCGGCGCAGTTGCGATCGGTTCTGCTCAGATACAAATGGTCGGACACCAGGTGCAGAAAGGAATCGTCTCCGACAAAGTCACGCGTTCTCAGGATTGCGTCACCGTATCCCCGTGGGTCTTGCTGTTCGAAGAATACCAGGCGAGAAGCGTGACCTCCGGCGGCGGACAGATACGGTTCGCTTTGACCCGGTCGAACAATAATGGCGATTTCATCGATTCCCGCGTCAACGATGTCATCCAGCGTCAGCCGAAGTGCGGCCCGGATCTCTCCGTTTCGATCGACCAGTGACTGCAATGGAAGTCGGGCGTGATGTTCACCTGCAGCGGTGATGACGGCCTTACGAATCTTCATAGTCTTCAGTATCCACTCAGGAAACGCTTTGTCGACTGGTGACGCGTTGGCGCGCTCAGTCCGTGTGATTTGATCCGTGCAGCATTCTCAGATCTCCGGTCGACCCAACGGTTCGAACCGGATTTTCAGAGGCTCTGCCAGTCAGAGAGCAGGTTCTGCAATTTGGATGCCTCTTCAGATTGCCGGACAATAAGTCATCGGCAGGTTGCGAATCGGCATCACACGTTGTCATCGAAGCTTCAGGGACCCACAAGTCAGGACAAACTGGTCTTCCTGTAAAACTGACAATCGTTGTAACATCTGCAAATCCTGCCGATTGATGGTTGGAGAAGCAATGTTTGCTGGTGTTTGTGCTGGCGAGTCGCAACCTGTTGTTTTCAAACGACTTGTGGAGCTGCTTGCCGGCTCTTCAGCGACTTTTCTGTCAATCGGCTCGATGTTTGCTTGCCAAGTGTTGCGTCGGCGAATGGATTTGCTGACAGGTCAAAAAGACCAAAGAAAACTTTGATATCTCACGCAAGGGACGAGCATGGAAGCTCTGAGAGTGCGAACGGTTCAATCTGCGCTGATGGCGACCGCTGTACTTGGTTTGTGGTCGTGGGCCTCAACCGAAGTGTGTCCTGCAGCAACGTGGCAGACTCGCAATTTTTCTGTCACTGCCGAAAGAGAAGAAACAGCCCGCAAGGTTGGCGAGCAGGCAGAACAGTACCGGCGCCAGCTGGCGGTCTTCTGGCTGGGTGCGCCACTGCCGAACTGGAGCAAGCCCTGCAAGCTTCGTGTTCGCGAGGGCGCTATGGGAGCAGGTGGCCAGACGACGTTTCAGTTTGTCCGGCGTGGTAAGCAGTCCGAAGTTATCAATTGGGACATGTACGTCCAGGGGTCGATGGAACGCATTCTCGATTCCGTTCTTCCGCACGAGATTAACCACACAATTTTCGCCTGCCACTTTCGCCGACCCCTTCCGCGATGGGCAGATGAAGGCGCTGCGACCCTGTTTGAAGATCGGTCCGAACAACTGAAGCAGCTTGCTCTGCTGAACGATGTCATCGACAACGATCGCGAACGCATCACGCTCAAGAATCTGCTGAGCATGACGGAGTATCCGGAAGGCATGCGTCCGATGCTGATTCTTTATGCTCAGGGCTATGCGCTCGCAGATTTTCTGGTGCAGCAGAAAGGGCGTAAGGCCTATTTGACGTTTCTGGCGGACGGTGAGAGCATCGGTTGGGATCAGGCGATTCGAAAGAACTTCGACCACGAAGGCGTTGAATCACTGGAACGAAACTGGCAGGGCTGGGTGCTTGCCGGTATGCCGCGTCTTGTCACACCGCGCGATCGAATGCTGGCCGGAGACCTTGATGGTTTCGACAGTGGCAGCAACACGCAACCTCTGCCTGCCTGGAACGAACCTGCGGTACCAAAGAGACGTTCGCTGGTCTCAGGCCGAAACACGGCCATCATCCGTTCGCAGAGTCCCGATGCTCCGGCGGCATCACGAGCAGGGTTACAACAAGTGGCAACATCACCTGCGGCACCGTCACAATCTGCACGGTCCGGTGCGGCACCACTGCATGTGGTTGAGCCTGTTTCCTCTGCAACGATAGCCCTGACGCCCGGGCCACATGGTGAAGAGATGCGATCGGCAAAACTCGATGGTCCCCGTCGAGCGTCGATCGAAGCGCCGGTGCCGGGGGTTGTGCTTCCGGGGGAACGACCATCACAGCACCGCGTCTCAGTGGCGATGCCTGAGGATTCATCCGCCCGTATTCTGGCGGCCCATCATCGCAGCGAATTCGATGAGTACCTGGACGAATTATTTGCGGGCAGTCGATCTGTCGCTGCACCGGGTTCTTCAACGCGCACCGCATCAGAATTGAACAGAAGATTTTCTCGACGAGAGCAATTCGAACCCACGACAGCGCCATTGAGTTCGGAAAGCAGAGTCGATTTGATGGAATCGTCCACCAGTCACTTTGAAAGCGTCCACCTCCCCAGAGAACGCAACGCGGCATCCGGCAGCACTCCTTCGTGGGCCGGATTCCCGGGGCAGAAGAAGTTGTTCTGACTTCGAGCGACAGGCGAAGCCATCACGCAATATGGCTTCCAGCTTGGCGATGTTCCTCCTCCTGCATCACCGAAACCTGTCACAGACACCCAGCGTTCCTGCTCGGGCGAGTCATCGATACCCGCAACGATGACTCGCCCGCTTTCCATTTCTCTTTCCACCGCATGACCCACGACAGCAGCGATTTGACCAGAAGAATTCCGGACATTCGGCTGAATTCCGTTTCCCAATGAATTCATGAGATCCGCAGGCAGGGTCGGATCGTTGAAGCCCGAACCTTGATTCCGGCTTCCAATCCCCCGTAAGTTTCAGGAGCCCGGAAGTCTTACGCGTCAGGGACTCCGATGAGCCAGCCTTGCATTCGATGTGGGTATGCCGTTGCAACCTCCCGCGATCTGCCGAATTCGGTTGCCGTCGTATGTGCGGAGTGTTCTTCAAAAAGTCGAAAACGCCTGCTGTTGGCTGGTGGAATCGGTCTGGTGGTTGCGGGGGTGGTAGTCGTGTTCCTGTATCGGGAGATTCGGCTGTCTGCTGTTCCGCGCATCAGGATGCCTTTTGCGGATATGCAGGCTGTGGATCGAATTCTGCCGACGGACAATGCATTCCGGGAATATGATGCGGCTTCCCTGACGGCGGAACCCAAAGGAGTTTTGGCACCACGGGATGACTGGAACTCTGTTCCGGAAGCGTGGCGAATCTGGCTGGAAGAAAATCGCTTCGCACTGTTGTTGATAGAAGCGGGTGCAGGAAAGCCTTCTGCCATGGTCTGCCTGCCGCACGAACAGACTTATACGTCGATGTTATCTGTGGCACATCATCGCAGTCTTCATAATCTGACTTTGCTGGAGGCTTCGCGATGTCGTGCCATCGGCAGGCATACGGAAGCCTGGCGCTGGTTACGTATAGCTTTTCGACACAGCCGGCATTGCGGGATGCATGCCATGCATCTTAATCGATTGATTGGGGCTGCATTTCATTCTCAAGCGGTGCAGGCAATCATGATCTGGTCGGAAAGCGCGGACGTGGATTCGGAATTCTTGCAACGGGCGTGGTTGGACATTCGCAAAGACTTCGCAATGACGCTCAGGCCGTCAGAGACTCTGTGCAATCAATACTATTTTGAAAGGAATACGTTTGAATTCCGGTTGCGGTCTTCAGGAGTGGAATTCTTTCGGCCCGAACGCAATCCTCAGAACCCGGTCAAAGCGTGGCTGGATTGTGAGCCGGAACGGGGCCTTCGCTTAATCGACCTTGTCTATGCGAATTGGCGGCAACAGATTGACCTGCCCAGGCGGGTACAGTCTCTGCTGCCGGGAAGTCAATTCGGACTGTTCGTGAATTCTGCAGACAAGGACAATCCCGTGGATGCAGAAACGCTGGAACGATGGTGTCTTTCATCGTCGGTTGCCCGGAATTTTCTGCGATACAATTCCGCGTTTCCAAAGAGCTTGCGTACAGAGACGACTCTTCAGGGGTTGCTGGAAGTTTCGTTCGCGGCCAGGATCTACTTTCATCGAAACAGACGTTTTCCGGCAAGCCCCGGCGATCTGGAGCACTTGTTGCCTGATGGCTGGCCGGAAGATGCGACCTCTGATTCTCCGGAAGGCCTGAGTTATCGCTGCGAAAACGATGGCCTTTCTGCAGTGATCTGGTGTGCTGGCTACGATGGAGACAACGATGGCGGCAATATCGACACCCAGCCCAACGATGAATCGTACGATTTGGGCTTCCGACTGAAGGCGTTGAACGCCAGAGGAAAATGAACGCCAGAGGAAGGGGAAGTCGAGGGTATCGGAAGTCCGGCGAGATGACCGCCGCGTCTTGCTTCCGTGCAGTCAAACTCCCGTGCAGTCAAAATCCAATACTGTCAATGGTGTGCGGGTTTGCAGAGGCCTGTTACGGCATGTTGCTGTTGGGGCTAATGCCGGAAATGACCTGCTCCGGCATTCTTTGGGCAATTCGCATGAAGAACGTTTCTGGTTCGCCCGGTGATGCGCCTACAATCTCCGCCCACGAGTGATCCTGCTTGTGCTGCACCGCATCTGAAATCCTAAGCCTGCCTTCCTGTCCATGTCCTTCCATTTTACAACCGCCACGCTGCTGACGACGATCATTGTATTGCTGATCGCGGGTGCGTGCTGCTGGATCAGCTGGAAGCGAAGTGGGTTTGCGAAACGCTTCGGTTGGCTCGAATTGCTGCGGTTCGCGATCGTGGTTGTCGTTCTGATCACGCTGAATCAGCCCGAAGTGACTCGACGGTTTGTTCCTGATGAACGCCCGACCATCGTTGTCCTGCACGATGTTTCGCAAAGCATGCAGACTCGCGATGTGGTGACCGAAACCAGTGAAGCCAGGTCGCCGGATCGAAGACGGGAGCTTGTTGATCGATTGATTCAGCCGGAACGATGGACTGCGGCCGAAGGACGCGTCGACATTGTGTTCGAACCGTTCAGCTCGACTCTGGCCAATCCGGAAAAGGCAACAGATCTGAACAGTGCATTGATTCTGGCTTCCGAACAGCACACCAGTTTGCGTGGCGTGGTGTTGTTGTCGGATGGTGACTGGAATCTCGGCAGCGCGCCGCATGTTGCTGCGACGAGTTTGCGCATGAAGAAGGTACCAGTTTTTGCTGTTGGAATTGGCAGCGAACAACGCCTGCCCGATGTTGAACTCACGGGCCTGGATGCACCGACATTCGGCGTGATCGATAAGAATGTTCGCGTGCCATTTCGGCTGATGAACTGGCTTCCCCGGGATCTGGAAACGGTCGTCACGCTTACCGGAACGGATGGGGCAGAAATTGAAAAGCGAGTTCGAATTCCGGGCATGGGTCAACTACAGGACACCATCGAGTGGCGTCCGGCGAAGACGGGCGATTATGAGCTGACCCTGAAACTGCCAGTCGATGACCGCGAAGCTGTGGCGGACAATAACGAGCTGTCGTTTCCAATCACGATCCGCCAGGAAGCTTTGAAAGTGCTGATTGTGGAATCGTATCCGCGATGGGAGTATCGCTACCTTCGGAACGCGCTGGAACGTGATCCCGGTGTTGAAGTGAATTGCCTTCTGTTTCATCCCGATCTGGAAGGTGTGGGCGGGGGGCGCGGGTACCTGGAGACGTTTCCGGATGAGAATCAGTTATTTGAATACGATGTCGTTTTTCTGGGAGACGTCGGGGTCGATTCACAGCAGCTGACGGTTCAGAACTGCGAGCTTCTCGGACAACTTGTCCGAAGTCACGCAGGCGGGCTGGTGTTCTTACCTGGTTTTCGGGGCAAACAATTATCGCTGCTGACCACTGAACTGGAAGAGCTGTATCCGGTGGTACCGGATGAAGCGCAACCTCGGGGAGTTGGTAGTTCGCGTCCTGCCCGGTTTGCGTTGACCGAAGCTGGCCGGCGCAGTCTGCTGACGCGACTGGAAGCCGACGACGACGGCAACGAACGCATCTGGCGGGATCTGCCGGGATTTCAGTGGTATGCCGCTTCGCTGCGAGCCAAGGTTGGCACGGAAGTACTGGTGACACATGACGCCGACACCACCAAGTATGGTCGGATTCCGTTGATCGCGACACGGCCTTCCGGAACGGGCAAAGTGCTGTTCATGGGGACAGACGGCGCATGGCGATGGCGCGAAGGTGTGGAAGACCTTTACCACTATCGATTCTGGGGGCAGGTTGTCCGTTGGATGGCGTATCAGAGAAATATGTCGCAGGGTGAACGCATGAGGCTGTTCTATTCCCCCGATCGTCCGGAAGCGGACAACGTGTTGACACTGAACGTGAATGCGATGACAGACGCTGGAGAACCACTTCGTGAAGGTCGCGTCACTGTGCATGCCACGTCTCCATCGGGCCACAGTGAGACAATTCGACTGAAGGCCGCCTCGAGTGATTCCTGGGGCCTGTTCACGGGGACTTTCGTTCCCGGAGAAGGAGGCGTCTGGAAGCTGGTGACTTTGTGCGAAGAAACCGGTGCGACGCTGGAGACAGATGTCTCCATTCAGGGGCTGGAACGTGAACGCATCGGTCAGCCCGCACGTTTTGATGTCTTGAGGGAAGTTGCAGAAATCAGCCGCGGTCGAGTGGTGGACGCGAGCGACCTGTCGCGTCTGGTTGACGATATCGCTCAACTCCCTGAACCGGAGCCCGTCATTCGTCGCGTTCGCATCTGGAGCCACCCACTCTGGGGGGCACTGATCGTATTGATGCTGGGCGCCTTCTGGACCGGCCGAAAACTGGCCGGGCTGGCGTGAAATTTTGACTGCGGCGGCGAAGTCTGAGGCTTTTCGTTACCGAACGATCAAGTCTGTCGAACGATCAACTGCGTGATGGCGGATGCTTCACAGCGGACTTCGATTTGAATGTGCGCTTGTTCGGGTGAGTCATCAATTCTGTTCAGTCGGAGTCTGGTCGACGGCTTTCCTCGGCGCGAAGCAGGAGAGCATCGCAGGCAGGATGATCAGATCGCCGAACAGCGCGGCGGCGATTGTCAGTCCACCCATCGTTGCAAAGATGTGATGATCGCGTGAATCGCTGAAGGCTACAGTTGAAAATCCGGCGACGAGTACCGTCGTTGTCATCACGAGTGCGACTCCGACACCGGTGAATGCTTTGCGAATGGCAGTGTCCAGGTCGGGCGCGAGCCGACGTTCTTCTTCGAAACGCGTCAGGAAGTGGATTGTGTCGTCAACGGCGATGCCAAGGCAGACTGTGAATGCACAGACGCTGACCATTTCCAGGTTGTAGCCGGCAAGGACAAGCCATGTTCCCGCAACAGCCAGCGGAAACATATTTGGCACGATGGAAATCAGACCGATGCGAAGTGATCGGTAGGCCAGCGCGAGTACGAACAGAATGATGATGGATGCTGTGCCCAGGCTGGCGGCCAGATCCACCACAATCTGGTACAGATTTTTCCATCGCCAGATGGCGTTGCCTTCCAGTTTAATGGTGAAATTCGGATGCAGCGCTGCGATATTCTTCAAGCCGTCTTCGATCCTGGAGAAGACAGGGCCAAACTTGGCAATGCCCACGTCCTGCACCCGGAACGTGACTTTTGCGTACTGTGTTTCGGGGATGAAGAAGGCACGTTTCAACGGTGGCGGAAGCAAATCGATCATTGACATGCGATCTTCCGGCGGTCCTTCGCCTGGAAGCGCATCCACGAGATTGCGAATTGAAAGTGGGAACCCAATCATGGGTTCGGAATGCAGCAGGTCATCTACTTCGATCAGCACGCGCAGAATCTCGGGATCATCCTGCTGGATCTGTTCGTTCCAGGTTACATCCACCTGAGCGAACTCAAGCCCTCCCAGCACGTTGTCCATATGGCTGAGAGCCTGGTAGGCTTCACTTCGTTCAGGCAGAGAATTTGCACGGCGTTCATCCGGCCGCAGCGTCAGGGAGACAGCGATCAGCAGCACCGTTGCGGCGATTCCAGCCAGACTGACCGGGCGAGGGTGTTTCAGAACCCATTCCACAAGTTCGCCAATTCGGGTGAGGTTCTTGTCGATCAGGCTTTTGTCGTGCCCAACGTGAATGTTGCGACCAATCCACGTGGAGCAAACCAGCGGGATGATGGTGACCACCGCGATGAATCCCAGAAGCACACCAACCACACTGCAGATTCCGAAATCCTGCACCCATGAATGGTGCGCCAGCACCAGAGATCCCAGTCCAATCGCTGTGGTGAGCGATGTGAGCATACAGGCCATGCCCACCTGATGCAGTGCGGTGCGAGCGGCCTGCCGTTCGCTGAGTCCGGAGGCTCGCAGCTTGCGAATCTGAACCATCAGGTGCACACCATCGGTCAGGCCTACCAGACTGACAAGCACCGGGAGTATGACATCGTTGAAGGGATTGTCCTGCAAATCGAAGTATCGAATAAAGCCCAGTGTCCAGAACACACCTGCGATGGGCGCGAGCGATACGATCAACACGGCCCGAAATCCGCGGAACAGGATGACAGCCATCAGGCCAATCACTCCGTAGCCAATAATCTGATACTTCAGCTGATTGTCATGGTGGGACTGCATGGCTGCGATGAATGCCGGGGTTCGTCCCGTGACCTGAAACTTTGTTTTCACCTCTGGAAAATCAGCCGCCGCCCTTTCCGCCGCTTGTCGCAGCTCGATCGTACACTGCTCATCGCTGCGTACGAAATCCCAGTCGAAGGTCACCAACAGCAGCATGGTTGTGCCATCGGCGGAAAGAAGCTGCCCACCGACAAGCGGATGCTGCATCGCCTTCTTCTGCGCGGCGGCAAATCGTTCGGCGGATGCTTCAGAGCGGGGAAACAGGGGTTCATTCAGTCCGAAGATGTTCAGAATCGGAACACGATCCATCCAGAGAATGGATCGAACGTAGTCCAGTTCCTCCAGCGATTCGACCACGTGCCGCATTGCCTTCGCACCTTCCGGCGTGAAGAACTGCGATGACTGCACCACAATCACGGCGTCAGAATCCGACAGGCTGACCGGGTCAACTTTGGGTAATGGGCGCGGTTCAGCTGCAGCGGTTGCATTGTCAGTGGAAACTGTCTCTGCAACGTCCGGGGAACTGACGAATAAGTCACGCACCAGTCGAGGGTTGATGTAGCCAACGATTGCGATACCAGAGATGACCAGCACTGCTGCAGCGGTAATCGCGCGATGGTCCACGGTCCAGACCATCAGTCGGTCGAAAGCAGATTTCATGTCACATGTTCAGTAAGAGATAGAATCATGCAGCATCGGATAATCGATAGATTCGCCGTGCGTTCTGGTGCCAGAGTTTGTTCTTGTCTGCGACAGATCGCTGCATGGTGATTGTTCGCAGTGTCGAGACCCATTCGGCAAATGTTCCGCCCAGTCGGCAAACGGGCCAGTCGCCGCCGAAGACCACGCGGTCTGGCCCGAATGCGTCCAGACAATGGTTGATGATGGGACTCAGGAGCTCTACCTTGTCCTGCCCCTGTTTCACAGATGCGATGACACCCGAAATTTTGCAGCTGACATTAACGCACTTTGCCAGATCATCGATATCGCGTTTCCATTGATCCGCCGTATGGCCCGATGGGCCTGCCGGACTCTGATCTTTGGATTTCTGAAAGGCCTCGGGCCTGGCATTGCCACAATGATCCAGCACGAACTGTGTCTCCGGGCACTTCTGAGCCAGTTTGACAGCATCTCCGATTTCTGCCGGGCGCATGCACAAATCGTAACTCAACCCCATTTCGCCGAGTAAATGCATCGACCGGATGAACTGTTCGTGCAAACACAATCCGCGGGGCGTTGTGCCGGGGTGCAACACCTGCCGCACTCCCTTGATGGCCGGCTTGTCCGCGAATTGCCTGATGAAACTGGCGAACCCCTCCGAATCCGGACGTCCTGAGATGATGGCTGCTTTGGTTGGAGTCCTGCCGTTCGCGATTTGCGCCAGCAGCAGGTCGGCTTCTTTCTGCTGATCATCCGGGTGGACGTCAATCTCCATATAGACGCATTGATCAATGGGGAGTCCGGCCGTAGCAGTGGCGTATTCTTCGTTATGAAATCGTTGTCGCAATTCTTCTGGTGCAGATTCCAGCCACGGTGTCCTGAGTTGTTTCAGGTCCCACAAATGCTGATGGGTATCAATGATGGGGATGTGTTCGTCCGGGGATTGCGTTGTGCCAGAAATGGCGGCGGCGGCTGAAGAGAGCCCCTGTTGGCCTGCAGCTGTGGTTGCCATGGCCGCGACAGCAGTAGTCAGCCAGTTGCGACGTGAAATGTGGCTGGACGATCGATGATTCATCACGAAGGGCTCCGGAAATTGTGACGAAGGGACGGCTTTCAGGGTGAGGAACGATTGGCTTGCTCGATGCTACTGGCCGCCAGTCGCCTTTGCGACTTCCGCCTCGTACTGAACAAGGGACTGTTGATAATCGGCCTGGTCCGGTGCGAGTTCAACGGCTTTCTTCTGCCACTTCACGGCTTCAGGCCAGTTCTTCTGCTCCGCATAGACTCTGGCCAGCGTTTCGATGATGGATGCATCGTTGTTCTGTGTCAGTTCGGATGCACGTTTTGCAGCCGCCAGAGCAATATTCAGATCGGTTGTCCGGCCGTCTTCCAGAGTCGCCATCAGCCACGCAACCTGATTCAGCATGTCGGCGTCATCGTTGAAATGCTGCATCAACTCCGTGGCGTATTCTGAAACAGCGATTTGATCTTTACCACACAGCAGAATCTGCAGTTTCAGCATGCGGATATTGTCGCTGTCAGGAATTGACTCGAGGATCTTGTTCAGACTGTTTACGGCTTCCGAAGTTTCTCCGGATGACATCGCGTTACGCAGCACGGGCATCAGTGGCATCAGAGCCGCATCTTCGACCTGGGTTTGCAGAAAGTCATTTCGAACAGATTGCACATCCCACTTGCGTTCAACAACCTGTTGCAGAACATCATCCATTCGTGCCGGATGTCCGATCCATTCAATAACGCCAGTCTGCCCAACAATAAATGCGGTTGGAATTCCGCCCTGTCCAGCTGCCACCATATAGGTTGCATTTGTCTGCTTCAGGTCGTCCAGTGCGATCCGATAAGTGATCACATCATTCCACGTCCGTCCGTCAGGAGATTTCTGCTCCAGGAACTCCTGAACGGTTTCCAGGTCTTCGTCGGTAACCCCAACGAAGCTCACCTGGTCTCCGTACTGATCCTGAAGCTGACTCACGTGTGGCATGCCCTGACGACATGGGCCGCACCATGTTGCCCAGAATTCGACCACGTAAACCTTACCGGGTTCAAAATCAGGAATGGCATCGCCTTTGGCCCATTTGGAAATCGTCAAAGGAGGTGCGGCATCACCAGGAATAAGTTGCTGTATGTCGGGCAGCAGGCGAGCAGAATCTGCGCCGCCGCCTGGCAGAATCTTTTCCATGGGAACACTGTCGACGGTGACTTCCCCATCGACACTCAGTTCAACCGAGTGCACCGACCGTGGCGCTAAGGGGACCTTCGTGACTTCAGTGCTGGTCGATTCGGTTGTTGGACTATCGTTGCAACCCATGATCATCGAAACGATCAGAAAGGCCAGGCAGCTCATCTGATGCCGGAGAACGGCTCTGTTGTGGCTGATCTTGTTTGTATGACTGTGCCGGGCTGAATCCATGATCCGCA
>JAGQQE010000092.1 GCA_020426345.1 Planctomycetaceae bacterium
GTCAGCCCCATCCAATCGGATCCGAGATGCAAATTCCGGATCCGGTCGCTCGCCTGATGTCCCCACGACGCTGGACGCGTCATTGTCGTCCAAAATCGTCGCCCCTGTGCGCGACGTCTGCAGACTGGAATTCTCCGTTTGGCTCCTGCCGACAAGTTCGCTCGAAGTGGCCCCCATCACTTCGGCCGATCGGCTGTTCCCACCGAAGGCGTCCGGGGACGCGTCATTTGCGGGGATTTCTACTGATGCCTCTTGCACTTCAGCGGTAGGTTCAGCTGCATCAGAATCGGACCCGGCCCCGGAATCCTCGTCACCCTGCAAGGGTTCGGCTGGATCGGCTGCGTCAGAGGGTGCTCCAGCCTGATGACGTCCTTTTCCAGTGAAAAGATGGATTATGTGCTCGACACCCACAACAATGATCTTGGCCCCACCGAACGGGATGATCAGGAACAGAGTTGCGAATCGTCCCATCGGCGTTCCAAAAAACATGGAACTGGTGATCTGCAGCCAACGCAGATAGAACTCGCCGCGCCGATAAACTCCGTCCATTGACACGTCAAGTTGGTCATCGGCTCGCAGAAGGTGGTCGCCGCGAATCAGTTCGCTCGCATATTTCAGGTCCGGCAGCTTCAAGTCGTTTCGACTAATGCTGTCTCGCAGGTAACCCATCGTCAGATAGCCGCGTTCTGCCACACAATCGAGTGAGTCTTCGATCAGCTTATCGAATGCCACCTGATCAGGGAGGTTATCCGGCTGCAGACCAACACCGATCAGTGTTTGCCGAACGGCTGGACGCATGCGTTCACGCATTTGCTCTTCGGCCAGATGAGCGGCCTCATGCAGCAGCCCGTAGAGGCGTTCCCTCTCCGAACCGCTCAGTCGAACGTTCACCAGACGGGAGGCTGAGCTGGCGAGGTGTTTTGCCATCATCACTTCGCGGATCGTCGTCAGTGACCTCCGCAAAGGGCGGCTGCCACGGCTGACAAGCCATTTGACAAGGTCCACTCGGTAAATCACGCGTTCATGATCGAGGCAGACTTTCTGCAGATCGAACAAAAGGCGTTTATCAGCGTTCCAGAAACCATGAATTGAATTGGTTGCCAGTTCCCAGATCGATGCACGCCAGTCTTCGACTTCCGCTTCATCGAACTGAAGCGCTGCACGCAGTCGCAGAATCAGTTGTTCAATATCCAGGCGTGCCTTTTGATGGGCAGACGTTCGCTTTTCCTCGGTCGTGGCCCGTTCGGCCGCCTGCATAGCGCAGGTCATTGCCCCGACTGTGTTGCCACGTTCCAGGGCCCGGTCACGTCGTTTCATTTGCCTCAGATACGCGCGATCCGAAGGACTGGATCCAACTCCAAGTGACCAGTCCTGCCGTGTGCTTGTCAGCCGTTCTTCGTCCCGAATCTGGCGAGGGGTCAGATCCGGTGAAGGAGCACCGACCAATTGAGTCGCCCTGAAAATGGCATCTGCATCCAGATCGTTGGCGATGACTTCATTGACGTGGATGCGCCCATCCAGTGATGGAAACCAAACGGGCAGCAGGTCGGGCGCGAATCGCTGAAGCTCGAGATAAATCGCGGCAAATTCACAGTAGCCTTCAATGCGAGACTGGCTGTCGACCAGTCGGTGCTCTGATTTCAGTACGAAATGTGCCTCGTCAAATTCCACCTGTCCGATCGCAGCAATCCGATTTTGTACCTCACCTCGATTCAATGGACCTCGCGTCTTCTGAAGCAACTCCCGGTCGATGGTTCCGTGAAAAAGTCGTCGCCAGATCAGTTGCAGAAGCTCCTGGATGGGCCAGTGATCAAGTTCACCCTCTTCCGGCTGAGCAATCAGAAGGGCGGTCGACGGTAGTGTCTGAAAAGTCTGCAGTCCCAATTCATCGGGATGGGTGAGGGCCCGGAGATCGCTGTCAGAGACCACCTGCGATTCGGTGTGTGGAATGGACGTCGATAATCGGGCGTATCCATGCCGATCACGGATGACTCGTCGAATCACCCGAGGCTCCACAAGAAATGCGGTCGCGTCACACTCTGTCAGTGCACGCCGCAGTTCATTGAGTCGGGAGGTCTCGTCCATTTCTGTTTCCAAACCGAAATCATCATAAATTCGTCTCTGCCAATCGGACAGCACCCTCGCATGACCAGCAAAGGCCGCAGGATGATATCCGGACACGCAGAGTCCACCCAGTGGTGGCTATCAAGGAATTCGCCAGTTCCCACGAGTCATCAGCACTTTTGTCCCCGCGGCATTGTTTCGCGGCAAAAAGTATTTCTACACTGTTCAGGCACCAGTTCGGCTCGGGCACCAATGCGGCCGTCCGGCAGCCTCTGGTTCTCTTGCCATTTATCTCCGATTCGCGCGAGGCACTTTCACCCGTCACTGGATGTGGGTGACTGTCGCCCGGATCAGGGCTCACACGAAACGGTTCCATGTCTATTCAACTGATCGACACGCACTGCCACCTGGATTCGGAAACTTTTCAGCGGGAAATTGACGATGTCATTCGACGAGCCAATGACGCCGGTATCGTGAAGATGGTCACGATCGGAACAACGGTCGAATCAAGTCAGGCCGCGATCGTACTTAGTAATCAGCATGCCGCGATTTCTGCCGTTGTCGGTATTCATCCGAACTACACGCACGAGGTCAAACCTGGCGACTGGGAAAAAATTCTGGATCTGGCGCAGCATCCGCGCGTTGTGGGCATCGGTGAAACGGGGCTCGACAAGTACTGGGACGATTCACCGCTGGAAGTCCAGCGCGATTATTTTCGTCGTCATCTGCAGCTTTCTCGTAATGCAGGAAAGCCGTTCGTCGTCCATTGCCGCGAGGCTGAGCCGGAAGTGATGGAGATACTTCGCGAAGACTTTGAAAATGGTCCACTGAACGGCCTCATGCATGCGTTCTGTGGAGATGCAGAAATGGCTGCGGAATGCATCGAAATGGGAATGTCCATCTCATTCGCCGGTATGGTGACATTCAGGAAGAATGATGCGATGCGCGAAGTGGCACGAACAATACCGCTGGATCGTCTGCTGGTTGAAACGGATTCGCCCTACCTCGCGCCGCAGGCGTTCCGAGGCAAACGGAACGAACCAGCTTACGTAAAATTCACGGCAGAATGCCTGGCAGAAGTTCACGGACTCTCTCTGGAAGAACTTGCAGCGCGGACAACAGCCAACGCAATGCAAATCTTCGGGCTGGCGTGAAGTACGAAGAACGGATCGCCGGAGTCGATGCCGAAATTCCCTCAGGATTCGTCAGCACCCACATCAGGCGAAGGATCACGCAGAAAACGGTAACCAGTGCCCCGAATGGACAGCAGATGCCTGGGCGAGGAAGAATCGGATTCAATCATCCGCCGAAGACGCATCACAAAATTATCAATGGACCGACTTGAAATATCAGCCGAATCCTTCCAGACCTCAGACTGCAGACGTGCCCTCGAAAGCACGGCTCCGTCATGTTCCAGGAAATAGCGAAGCAATTCCTGCTCCCGTGTCGTCAAAGCGTGCACTTCAGAACCGCGCCGGAGTTCGAAGCGACCAAAGTCGACGGTCACATCTCCGAATCGAACCACATCTTCGGTTGCTCTCACAGCAACATTCCGCTGCACAATTCTTCGATGACGATCCAGAAGATTCCGAACACGGCTCAGCAATTCCGGCAGCGAAAATGGTTTCGTCAGATACTGATCCACTCCGCAGTCAAACGCCTGTGCCTTGTCTTCCGACAGGGTTCGCGCCGTCAGAGCGAGCACAGGAATATCCACGTCCAGACGCCGAAGCGCGCGGCAGGTCTCGTAGCCGCTCATCTGAGGCAACATCAAATCCAGAACAACCAGATCGATGGGTGGCTGGGCAGATTCGTAAAGTTCGAGTGCAGACATTCCGTTGGAGACGGTATCGACCTGATAGCCTTCCCGCTCGAAGTTGAACTTCAACCCTTTCGCGATCGCATCCTCATCTTCAACAACCAGGATCCTCATACTGAACCCTCTGATTCTTTCACGGTCTGCGACCGGGTCGCACCTTCCGCAAGACCTGGATGAGAATCCCGGTCACCAATTGCGGTTGCCCCGATCGACTTCTGCGATTGATTATCTTCTTTTGCTGCAGAAATTTCATCGCTGGATGCCCCCTTCCTGTTCGAATCCACAGCGTCCGCAGATTTCCATGATACGACTTCCAGGGCGTGGCGGCCCGCCAGTGCCAGCTGTGCCACGCGAGCCCGCAGGCTGTCTGCCGTCGACAATTCAGGAGTCGGCGCACTCACTTGCCGACCAGGAAGGATGACTTCGAAGATGCTTCCAGTGGCCTCCTGAGTGCTGACATCCAGTACCGAGATGCGGCCCTTCAGGATTCCGACCAGCGTTTTTACGATGTAGAGTCCCAGCCCGGTTCCAGTCTTTGTCCGCTGCAATTCGTCATTGCCGCGAAAGAACATCTGAAAGATGCGGCGGCGATGATCTTCCGGAACGCCCGGACCATTATCCCGAATGCGAATGACCACTCGATCAGCCCCGCGTGGAAATGCAGAAACAAAAACTCGTGGCGGAGTTCCACCATACTTCACGGCGTTGTCCAGCAGATTGCCAAAGATCATCTCCAGCAATAGCCGTCGAGACATCACCGAAATCGGCGTGATCTCCATCTGAAACACTTCGTTCATGTCCACCTTGTGATTCAGTGATGCAGTTTCCGCACAGTGCTGCAGCAGTTGCGGAAGGCTGACCAGTTCCGCTTCGGTCTGGTCACCGATTGCGTCAAGACGCCCGACCTCCAGCAATTGATTAATGAGCCGATCCAGACGGCCCAGCTCACGATCCATCGTGGCATAAAAATCCTGTCGGTCCTCCGGCCCGGGGTCGCGCAGAATCAGCGTGTCAAGATAAAGCCGCAAAGCAGCAATGGGTGTCTTTAGTTCGTGAGTCACACTGTCGACGAAATTCGATTGTCTTCGATTGAGCTGAATCTCTTTGATCGTCAGAAACGAATAGAACGAAATCCCAAAGAGACTGATTCCCATCCCCACAGTTCCCAGCGTCAAAGCCATCCAAAGACTCTGCTGGGCGAGCTGAACAATCAGAATGATCATCAGCGCAAGGTTCACCGTCATCAGGACAACACTGGTCCAGATGGGGAGTCGCAGATGTCGACGCTTGCGTCGGAAGTCGGCCACGAAAACAACCCGCTGTCGCACGCTGACGACACGTGAAAAAGGTGAGCAGGCAAAACGCGGTCTCAGAGAGACGGCCACAATTACTGAACAATAGCAATCCCGGCAGAATCCACCAGCACTGCCGGGTTGAAGTGGCCGTCTCTGAAGAGTCGGAAGAATCGATCCAGCCAGGACATTCAACCGTGAACGCGCGCACGACCGGCATCCAGTGATGTCTCTGAATATCTGCTTCAGCCCGCAAAGACTGCGCAACTGCATCGCCAGTCGGGGCTTCCCAATCACCTCGCCGTAAAACTCGGGTTAGCACAGGCAAACGGGAGGAATATTGACAGTAACGCAATTTGGGCCGACTCGTTGCAAAAGGTAAACCATGATTCAGGCTGCCATTCGAACCTTTCCACGAGGGACCTCCACGGTCGCACGTCCCGTCGAACTGTCGGTCGTGATGCCATGCCTGAACGAAGCGGATACGCTGGAAATCTGCATCCTGAAAGCTCAGGCGGCGATACGAAGCATCGATATCGAGGCCGAAATTGTGATTGCAGACAATGGCAGTACGGACGGTTCGCAGTTGATCGCGCTTCAGGCCGGGGCGCGGGTCGTGAACGTGAGTGATAAAGGCTACGGTAGCGCGCTCATGGGGGGGATTGAAGCATCCCTCGGCAAATACGTCATCATGGGCGACGCCGACGACAGCTACGACTTCGGCGACATTCCTCGTTTTGTCGAGCGTCTGCGGGCTGGCGCAGAACTGGTCCAGGGATGCCGCCTTCCGAAGGGCGGTGGAACAATTCTTCCGGGAGCGATGCCAGCTTTGCATCGGTGGCCGGGAAATCCGATGCTCACACAACTGGTTCGTTTTCTGTTTCGCGCTCCGATTAACGATGTCTACTGTGGGCTTCGTGGATTCACAAGAAATCTGTATGACGATTTGAATCTTCGCTGCACAGGCATGGAGTTCGCTACGGAGATGGTGATCAAGACCGCTCGATTTGGACGGCAGATCGATGAGATCCCCATCACTTTACATCCGGACGGCCGCAAGGCACATGCGCCACATCTGAAGACGTTTCGGGACGGCTGGCGAACGCTTCGCTTCTTCCTGATTTACAGCCCGCGCTGGTTCTTCGCGGTTCCCGGCCTGCTCTTGATTGCTCTGGGTGTGCTGGGCTATTCCCTGGCACTTCCGGGGGTTTCGATCTTTGGGGCCACACTGGGTGTGCATTCTCTTCTGGTTGCCAGTCTGGCCATCCTGATGGGAGCACAGTCCCTGTACTTTGGCGTCTTTGCTCGGATGTTCGCAGTCTCCGAAGGCATGCTGCCACGGAATGAATCGATGGACCGAATCATCCGGCTGGCACGACCGGAACGCGGCATCCTGTTTGGAGGGGCGATGGCCGTTGTGGGCACCATCCTTCTGGCCACCCGCATCGTTCACTGGAAGAACACCGGATTCGGTCCACTGGATCACGCCAGCACCATGCGGTGGGTCATTCCCGCTGTCACACTGATGGCACTGGGCTACCAAACACTCATTTCAACATTTATGTGCGGACTGCTTTCCCTGGCACGCCGCGGAAAGGGCGTTTCAGATTCGGTCAGGCAAAATTAATCTGCCTCCCGCTCGATGTCCGCTTTCCTTGTCAACTCATCAGTCTCCGCTGTTCTCCCGCTTTGAAATCTCTCCCCATGGCCACACTGATTGAAACCACCGATGCTCAGGTCTGCTGCGATTCCGAATGGGAAGCGGCCTATCGACGATTTGAAACACCTGAGCAGGAGATTCGCAAATTCGTTCAGCGGTTGCGGGCATTCGGCGCCGAGACCTGGGACCGCGAGAAGCAGATCGTCGAAATCTTCTGCGGTCGGGGAAACGGCCTTCGCGCATTGCAGGAGTTTGGGTTTGAGCGACTGGAAGGGGTTGATCTTTCCGCAAAGCTGCTGGAGCAGTACGACGGACCAGCGAAATGCTACGTTGCCGACTGTCGCAAACTTCCCTTCGATGACTGCTCCAGAGACATCCTTATTGTGCAGGGCGGACTGCATCATTTACCTGAACTGCCAGGCGACCTCCAAAGTGTCTTGTCGGAAGTGCATCGCGTCCTTCGACCAAACGGACAGTTTTTCGTGATCGAACCCTGGAAGACGGCGTTTCTGCAGACCGTCCACTTCATTTCCAATCGATCCCTGATGCGTATGATGTCGGACAAGCTGGATGCCTTCGCGACCATGACCGAGCACGAGCTTGAAACGTACAGCCAATGGCTGAGCCACGCGGATACGATCCTGAACTTGCTGCACCGGTATTTTGAGCCCGCGTCTCAGCGAATTACCTGGGGGAAACTTCGATTTGCCGGCATTCGGCGTGCGTGATCAGCAACATGATGCAGGAACCTGTCACTGACGATGCATTCGAAGCATCAGCGACTGCACCGTACGCCAGTCACGTGTCCGAATTGCCGTTGGATTCGCGGTTCGGAGTATCCGACAGACAAGCGAAAACGGCGGTGGCATTCCTTGTCGTTACCTTCATGCTTAGCGCTGGGATCTCGTGGCTCAAATGGCCTGTTCCCACGTTACATGATGAATTCAGCTATTTGCTTGCCGCCGACACCTACGCTGGCGGCCGCTGCACAAATGCAACGCATCCGATGTGGCCGCATTTTGAATCGATGCATGTTCTTCAACAGCCGAGTTATGCGTCCAAGTATCCGCCCGCTCAGGGATTATTTCTTGCCTTGGGACAGATCCTGTTGGGTACGCCACTGGCCGGAGTCTGGCTCTCTACAAGCGCCGCTGTTGCGTCAATTGTCTGGATGCTGCACGTCTGGTTTGATCGTCGCTGGTCCATCATCGGGGGCTGCCTCGCCCTGACGCATTCCGGATTGATGTTGTCCTGGGGACAGACGTATATGGGCGGTGCTCCGGCGGTTGTGGGAGCGGCATTACTGTTGGGCGGATGGAAACTCTGGGGCGAGCAGTTCACATGGAAATCAGGTGTGCTGGCAGCGGCAGGCCTTGCAATTCTCGCGAACAGCCGCCCCTTCGAGGGATTGCTGGTGAGCCTTCCTGTTTTGATCAGCGTTGCCCATACCCTGTTTCGCCGCCAACCGATTCGTCTGAGTATGTCACGGGGCATTCAGCTGATTCCGGGCTCTCTATTGCTGATTCTCGTTCTTTTGGGGATGGCGACGTACAACAAGTACGTGACTGGCAACATGTTGAATCTGCCGTATGCGTTACATTCGAAAATGTACATGACGGGGCCGCTGTTTGTTTTCCAGCAACCACCCCAGCCAGCTCCTGAATATCGCCACGAGATGCTGAAGGAATTTCACACAGACTGGGAGACCAATGCCTGGCAGGCTCAGCGTTCTCTGGCGTCATTCCTGCGTGTAAAATTTCACTACTTTTCAATGGCGATGATGGTACTACTCTCGCCAGTGCTCGGGCTGTTGATTCTCTACAGTGTGCGCCGCCACAGTTCCACTGGGCGTTCGACCGGCGACGGGCATCGAAATGCGGAAGCGGGTGCCTCTGGAACAACCAGTTTCGGCACGGGGCTTTCTCGAGGGCAGCTGATTGTCCTGCTGAGTTCACTGGGTTTGTTGCTGTTCGGATCGTCGATGGCCGTATGGTTGTATTCCCACTACCTGTCCCCTGTGCTGCCAGTCTTTTTTCTTCTGGGTGTTGCAGGCCTTCGCAGGCTTGAGGTTGAGTTACCTTCGCCCCGGGTACCAAATGTGTCGGCCCTGGCAATTCTCCTGCAATCGATTCTGTTTGGGGTTGCCGTGCTGCGTCTGGTGGTCGGCGATCACAAGGGCTGGCAATACGATCGCCAGGAAGTTGCCGATTCTCTGAATGCCAGGGACGGTCAACATCTGGTGGTGGTGCAGTATGCCACCGGCCATTCTCCACATGAAGAATGGGTCTACAACAGAGCTGACATCGATGCATCGAAAATCGTCTGGGCTCGAGACATGGGCACGGACGCGAACACCGCATTACTCAGGTATTTTGCTGGGCGGCACGTGTGGTATCTGAGGCCGGATTCTGAACCAGAGAATCGTCTCACCCGGGCAATCCCGGGTTCACATTCGAACCCAGTATTGTGAACCCGAAGGATGTGCCTTAACCTTCGGACTGCAGGTAGAACCTGAACAGAGAATTCACTGGATTTCGCGAACCGCTCGAAGGCACATCCGATGCAGGACCATCGCATAGATAAGCTGGCACAGACGCTTATTCACCACAGTTGTCGGCTACAAACAGGTGAAAAGATTCTGATCGAAGCATTTGACCTTCCTGAGCCAGCATTGGTCTGTCGACTTGTTGAAGAAGTCTATCGGCTGGGCGCAATTCCTGTTGTTTCGACGAAGTCGAACGCCGTCTTGCGAAGTTTGTACCGCGGTGCAACGGAATCCAGCATGTCGCTGTCAGGGAAGTTCGAAGCGTCTGTGATGAAGGAAATGGACGCGTACATTGGAATTCGGGGATCGGCCAATTCCAATGAGTTCGCTGATGTTCCCTCTGAGAAGATGAGTCTGTATCAGAAACATTGGTGGCAGCCGGTGCACATCAGCCTTCGCGTCCCCAGGACTCGCTGGGTTGTTCTGCGTTACCCAACGCCCTCCATGGCACAGGCTGCGAACCAGAGTTGCGAGCAGTTCGAGGATTTTTATTTCAATGTCTGCACGGCGGACTATGCAAAAATGGCGGCTGACCTGCAGCCATTGAAGGCGCGGATGGAAGCTGCAGATCGAGTCAGAATCACGGCTCCCGGTACTGACTTGTCGTTCTCCATCAAAGGGATTCCTGCCGTTCCGTGTGCCGGGGAATGTAATATTCCGGATGGAGAATGCTTTACGGCACCTGTCAAAGACAGCGTCAATGGAACGATTCAATTCAATACAGCGTCCCGATACCAGGGTACTGTGTTTGATGGAATTCGCTTCGAGTTTCAGGACGGACGTATCACCAAAGCGACTTCTCAAAACGCGACCGATCGCCTGAACGAAATCCTGGATTCCGACGAGGGAGCTCGGTACATCGGTGAATTCGCAATCGGAACCAACAATCACATCCTTCATCCGATGCTGGACACCCTGTTTGACGAGAAGATTGGGGGATCCTTCCACTTTACTCCCGGAAACGCCTACGACGAGGCCGACAATGGAAACCGAAGCTGCGTCCATTGGGACCTGGTTCTGATCCAGCGCCCGGATTATGGCGGTGGGCAAATCTGGTTCGATGATGAGCTCATTCGAGACAACGGTCTGTTTGTTCCGCCAGAACTACAACCGCTGAACACCGGTTTGGCCTGATCCCCGACATCTTTGAACTCACCGACGGAAGCTGCCACCGCCAATCCGACCTGCGCGTGCCTTCCGGACCGACCGCCAGAGACGGCAGGAAGGCTGAATCTGCCGAATTTTGCAGCCTGCCCGGTGGTAGTCCTGTGAGAAATGGTGAGACAGGCAAACGCGGTCGTTATTCGGACTGCACACGAGATTCGCGATCCATTATTCTCAACTGCGTGCCATCGACGATGGACGAACTCGGGAATAGGACACTGTTTCAGAAAACTGCATCCTGGTGATGCAACCTTTGGGCAATCAAGACTGTCATGGGTTTGATAGTCAGTGCGTTCATGTCACGCAGCCCCGGGGTCAGCTTTGAGTGGATGTTATGGAAATCCGTTTTTACAACACGCTAACGAACAACACCGAGACTTTTCAGCCGGTCGATGCAGACTGCATCCGTATGTACAGCTGTGGCCCGACGGTTTATGACTTCGCGCACATCGGAAATTTTCGGTCGTTTCTGTTCGCTGACATCATCCGACGAACGCTTGAGTTTTTTGGTCATTCCGTCCATCACGTGATGAATATCACGGACGTTGGACACATGACTGACGACAGTAATGCGGACGGTGGCGGAGAAGACAAAATGGAAGCCGCCGCCAAGAGAATGAAGGCGGACAAGAAATCCGGCAAAGTCGCTGAGGGTGCAGTCGAGAATCCTGATGACCCATACCAGGTCGCCGATTACTACATGAAAGCCTTTCTTCAGGATGCTCAGACTCTTGGTGTCAAAGTCGCATCAGAACGGGATAATATTCTGAAAGCCACCGAAAACATCGACACCATGCAGGACATGATCGGCGAGCTCATCAAGAAGGGGCACGCCTACGTCGGCCCCGATGGTGTTGTGTATTACAGCGTGGAAAGCTTCCCGGACTACGGCAAGCTCAGCGGAAATACACTGGATCGACTCCTCACCAACGCGAGCGGTCGCATCAACGATGAAGACCAGGCCAATAAGCGGCATCCGGCGGACTTCATGCTGTGGAAGGCGGACAGTCATCACATCATGAAGTGGGATTCGCCCTGGGGCACTGGTTATCCGGGTTGGCACATCGAATGTTCGTGCATGGCACGCAAGCGGCTCGGACGTGATGTGATCGATATTCATACGGGTGGTGAAGATCTGATCTTCCCTCACCACGAATGTGAAATTGCCCAGTCACGAGGAGCAACTGGCGCCGATTCCTTCGCACGTTTCTGGATGCATGCACGCTTCCTGATGGTCGAAGGGGAAAAGATGTCGAAGAGCAAAGGCAACTTCTGGACCGTTCGCGACGTGCTGGAGGGCCGGGCAACAGGCATCAAAGTTCATCCCGCGGTGCTGCGGCTGGAACTGATCAAATCACACTATCGGGCCAACATGAACTTCACGAAGAAAGGTCTGCAG
Organism: Planctomycetaceae bacterium; assembly: GCA_020426345.1. Lineage (GTDB taxonomy): Bacteria > Planctomycetota > Planctomycetia > Planctomycetales > Planctomycetaceae > F1-80-MAGs062. Next base: position 11,944 of record JAGQQE010000092.1, read on the forward strand.
GATTCTGCGGGAGCCGTGAAACGGTTGACGGATTTCCGGAGCCGCCTCGAAGCCGCATGCGGTGGAAAGGCCGCTGACGTCGATTTCACACACCCCGTCCTGAAAGAATTCGCCGAAGCTCTCGCTGACGACCTGAATATTGCTGGCGCACTGGGAGCCGTGTTGCCCTGGGCTGCGTCAACACCCGACGACCCGGCGCAGGCACTCGGTGTGCTGAATCGAATCAACGAAGTCCTGGCTGTTGCCCCCCTGGACGGTGCAGGGGGTTCAGAAGAGTCGACCGGCGAAGATGCGAGAATTGCGGAGCTCTGCCAGAAACTCGATGCCGCCCGAGCGGCTAAAGACTACGCATCGGCCGATTCGATTCGCGGGGAGATCAATTCTGCCGGGTATGATGTGAAAACCAGCCCCGAGGGCACGGTTGCCACCAAACGACTGGCATGACCATGATCAGTTGGCTCCGACCTGACATGGCAGGGTGAAAAAATGAAGCCCGGCTCGTGTGCCGGGCTTCATTGGACTCAGTTTCTCGCAGCTTCAGCTTCATGTTTCTCGCAGCTTCAGCTTCATGCCGACCAGGACGGTCTCAACGCTTTCCAAAGACATCGGTGCATTCAGCAGGCTGCGATTCCGAAGTGCAAATCGGTGACGTCGTTGCGTCTACTCGCTGAACGCGGCGTCAAACGCTCTGCCGGACGGCTGGAAGTCAACGTTCTTACAGAACTGAGCTGCTTCTGCGGCGCCATGGTCGCGATCCATTCCGCTGTCTTCCCATTCGACCGACAATGGTCCGCTGTACTTGACAGCATTCAACGCACGAATGATCTCCTCGAAACGAACCCCGCCGCGACCAACGCTCCGGAAGTCCCAACCGCGACGCTGGTCCCCGAACGACAGGTGACTTCCCAGAATACCGGTCCGGCCATTGAGAGTCACAGACGCATCCTTCATGTGGACGTGGTAGATGCGGTCAGGAAAGTATCGGATGAATTCCACTGGATCCACTCCCTGCCAGATCAGGTGACTTGGATCAAAGTTGAATCCGAATTCCTCACGGTGATTCAATGCCTCCAGCGCTCGTTCTGCCGAGTAGATATCGAATGCAATTTCGGTTGGATGAACCTCCAGCGCAAACTTGATACCGCATTCCTGGAAGACATCCAGGATCGGATTCCAGCGTTCTGCCAGCAGTTCAAATCCTTTGTCGTACATTGACTTTGGTGTCGGGGGGAAGTCGTAAATCAGGTGCCAAATGCTGGAACCTGTAAAACCATTCACAATGCTCACGCCAAGTTTCTGGGCTGCGCGGGCTGTGTTCTTCATTTCTTCGATGGCACGTTCGTTGACGCCAGCCGGGTCTCCATCTCCCCAGACATAGTCAGGAAGGATGGTCTTGTGGCGAGCATCAATATTGTCCAGAACAGCCTGGCCAACGAGGTGATTGGAAATCGCAAACAGTTTCAGTTCGTGCTTTTCCAGCAGTTCACGTTTGTGAGCGCAGTACGAATCGTCGGAGAGAGCCTTATCAACTTCAAAGTGGTCGCCCCAACAGGCCAGTTCCAGCCCGTCGTAGCCGAACTCGCGAGCTTTTTTGCATAGTTCTTCGAGTGGCAGATCGGCCCATTGACCTGTAAACAAAGTGACCGGGCGTCCCATGATCGTGATCTCCAGTGGATGTGAAATGAATAGGGTGGAGGAACAACAGTGCGTTGAAAAGGGAAGCTACGTGGCGTTCGGTTGATTGTCAATCCGCCGGACGTCATGCGAAGACGTTGAATTTCGTAGCATCCCCCCTGCGGCACTACCGCCACCGTTTTCGACGGACGTGCTGCATCAAACGGATCGAGCCGTTCGCAGCAGTATTCGACGCCCTGTATTCAATACGCTGCCGAGACGAAACCGTCGTCGTCAGGATGGCTCTCTGCCAGAATGCCGTACCTGTCAGAATGCCGTGCCTGTAATCTTCTCGAAGGCCTCTGCGTATTTTTCGGCGGTTCGGGTAATGACATCCTCCGGCAGCGACGGTGGAGGACTATTCTTGTCCCAGCCTGACTGTTCCAGCCAGTTGCGGACAAACTGCTTATCGAACGACGGCGGATTGATTCCAGGTTGCCACGACTCCTGAGGCCAGAACCGGGAGCTATCGGGCGTCATAACTTCGTCGATCAGTATGATCTCGCCGTCCAGCAGCCCGAATTCAAACTTGGTATCCGCAATGATGATGCCTCGACTTATCGCGTGTTGAGCGCCTTTTTCGTAGATCTGCAGGCTTAATTCCCTCAATCGATTGGCAAGGTCCGCCCCAACGATGGACTGCATTCGATCAAAACTGATGTTCTCGTCATGCCCGGATTCGGCTTTGGTGGCTGGCGTGAAAACAGGTTCGGGCAACTGGCTGCTTTCCAGCAATCCGGGAATCAGATTCTGTTCACAGACTGTCCCCTGCTTTTGATATTCCTTCCATCCGGACCCGGATAAATATCCTCGCACGACGCATTCGATCGGCACGACGTCCGTTTTCCGGACGATCATACTTCGTCCGGCCAGAGTCGACGCATCAACCCCCTCGGGCAGTGGAAGGGACTGGAGGTCGTCAGAAACGTAGTGATTCGGAACATTCAGCAAATCGAACCAAAACCGGCTGATTCGGGTGAGCACCTCACCTTTGCGGGGGATGCCATTGGGCAGAATGTAGTCGAACGCACTGATTCGGTCGGTCGCAACAAAAAGCAGCTGATTACCAAAGTCGTACACATCGCGTACTTTCCCTCGGCGCACTGGAATTCCGGGCAATTCACTCTGCAACAGGACGTTCGTCATCAACAATATTCCGGAGGAAAAGGCGCAATGGCAGGAGAGGGGTCGATCTGGCGACCGATTCATCGCCCCAATCGGCTTTCTGAGCGGACTCGCATGAGTTGCGATTCTAGACCCCCGGAACCGTTTGAACAATTGGTCAACATCATCGTAGACTTCCCGCTGTCGAAAAAAGGAAGCGACACTGATGACGGGTTGGGAGCAACACAAAGCACTGCGGAGAGAAGGGCAAGAGCCCGGATGAAGGATAGTTCATGGGGGTGATGACATTTCGCGTCGCCAGACCTGACCTGCTGCTGCGCGGGTCAGATCTGTCTGTGATCGACTTCCTGATGTACGATGGACGCGTCTTACCTGCCCAGGCGACTCTGCTCGGCCACACGTTACGCTGTGAACGATCGCAGCCGGAAAGCGGTCAACTTCGCCTTCCCTGGCCTGGCTTCGATGGCAACATTCAGGTTGTCCAGTCGACCAGTCTGCGAGAACAGTCAAGCCCCTACGACCTGGAAGTGGAACTTGCGCGGGGGCAGCTGTCCCGGCTTCGCAATCAGTACTTCACGTGGACCACGTCCGGGTTGCAGACATCAAAAGAGCTCGACCGGTTAATGCACGAGGCACACCGGTCATTTCGAAGTGCGGTTCTGCGAACGGAAGCTCCCGAAACATCAGGAGCGGCAGCCCTGCTTTCGATGGACATGTCCGCGAAAGCGGTCGTTTTGTTATGTCGCCATTACACCGAACAGCGGCTGACATTCCGGAAATCCAGGTCGGGCCATCTGCCCGTCTTTCTCGGTTGCCATCTGGACCGAGTGCCGGAAGATGAGGAGGCTTTTCTGCAGGCGTTCAATGCGGTACTGGTGGACACGCCATGGGCTCAGCTGGAGCCCAGTGACGGGACCTATACCTGGGACCATACCGACGCACTTGTCGAATGGGCACTGGAACATCGCATGTCCATTATGGGAGGCCCGCTCGTGGATTTGTCGACGCCGAAGTTTCCCGGATGGCTCGAATCCTGGAGCGGCGATCTCGTGAATCTTCAGAGCTTCACCTCCGACTATGTCGAAACTGTCGTTGGCCGATATGTGGGGCGCATCCGCCACTGGGAAGTTGTCGCGGGAGCAAATTGTGGTGGAGTCGGCCAGCTCAATGAAGAACAACGATTGAATATGGTCGTGCGAGCCGTCGAAGCAGCACGTCAGGTGGATGAACATGTCCAAATCAGCCTGCGCATCATTCAGCCGTGGGGAGAGTACCTGAGTCAGACACGCAACCGGCTGTCACCGATACAGTTCGCCGACACTCTGCGGCGGTGCGGTGTAAACCTGGCAGAGATCAACCTGGACGTTCGGATTCAGGATTCGCCTCGAAAGACACTGCCACGTGATAGTCTGAGCTTCTCTCAACTGCTGGACCACTGGGCGGCATTGCAGCTTCCGATCAACGTCATGCTGACGGTTCCTCGAAGCTTTGAAGGCGATGACCCCGATTTCGAATCGGAACAGGCCGAATGGCTACAGGCGGCGTTGCTGATGAGCCTGTCCAAGGATCGCGTTGCCGGAGTCTACTACCTCAACTGGCGAGACTGGGATTCTGATGATGGCCAAACAGGTCTCAAACGAAAGGACGGATCGAATCGGCCGAGTCTTGAAATGCTGCAAGAGGCTCGACGCTCACACTGGGGCGTTTAGTCGGACCGACTCCTGAGATAACGACAAGGATGTGGTGCATGTCTGCGATCGATGGTAATCGGACATACAACTGCCCCAACGGCGATTCAATCGGTCGTGCGATCCATCTGGCCAGACTATCGGCAGGGTGGCGGGGATGCGATCTCTGCGACGCCCGCTCGGACCATGAGGGGATCTCCGGCTCCACGACGCGCACAAACCACTTTGTGCGAGTTCAGAGAACCACGGGAATCATTCGGACTGAGAACGGCATTCGCGGTCAGTACCTGAACCAGCTCACCCGACAATCGATCGCTCCTATCGTTCGTGTCCTAGCCGAATCGTTGACAACGGCCGACGCGAACGGCGGCCCTGTGTCCTCTTCCCAGCAGCCCGCCCGATCCAGTGATGCCGAAAAGGACTTCCCCCCGGAGTTCGCGGCCAGCGCATTCGTCATCGTCGGTTACGACAACCGAGCGTCCTCTCCCGACATTTTTGTGGGGGTAACCGCAATACTTCGTGAAGTCGGTCTGGATATCATCGATGCGGGTCGATGCACCCCGGCTTCGGTCTGCGAAACACTCCGCCAGCAGCGAGCTGCCGCCGGGGCAATCTTCGTAACAGGTTCCGGTTTTGGGCCGGATTACACCGGGCTGGACGCTTTCGATTCGCACGGAGATCCACTTCCGGTTGTGTGGAAGGACCATGGAATCACTGTTCGCGTGCTGCGGCACGAAACGGATGAGGCTGGTCACCTTGCGTCGGCTCCGGAACCTGATAATTCACTGGCGAACTTACTGATTCCACGTCGAATGTCTGCTGCACCGCGGCAGCAACTGATTCTTGAGATTCCGGAATCACTGAATTACCAGTTGCAGGGGAGATCTGTCCGTACATCAGGCCATCACAACGTTGTGGATTGCGAAACGCATTATCGTCAATGGGTACGACGCTGGTTTCCTGCGAAGGCGGTGCTGGCCACTTCAACTCCTCTTCAGGTGCTGTCTGACGACCCGATCATTGTCAACCGAGCCCACTGGCTGGCAGAGGAAACAACACTACCTGTGGTTGTCAGGAATTATGATGACAAACGCTTAACGGAACCGAAGGCATGGAGACTGATGATTGATGAAGATGATCGTCATTTTCGTGTGACTACTCCATCCGGCCGTGAACTCGAATTGTCTGAAATGGCAGCGATGATCAACAGAAACTCTCATTCGCGAACAACTCACATGACGGCCCACGTCGATGAGGCTTCGGGGCGATTCTGGTTGTCTGACACCGCCCGCCCCACGTCCGGAGCCATCATCGAACATATCCGGGATCCATTCGTCACGATTGCTCTGCTGATGGCTCGCTGATCGACAGCGTGGTTCCCGCGAATTTTCACGGACTGTTCGCCGCAGCCGCAACGCAGTTTCAACGTCTGGAAGCTGCAACAGACTTCGTGATACATCCTGTCCACAAAGTCACGGGCCCTCCTTGCTCTGACCGAAATGAAATGCGGCCAGAGCCGAATTGGCAAGATGCCCGGCGCATTTGCCTGGTCTTACGAGTGGATGGCTTTCCGCAACATCATCGGAACAGATTCATTAAGTGGATCGGAGAATTGGTTGAAGGACGTTTCCAGCGACATCGGTCAGTCGATAGTTTCGTCCATTGTGGAACCAGGTAAGTCGCTTGTGATCCATTCCCATCAGATGCAGCATTGTCGCGTGCAGGTCATGAACGCTCACCGGATTCACCTCGGCTTTGTAGCCAATTTCGTCCGTCTCACCGTAGCTGACTCCGCCTTTAATTCCGGCTCCCGCCATCCATGTGAGAAAGCCGTTGGGATTGTGATCACGGCCATCGCCGCTTTGTGAAACTGGCATCCGTCCGAATTCACCGCCCCATATCACCAGGACGTCGTCCCAAAGACCTCTCTGTTTGAGATCCGTCAGCAAACCAGCGATCGGAACATCGGTTTCGCGGCAATGGCCGATATGGTTTTGAGTGAGCTTGTTGTGAGCATCCCATTCGCCGTCGCTGTAGACCTGGATAAACCTCACACCGCGTTCAATCAGTCGCCGTGCGATCAGGCACTTCCTTCCATAGTAGCGCGAATGGTCCTGATTCAAACCGTATAATTCCTGCGTTTCCGCCGTTTCCTTCGTCAGATCAACGGCATCCATTGCCTCAGACTGCATTCGGAATGCAAGTTCGAAAGACTCGATGCGTGCCTGCAGATCTCGTTCGTGCGGAAGGTGCTGCAAATGCTTCTGATTGAATTCCCGCATCAGGTCAAGCTGTCGCCGCTGGTCAGAACCAGTGATGTCGGCAGGCCGTTTCAGATTCAGCACTGGTGAACCCTGCGATCGAAACAGAGTGCCCTGATAACTGGAGGGAAGAAAACCACTGCCCCAGTTAAGAGGCCCCCCCTTCACGCCCTGACGGTTTTCCAGTACGACATAACCCGGAAGATTCTGATTTTCACTGCCAAGGCCGTAGGTCATCCACGAACCGGCAGATGGGAACCCGGGGCGGGGAATCCCTGTGTTGATCTGATACAGCGCCGGAACATGATTGTCCGATTCGCTGTAGCAGGATTTAATAAATGCGATGTCGTCCACATGTCTGGCAACGTTGCTGTAGTGTTCGCAGACCCACTGCCCGGACTGACCATATTGATCAAATCGAAATGGCGATTTCATCAGCGGCCCGGGATCACCGAAGAACACTTTGATATCAACGCGTTTGCCGTCGTTCTTTGTGAGTTCCGGTTTTGGATCAAACAAGTCGACTGCACTCGG
>JAGQQE010000093.1 GCA_020426345.1 Planctomycetaceae bacterium
GTTCGATGACCACAACTGAATTGCCCTGTTCGACCAGGCTGTTCAGTACCGTCAATAGTCGAGCAATGTCATCGAAATGCAGGCCTGTCGTAGGTTCATCCAGCAGATAAAGTGTTCGACCCCGATTCGGTTTTGACAATTCAGCCGCCAGTTTAAGTCGCTGCGCTTCGCCACCACTGAGAGTCGGAGCAGACTGACCGAGTGTCAGGTAACCGAGTCCAATGGCGTTCAGTGTCGCGAGCGGTGCACGAATCTTTGGCACGTTCTGGAAAACCTCCAGTGCTTTGTCGATGGGCATTTCCAAAACATCCGCAATGCTGCAGTCGTTGAATTTCACGGTCAGAGTTTCGGCATTAAATCGCTTGCCTCGACAGGTCGGGCATTCAACCCAGACATCGGGCAGAAAGTGCATTTCGATTTTCTGCTGGCCCATGCCTTCGCAGTCTTCGCACCGCCCACCGGGGCGATTGAAGCTGAAACGACCAGGTTTGTAGCCCCGAACTTTTGATTCGGGCATCCGGCAGTAAAGCTCACGAATCTCTTCAAATACCCCAGTGTATGTTGCAGGATTTGAGGCGGGTGTGTTACCGATTGGGTTCTGGTCAACAATCACAATCTTACTCAGATGTTCGATGCCAAGAAGATCGCGATGCGGGCCGGGGGCTTCAGTCGAAAGGTTCAGTCGTCTTGCGACAGCACGAGCCAGAGTGTCCATCAGAAGTGAACTTTTTCCGGAGCCGCTGACTCCGGTAATGCATGCCAGAGTTCCCAGCGGAATGTGCAGATCGACATTGCGAAGATTGTTCTGGCAGGCTCCCAGCAAAGACAACCACACGCCACTTTGGGGCTGAAATTGTGCAGCGGGTGTCGGTGCCGGAGCGGATTTTTCCAATGAGGTTGCCGTAGATCTCGGGTTCGATTTCCCGGTTTTTTGTCTTGCTTTGTTTGGCCTGGAATCCGTCCCGGTTTCTGAGTCCGTCGTTCGGATGACTCTGCGTGTCAGAGGTACCGGAATCTGTTTCACGCCGCTCATATAGTCGCCGGTCAGTGAACCGGACGTTTTCTTTTTGATGGCGGCAGGAGATCCGTGTGCGACAACATTACCGCCCAGTCGACCCGCTCCCGGGCCAAAGTCGTAAAGGTTATCCGCTGCTTCCAGCACTTCCCGATCGTGTTCGACCAGCAGGACCGTGTTTCCAAGATCCCGCAGACGTCGCAACGCGGCCAGCAATCGGCCATTGTCACGCGGGTGCAGGCCAATTGTCGGTTCGTCAAGAACATAAAGTACACCGGTCAGGGATCGACCAATTTGTCCGGCCAGTCGAATCCGCTGCGACTCACCACCGGACAACGTTGGCATTCCCCGATCCAGTGTCAGATAGTCGAGCCCAACGTCGACCAGAAAGTTCAGCCGATGAACGGCTTCATTCAGCAGGTCTCCTGCAATCTTCTTTTCATCACGATTCAGCTTGAGCGATTCCAGAAAATTCAGGGCGGCGGATAGCGGCATGCGGCACAGTTGCGGCAGCGTGACCTCACGCAACCGAACAGCGGCCGGTACTGGCAGTAACCGCGTCCCATTGCAAAGCGAACAGTCCCGTTGACCACCCATTTCCATCAGCGATCGTCGGTGCGAATACGAAAGTCGGGAGGCCGCTTCGATGGAAGGATAAAGCCCGCGGTAACGGAAGCGAAATCCCGGCATGCGTTCAACCTTCGATGCTTCAACCGCTTTCCGTTTTTTGGTCGGTTCACTGGTGTCAGCTTTGATTTCCATCCAACGCTCGCTGTCGCCGTAGAGAACGAAGCGTTGATGCTGTGGGCTTAGCAGGTACCAGGGTTTATCCAGCGGCAGCCCTGTTTCATCGCTGATGCACTGAAGCATGCGTCCGAACGCTCTGTGTGTTTTTGGATCGGGCCAGACGCCAACGGCTCCATCCATCAAACTGCGTTCCGGACTGGTAATAAGAAGTGACTGATTGGCCCCGAATTCAGTTCCGAGACCCTCGCAGGCCTGACACCAGCCGAGTGGGCTGTTGAACGAGAATTTCTGGGGTGCCAGCGGTTCAAATGACGCCTGGCAATTCGGGCAGGAAAGGTGCAGGCTGTATCGGTGGATCGTCCAGTCGGGTTCTTCGATACCCGCTTGAGAAACGGCGACCTGAATGACACCTTTACCAAGATTCAATGCGGCTTCGATCGAATCGGTGATGCGTCCTCTGGATTTCCTGTCGACTGTAATTCGGTCCACAACAACGGCGACGTCATGTTTTCGTCGATGATCGATATCCGGGACCGCATCCAGCAGATGCGTTCTGCCGTCAACCCGCACGCGAGCAAATCCATTTGCCTGCAAACGTTCCCAAACACGACCGAATGGCATTGTTCGATCGACTTCGACGGGAGCCAGAAGCAACAGCTTTTCACCTGCACCGAGGCGAAGAATACTGTCAACGATTTCATCGGTCGTTTGTTTTCGAGCTGGCACTTCGCACCTGGGACAATGCAGGGTTCCGAGCCGCGCGTATAGAACCCGAAGGTAGTCGTAGACTTCCGTCACCGTGCCAACGGTCGAGCGTGGGGTCGCACCGACGGTCTTTTGTTCAATCGCGATAGCCGGGCTCAATCCCTGAATGCTGTCAACTCGCGGTTTTGGCATCTGGCCAAGAAACTGTCTGGCATAGGCAGACAGGCTTTCTACGTACCGGCGCTGGCCCTCCGCGTAAAGTGTGTCCATGGCCAGTGATGTTTTACCGCTGCCGCTGGGCCCGCAAAAGACACTCATCTGTCCCCGCGGAACCTGCAGGCTGATATGCTGCAGGTTGTGCTGAGACGCACCGGTAATCTGGATCCGTTCCGACATGATAAACGGATCTGATCCGGATTTGCGGTCCTGTTTGTTGGTCGATTTTTTTGCCCTCGGCTTCATCCCGGGAAGCACTGCCCTGAGCGCAGCACCGGTGTGGGACTGACGGCATCGTGCGACCTCCTCCGGAGTACCTTCGACAACGATCTGGCCGCCTCCTGCTCCACCTTCTGGTCCAATGTCGATCACCCAGTCTGCGGTTTTAATGACATCCAGATTATGTTCAATGACGACGACGGTATTGCCTTCTTCGACGAAGTTGTGCAGCACTTCCAGCAGTTTGTGTACGTCTGCAAAATGCAGGCCTGTCGTGGGTTCGTCCAGCATGTAGAGCGTCCTGCCCGTCGAACGCTTCCCCAGTTCCCGTGCCAGCTTGATGCGTTGCGCTTCTCCGCCGGAAAGAGTTGGCGACGCCTGTCCGAGTCGCATGTAGTCGAGTCCGACGTCGCACAACGTCTGCAGAAGTCGAGTGATTTTTGGAAATGCTTCGAACAGCTTGAGGGCGTCTCGGATTTCCAGATTAAGAACGTCGGCAATGCTGTGGTCGCGAAACTTCACCTCAAGTGTTTCGTGGCTGAATCGTCGCCCTTCACACACATTGCACGGGACCCAGATGTCGGCCAGAAAGTCCATTTCCAGTTTCGTTGCCCCGTGGCCCTCACAGGCTTCACAACGGCCGTCCGCCACATTGAAGCTGAATCGCCCCGATTTGTAGCCACGCATTTTTGACTGGGGCAGTTGCGTAAACAGCTTGCGAATTTCGTCGAAGACTTTGACATAGGTTGCCGGGTTTGAACGCGGTGTTCGGCCAATTGGAGACTGGTCGATGTCAATACCTTTGTCCAGAAGTTCAAGGCCTTCGATTCGGTCATGCGAGCCCGGATCTCCGTTACCCTTGTTGACGTCACGATTGATCACCTGCCAGAGAATGTCGTTCGTCAGCGAACTCTTGCCCGAGCCGCTGACACCCGTGACGCAAATGAATCGTCCCAGAGGAAATCTGGCTGTGAGGCCTTTCAGGTTATTGTGCTGAGCGTTGTGCACGACCAATTCGCCGCGACCATCGGGGGCCCGGCGGACTCTGGGAACTTCAATTTGAGTTCGTCCAGACAGATAAGCACCGGTCACACTTCGTTCTGATTTCAGAACATCATCGACAGTCCCTTCGACAACCAGTTCACCACCTCGAATGCCGGGACCAGGCCCAAAGTCGACCACATAGTCTGCCGCTCGCATCGTTTCTTCGTCATGTTCGACAACGATCACCGTGTTGCCCTGATCACGCAGATGCTGCAGGCTTTCCAGCAGCATGGTATTGTCACGTGGATGCAGGCCGATGCTGGGTTCATCCAGAATATAAACAACGCCTACCAATCCGCATCCAATTTGTCCGGCGAGTCGAATTCGTTGCGATTCGCCTCCCGAAAGTGTTGGTGCAGATCGTTCCAGTGACAGGTAATGCAGACCACATTGAAGCAGGAAGCCCAGTCGGCCACGTATTTCCTTCAATGCCTCTTCGGCAATGATTTGCTGCGTTGGATCCAAAACAAGTGCTTCGAAGAATTCAGCTGCTTCCTGAATACTCAGAGCACATACCTGAGGCAGCGAAAGCTCTCCGATGCGGTTGACCTTTTCGTTCCGGCTTCTCGTCGGCTCACGCTTTGTTCTCGCAAGAAATGTCTTGCTGGCGGTCGTCAATCTGACATGTCGCGCCTGATTGTTCAGACGTTCGCCATCGCAGGAACTGCAGGTGAGGACTTCCATGTATTTTTCAAGCTGGCGACGGCGCATTGGATTATTGGCTGTTCGGAAACTTTCGAGCAGCCGATTGACCCAGCCTTCCCAGGTGCCGCCATGTTTCCACGCCCCGCCGCGGGTTCGCCACGTAAATGTGATGTGTCGATCGCCGGTGCCATACAGCCAGAGCTGTTGAGCTTTCTCGGGAAGGTCTTTCCATTTGGTTTTCAGCATTGAACCTGCAGGCAGGCTGCAGATTTCTTCGATTGCTTCTGCGGCCCCGGAAAGAATATGACGCGGCCATCGACCAATTTTGGTCCATGCCGGCAACAGCAGTGTTGCGCCTTTTTGAATGCTTTTCGTTTCGTCAACGATCAGCTGGTGCAGCGGGAAGCTGTGTCGCATGCCCAAACCATTGCAATCCGGGCACATTCCGAGCGGGCTGTTAAAGCTGAACAGCTGTGGTGTTGGCGGTTCATAACTCATGCCACTTTCCAGGCACGCATAGCGGGCGCTGTAAAGTCGCTCTGAGAGAACAACGTCCGAAGAAGCCGCGGTCGCGTTGTTGTCTGCCTCTGGTTCCTTACTCCGACTCTTCCGGACTTTAGGGTTGCTGAACGGGGTGGCGTCTCCGTCTGATTCACTCACGCAGATCAGTCGTCCGTCGGCCAGCTTCAGGGCTTGCTCCACCGCCTCTGCCAAACGTGCCCGCTGGACGTTTCCAGCAACAAGGCGATCAATCACAACTTCAATGTTGTGCTTGTGGTGCTTTCGCAGATTCAGGTCGTCGGATAAAGATACGAATTCTCCATCGACGCGTGCGCGCAGATAGCCACGTTTCAGCAGATCGGTGAACAGATCACGGAATTCCCCTTTCTGGTTCTGCACGATGGGGGCAAGAATCTGAAACTTTGAGCCCGCTGGAAGGGTCTGGATACTGTCGATAATGGAATCTGTCGACTGGGCTTTGATGGGCTGACCACTGACGTAACAGTATCCCTGACCGACACGAGCAAAGAGTACTCGAAGATAGTCAAAGATTTCGGTGATAGTGCCAACCGTGCTGCGCGGGTTGCGGCTGGTCGACTTCTGCTGGATGGAAATCGAGGGAGCGAGGCCCGAAATAGAATCGACGTCCGGCTTGGGCATCTGCCCGAGAAACTGTCGGGCATAGGTGGACAGCGATTCGACGTAGCGACGCTGACCTTCTGCATACAGCGTATCGAAGGCCAGCGAACTTTTTCCGGAACCGCTGACTCCCGTCATCACGATGAGCTTGTTGCGCGGCAGGCTGAGCGAAATATTTCGGAGATTGTGCTCGCGGGCACCCTTGATGACGATGTCTGAGTTGAGCATAGATTTCAAAACGCCGGGCAGCGAGCCTTGTTGTGTTCTGACAGGACTTTTGGGATAGGCGAAGCCGCGGGATTCTAGATCACATTTTTCTGTTCGTCACGTGGCTGAAACTGCCTCTCAGGCATCGTTCACCCCGAGTTCTTCAGGGCGCCTCGTATCGACCGGTGTCGCAAATCACGCGTTCGTCATGACCAGAGACCTGATGAAATTAGCAATTTCGGGGAGATCTCGGCGAGGGAGAATCGTCGACTGCGAGCCATCACCGCATTTTGTGTCAGCAGGTAACACGTCGTCGGTGACAACGGCTCGAATTTCCGGCATCGTGGCCGCGTACGGAAGTTCTGATACAGCAGCTCTCCAGACTTCGATTCGCGCGGCGGACGTGTGCAGATCACCTTCGACAATGACAAGGTCACAGTGCGCGAATGCCGAGTGCAGGGCGTCGTAACGGGATTCACGGTCATCAGAATGTTGAGCCGGGTCGGCAGGGATGAAGACGGCTGACATTTGCGGAGAAAGAATGCCAACTGCTGTTGCTCCGGATTCCCGGTGACGATGCGAATCCTTACCGGGTGTATCGAGTTCGTGATGATGGTGCGTGTGTTTGACGGTTGCGATCTGCAGACCCTGCCTCGTCAGAAATTCGACCAGTTCACAGACAAGCGTTGTCTTGCCGGAGTTTTTTCGCCCGACAATATGAACTCGCGGAACAGCCTTCGTCGTTTGAACGTCGGCAGCGGCATCGTTATTGGTTTCCGACATGTCAGGCTGATGTTTCGTTTGATTCTCGTTCCACTGAAATTGCAACCGACTTAAATGCCGGTGTCTTCGAAAGTGGATCGACTGCGTGGGGCACCAGAACATTGGCTTCGGGATAATACATGGCGGCATTACCAGCCCGAATATCGAATGGCCGCACAAGAATGTAACGCATCTCTCCCGCTGCGCTGGTCACTCGAACACGATCGTTTGCCTGAAGCCGCATTCGCTGTATGTCGTCGGCATTCATCAGGATAACATCGCGCCGCTCCTGTCCTCGATAAAGGTCTTCTTCGTCATAGACCACGCTGTTGAACTGTCCTTCGGAACGGAGTGTCATGAGAGTGAGGGACGTATTTTCGGATTGCTGATCGGTTGTGGAAGGCCGCACTGTTTCGGGCAGCCGGAAGGCGTGAAAGGTCGCACGCCCCGAAGCGGTTGGAAACTGATAGTTTTCGACAGCACGTCCCGGCACATGAAATTCTTTGCCACCAGAATCCAGTGTCTTCAACTGCTGATATTCGGGTATCAGATCGGCAATTAATTCCCGGATGGCGCTGTGGCTTTCCAATGATTTCCAGTCGAGCTTGCTTTCGGGACCGAGCAACTGTTGTCCGATCTGGCTCAGAATGGAAACCTCACTGCGTGGCCCGGGCATGCGGGCCTTTCCACCGTCACTAAGTCGTACAAAACTGAACATCGATTCCTGAGTCGTTGTTTGCGGTTCTTCATCTCGCGGCAGAACGGGCAGGATGATGGTTTGATCGGCTGTTCCCCAGGCATGCCCCGTATTCAGTGTGGTGGACATGTAGACAATTGTCTTAAGCTTTTGCATGGCCTGCATTGCGAACTGCGAATCGGGGTTGCTGCCGTACAGATTACCGCCAAGACACAGTGAAAAATCCATTTCACCGCGGTGGGCCGCCTGCATACAGGCCATGGTGTCATATCCGGGAGAAGTGGGAGGGGTGATCCCGAGTTTCTGTTCGTACCGTTGCAGCATCGATTGCTTCATCACCGGAGTGACTCCGACGGAGCCCAGCCCCTGCACATTACTATGCCCTCGGATTGGCATTGCGCCAGCGTTGCGCCGTCCAAGCATTCCACGAAGCAGCAGCAATGCCGCGATGGCCTGCACACTGGCGGTTCCGTGAAGGTGGTGCGTGATTCCCATGCACCAGCCAATGACTGTATTCTTCGAAGCGATGTACTGCCTGGCGATGCTGCTGATAGTCGCGCGGTCGATTCCGGATTGATTGCAAATCTGTTCCCAGGATGTTTGCCGGACACTGGCCAGGTAATCGTCGAATCCTTCTGTATGTTGACGGATGAAGTCCGGATCGTGAGCGTTTTGTTCGATCACCTCCTTTGCGATTCCTACCAGCAACGCCATGTCGCCGCCAATATGTGGCTGAAGATAGTCGCTGGCAATTTCACTGCCGAAGAGCAGGCTTCGAACATCGCTGGGGACGCGGAACCGTGTGAGTCCCAGTTCTCTGACGGGGTTCACGACCACGACTTTTCCTCCGCGTCTGCGAAGGTTCATGAGGGTTCTCATGAGTCTCGGATGATTCGACGACGGATTTGCTCCGATCAGGATGTAGAGATCAACCTTGTCCAGGTCTTCCAGTCGAACCGTGCCTGCTCCTGTTCCAATTGTTGATCCCAGACCAACGCCACTGGCCTGGTGGCAATAGTATGAACAGTTGTTCACGTAGTTTGTGCCGAACAGCCGAGACATCATTTGCAGAAGAAATCCGGCTTCGTTCGATGATCGCCCACTTGCATAGAAGAAACTGCGCTGGGGTCCGGCATCTTTCAGGGCCTCAACCGACCGCTGAATGGCCTCGTCCCAGCTGATGGGCTGGTAATGTGTGCTGCCACGCTCAAGCAGCAGCGGTTGCGCAAGTCGACCAGAGAATTCCAGTTGCCGCGGAGTCATGGATCTCAGGGAATGGATGCTGACGCGCTGTGTGAAATCATCCGGGATCGGGCTTTGCAAATCAGATCCCATCGCCTGAAACGATTTCTTACAGACCTCCGGAAAATGACCACCTTCATTCACCATTCCGCCAAGCTGCCCACCCATTCCAACAGCGCAGGTCTTGCAGGTATTGCGCGACCGCATGGCTTTCCACATGTTCCACCAGCCGACACGACTGGCCACTTTCATGCTGTAAGCAATGGCCTTCCACCCGCCACCGTATCGAGGTGTTTTCATTGGCGAATTCAAATCTGAGGTGCAATGGTGATTGTGAAAGAAATCTGTATCGAATGGGGTCCGGATGACCTGGAGCCGAACGACTCAGGTTCGTATGACAGCGGACAGCATTCAGGAACCCTACATGGGGTCAATGTCGTCGACCATGTCGGGAACGTAATCGTCTGCATCAAGCGCATATTGCAGCAGCACATCCATCGAAATGTGTTCGATGGCTGAGATATGTGTCGCCTTCAGCATCAGTTTTGGGGCAATTCCAGCTTCAAACGCTTCGATCCATCGTGGCAGGCAAAGGCACCAGCGGTCACCGGGTTTCAGGCCCGGGAAACGAAACTCCGGGCGGGGCGTCGACAGATCGTTTCCAGCGTCGTACGAAAACTGGAGAAATTCTTTCGTCATTTCCGCACAGACCGTATGCATCCCGGCATCGTCGCCACAGGTTTCGCACTTGCCGCTGCGAAAGAATCCTGTCAGCGGATTTGATGAACAAACAAGCAGGTCACCGCCAAAGACGTTCTTCGCCATTACCATAATCCAATACAAGTTCTGTCTGCTGCCGAATTTCCGCTTGCGATGCTATCCGGAATGCCCACGCCAGTATAGGAACTGCCCGCCAGTTCCAAACCTTTGAAACACGCGACTTCCTGTTCAATCCGACGAATACGGTCGGCGTGACCAACATGGTACTGGGGCATTGCGTTGTTATAGCGAGCTACCTGTTCAAAAACAGGATCGCCCTTCATTCCCAGAATGGATTTTAGTTCCTGACGAACCATCCGGAGAATTTCGTCATCTGTCTTTGACATTAAATGCGGCTGCATTGCCCCGCCAACAAACGTCCGCAGCAGAATGTGGCCATCCGGAGCGCGACCGTGGAACTTACGACTGGTAAACGAAACCGCGAGAATCTCACGCCCTTCCTTGTGCGGAATCACCAGACCGAATGCATCCATCGGGTGGGTGAAATCGCGCAGGCGGTGACCGCTGACAACAATGGCGCTGGATGCGTATTCGATTGTTTGCAAAGCCGTTCGAAGTGCATCGAAACGAGCATCGGGCAGGAGTCGGGCGATGAGGTGGGTTGGCAATGTTGGAATCACCGCATCAAATGTCTGCGGAGCAGGTTCGCCGTCGATGAGTACATGCCATCGGGTCGAGTGACTGGCGGTTGTTTCTGCTGCCGGCGTGACTTCACGCACCGGTCGGTTGAATTCAAATGTGACTCGGCCGGTTTTTGTGCAGGCCTCGGCGATCGCCTGCATCATCGATGTAAGCCCGTTTCGAGCGGTGAGGAAAAGTCCGTATCGTGCACCGCTGCCGGATGTTGCTTCGGCCGCGTTCTTTGATTTCTTCTGTGTTGCCAGCGTCGCCCGGATCACACTTCCATGTGATTTTTCCATTTCCACGAACCGTGGCAGCGTCGCCTGAAGACTTAACTTTTCCGGATCGGATGTATAGATGCCGCCGACCAGAGGCTGCACAAGTCGATCGAGCGTCTCGGCGCCAAACCTGCGACGGACGAAACTGGCGAGCGATTCGTCCGTGCTTTCCCTGCGGCGCGGGACCATGGCTTCGCCCAGCAGACGCAACTTTCCCTTCATCGACAGAATCGGAGTTGTCATGATGGCCATCGGTTTTGCGGGTGCCATCAGCATGAAACCATCGGGCACCGGGAGTGCCCTGCCCTTGCGAAGAACCAGACTGCGCCGCCAGGTTTCGTCGGTGGGGATCAGTTCCTCTGTGAAACCGATCTGCCTTGCGAGGTCAATGGCTCCCGGTTTGTTCGTAATGAACGAATCGGGGCCCAGCTCGATCAGGAATCCGTCGCGCCGGATGGTCTGAATGATTCCCCCGACGTGATCACCCGATTCCAGTACTGTGACTCGGATTCGATCATCACTGGAGGCCAGTCGCCACGCCGTCGCAAGGCCAGTAATACCTGCGCCAATTACACAAACATGTTTCGACGCAGTCGCCGGGTCAGAAGTCATTTCAAAACTGCCATCCTTCGTGGGACGCGGATACGACCGCGTATTCAGGGATGCGGCTGCGGAAAGTCAGCTAACGCGCACCCAGTTCATGAACGATTTCGACAAGCGCTTTCACGTGATCCGGATTCATGTCTGGCATGACGCCATGGCCGAGATTGAAGATGTGCCCGTTTCTCCCTTGCGCGGCATTCAGCACATCCGCAGCGCGCTGTCTGAGTACAGGGATGTCGGCGTAGAGTGAAACGGGATCCAGATTGCCCTGCACCGCAAATTCCGGACCGAATGTGTCCCATGCATCCCCAAGATCGACACGCCAGTCGATGCCCATGACGGTGCCCCCCACCTCTTTTTGCAGAGGAATCAGCGCAGGATTGCCTGTCATGAAATTGATGACCGGGGCGTGCGGCAAAACGGATTCAATCAGTCGCTTCGTGTGCGGCATCACGAAGCGGCGATAGTCAGCAGGGGACAGGCATCCGGCCCAGCTGTCAAAGACCTGCACTGCCTGACATCCCGCTTCAATTTGGGCCTTGAGATAGATGATGACCGAGTCCACCAGTCGGGACATCAGGACGTCCCAGGCGCCGGGATCGTTGTACATCATTGTTTTTGTGTGGATGTAGTTTTTCGAGCCGCCGCCTTCGATGCAGTAGGACGCCAATGTGAACGGTGCACCGGCGAATCCGAGAAGCGGAATGTCACTTGCCAGCGCCGCGCGGATGAGTTTCACCGCCTGAAACACGTAATCCAGGGAATCAACAGAATCCAAAGCGCACAATCGGTCAACGTCGGCTGAGGTTCGCAGTGGGTTATGAATGACGGGGCCTTCGCCCTTCATGTATTCCAGATGGATGCCCATTGGTTCAAGAATTGGGAGCAGATCAGCGAACAGGATGGCCGCATCGACTCCCAGAACCTGCTGGGCTGTGACAGTGACTTCGCATGCGAGTTCCGGCGTCTTGCAGAGTTCCATGAAGGTAACTTTGCTTCGAACAGCTATGTATTCGGGCAGGTAGCGACCCGCCTGACGCATAATCCAGAGTGGCGTTGTATCGACCGCTTCGCGCCGAACGGCTTTCATGAATCGGCTGTTATTGACTACTGCTTGAACCGAAGACATTCCGTCTTGCCTCTTCAAAGGTTGAACAATTCAGTGCTCGCAGACCGTTGTCAGACCATGCGTGGCCGGATGATAGACGTTCAACGGCGGCACGGCATCCTGCGACCGTGGATTCGTCCGGAAAGACGCGATTGATCGCATTTACGGGATTCCCGGATCTGCCAGTTCCGCCTTACGAATACATACTTTTCGGAGAAAGTCAGTGGGAACTTCGGCGGCATTGGCCGTTCTCCTCCTGATTTCAGGGCGTCAGAATGTTGACTCGCCGCGGTGAGGCAGCACGACTGGAGTCTGTCCGGCCGATGTTGCATTTGGTTGGCGCGACATCGGCCGCTCGTCGATAAACAAGGCGGGTGCATTGATCAGGTGGATTCATCCCCTGGAGTTTATCTGAAGAAAAGTACACTGCCGGGGGAGAAGATGGACGGAGGAATCTTATCGATTGGGGTCATGAAGGGTGTCACAATCTGGCCGACGGTCGATGCGATTGACGCAAACGCCTGGGAACAGGTCAGGCACCACGAAGACGTCTTTATGGACCTTCGAATGCTTCGGATCACGGAGCGGTCGTTGTCGCACAAAGATCGGTTCTGGTATTTGCTGATTTGTGATGACGCTGGTCAGCCGTGCGCCATACTCTGCGCATGGCAAACCTGTATTCAGGGAACATTGCTTGCCGACGAAAGTCTTCCGATTCGGGGGCTCAAGCTGGCCTCAAAGATCGTACCCGCACTGAATACACATCCCATTCTTTTCTGTGGCATGCCGGTTTCGGCAGGACAAAGCAATCTTCGCATCAAGCCGGGGGCATCCGCGTCTTATGTGATTGATCGCGTGAACAGCGCGATGGAATATCTCGCAGGGCAGTCGGGAGCACGGTTTATTGTTTTCAAAGAATTCACGGGCGATGAATCCCGGTTGGTCGATCTGCTGAAGACGCATGGGTATTTGTCTGCGGACAGCTTGCCCATGAACGAGCACAGAGCCACAGCGACGTCGTTCGAGGGCTTTTTAGCAAATCATCACAAGAAGAAACGCTGGGATATTCGCAAGACCCGCAAGCAGCTGCAGAACAGAATCCGTTTGCATGTCACAACGGATCCGCTGGAAGTGAAAGCCCTGTATTCGGACGATGTTCATCGGCTGTATGAAGCTGTCCTCGGAAAATCAGAACATCGCCTGGAGACTCTTTCACAGGCTTTCTTTCAGGAACTGTCTGCTGAGTTTGGCGACGACAGCATCTATTGTTTCCTGATGGATGGTTCTACTGTGCTCGCTTTTGGCAATGTTCTCGTCGCTGGCAAAGTTGCCTATGCGATGTACGTTGGCGTGAATTACGGCCGTAATGCTGAGTACTCCCTTTACTTCAACATCATGTACGCTTTGATGCAGGAATCGCTGAATCGAAATGTTGAACTCGTCAGCTGGGGGCAAACGGTGGATGAATTCAAGCGATCCAAGCTCCTGTGCAGCCAGTCTTCTCGCAGCCTCTGCATTAAAGGTACCTCTCTCTGGACAAGACTGTTGATTACCTCGGTCTTTTCGCATTTGTTCCCGAGGCGGGTTGTGGAAGAGTTTCGGGATGAGGGTGAGTCGGTTCGACGCGCGGCGTGAAACGTCCGACTGGAGAACAGAAACGCAGTTTCCGGAGGGCGTCACTGAAGTAGACGGTTCGACCGGCAGTATCTGCCGGTTCCGTGGTCGTGGGCTTCCTGGACAGATTCCCTGCGGGCTTCTGTACGGTCATCGCGGGAGATTCGCGTAGACACCGACGCGGCTGATCCAGGAACATGTTCGTCTGATGGGCGTGATTGACTGCACGCCAGCAGTGAACTTGAAAGCAAGATCGCCTGTTCCGTGGAAATCAGAATGAACAGAAAGAGAGACAGCAAGTCGGTTCACTCATCGTGTGTTTGCTGCGTTTTGTCTGTCCTTGTGATCGTGGCAAACGCGGGCTGCAAATACGATGGTTCGTTTCTGCAGATGAACAGTGATTCTCCAACTCCGTTTATGGGGTTCCAATTATCTGTCAGGAATGAGCGTTCGCAACATACGAACTCAACTGATTCTCGAGTCGTTTCACTGCCTGTGCAAAGTGATCATTCACCGCGATCACAACCGTTCCCGTTTTCGAATGGTATGCTGGATTCTCCCGGACCGACCATTCTTCGAAGTGCGAGTGCAGGTTCGCTGGTACCGGTTTCTGTTGTGTCGGAATACCGCAGTCACGTTCGGTTTTCGATTCCGTCGGACTCGGATTCAGGCGTATCGAAGGCTGACGAAGTCCAATTGCGTCTGAATGGTTTCTGAGGTTTCGGCCCGTGCCATCTGCGACAAGACAGAATCAAGTTTCCAATCGCGCCTGGTTGCGTTCGAGCGTTGATTTAATCACCTGCTTCGTGATGGCCGTGATTCTGCTGCGTGGTTTTGTGCTCGAAGGTTACCTGATTTCAACGGGATCGATGGCACCGGGACTTCGTGGCTTTCATAAACGCACCGTGTGTCCCAGCTGCCAATTCCCATTTGCATTTGGCGTTTCGTTTGATGAGTCTGTTGATCCGATGGAGCTGACCGCTGACTCGACTGATGGGACGCGAAAGTATGCGTCTTGTCCCAACTGCGGACAGATCAATATTTCAGTCTCTGAAGTGCCGGTCAGCCATGGAGATCAACTTCTCGTGCAGAAGCACGTGTTCGATTTTCGTCAGCCGAAACGGTGGGAGACAATTGTTTTCAGGAACCCGGCTTCTCCAGAAGAGGCGTACGTCAAAAGGACAATCGGTCTACCCGGAGAGCAGGTCAGGATCTCGCATGGCGAGGTGTTCATTGATGGTCGCATTGCTCGTAAAGATTACCGAACGCAACGTGACATGCGTATTGCGGTGAGTGATCTTCGTCATCTCGCCGATTCGCCCCTCTGGGAAATGTCCTGGGATCTGAATGAATCATGGGACGTTGTTCCGACGACGGTCGATGCGGTGGCAGATCCATCCAGTGGCAGTCTTTCTGCCGATGACCTGTTGCGTCAGTCTGATGCCGAAGCAAGTCTTAGTTTTCGTCCCTGGCGGTGGTTCGGTGGTGGGCATTTTGTAGAGACGCCTGTCAGTCCTGAGGATGCAGAAGTAGACTGGGCGGCATTTCTCGAACGGTTTCGCAGTTTGCCCCTCGGCTGGGCGAGCCGCGTTGAGTATGATCGTGAACGGCAGGTTCTTCGTTGTGAGGGTGTCATGCCGCTGGAATTGCAGCGGGACCTGATTCGAGAAGCCACGAACCAACAGTTCAGGAACGCAGTACACCGACTGGCCGCGTTGTCCCACCTTTGCTCGGTGACGGATCGATATGGTTACAACGCGTTGATTTCATCAAGAGAGTATCCTGTCACGGACCTTATGCTGGAAGCAACGCTCTCGTGGACAGAGACGCCGCAGGAAATCGTCGTCGAAATTCCTGTGGCCTCGTCCGTCTTTCGAGTTGTTTTATCTCCAGCGGAAAATGTAATCGCGTTGCTGGCAGATGGGATTGATAAGCCGTTGCAGACTCGGCAATTGCCAGCCCTGCAGCGATCGGAAGACGGACCGACCGTTGTCACTATTGAAGCGTCGAATATTGACAGTCAGGTTGTTTTTGCAATAGACGGTGATCAGGTACTCGTGCCATTTCTGATCGATCCCGGAGAAGTGAGCGACCCGCATTGGTTCGCTGATGAATCCGGCCTGAGTGTCGGAGGGCAAATCGGTGCGGCGCCAATCAATACCAGTGGGACGGTGACAAATTCCGACCGCGCTCTGCGCAGTGCGATGTTGAGGGAACAGCAGGGGCGATGGGGAATCAAAGTGAATGGGACTGACGTTTCCATTCGTCAGCTGAGAATGTATCGCGACGTCTACTACACGCCCGGACGTCGTCGAAATGCGGTGGAAGAGCCCTGTCTTGTTGCCGAAAACAGTTATTTCGTCATGGGAGACAACAGTCCTGTTTCGGCAGATAGTCGCAACTGGATGGATCCGTTCGTCCCGCACAATATGCTCCTGGGCAAGCCATTTCTGCTGCATCTGCCCTCCCGCCCGGCGGTTTTGGATTTCAATGGGTGGCAGGTGCCCCTTCGAATTCCTGATTGGGACAGGATTCGCTACATTCACTAATCGTGCGAGTGAAGGTTCGCGGCAACGGCCTGAAAGAAGAGAATTTGTGGTCAGGCAGCAGAGTCCATTCTTCACTGCACTCCAAACGGACGGCAATCCCGAGGGTGTTCCGATGTCGTTAAAGTTCCAGCAACGCCTGAGCGAATTCTCAGGGCCCGGCGTTTCAGGGACAGACTTCAGGGTTGGGTTCTAGAAGCGGATCAGGCTTCAGGTGTTGACCCGACGTCCGTCAGCCTGTACGTCGGCACGAGGATTTGACCAGGATTTTCATGTGTTGGGCGAATGGCAGGCAGATTGGTCAGTCACGATTCAGTTTTCAAACAAATGATTCTTCAAACGGGCCGCTTCTGGTGCGGACTCGTGGAAACCTGGGATGTCACAAAAAGGCAAGTCATCAGCGATGCCCCCTGAACAACCGGACGCAGGAACGATTTCAGACGATGTTGGACGGACGGTTTCGACGGCTGCCAAAGAGTCTGCTTCGCCGCAAAAGAAACCTGCGCGACGCAAGCTGACTCCCATGGAAGAGGCCCGCGAAACAATGGAGGCTGTCGCCATTGCCTTTGTACTGGCCTTCCTGTTCAAGACATTTCAGGCGGAGATGTATGTCATTCCGACAGGCTCAATGGCTCCCACTCTTTATGGGCGGCACAAAGAAGTTGCGTGCGAAAGTTGCCAGTATGCGTACGCCGTCGGCGCCAGTCAGGAAATCGATCAGGATTCCGGTGTCGTCGTTGCGCGAGTTGACAAATCTGAATGTCCGAACTGCCACTATGTCAACGACATTCTGGATGCTCCGGTGTTTAACGGCGATCGAATTCTGGTTAACAAACAGTGCGCGAGTTTCGATCGATTCGATGTCGTTGTCTTCAAGAATCCTGAGGAAGCGCATGTTAACTACATCAAGAGATTAGTCGGCCTGCCGAATGAAACCGTGCGAATTCGTCAGGGGAATCTGTACGCAAGAAAGCTGGATTCGGATCCCTGGCGCATCCTTCGGAAAGACGATCCGTTTCGTCAGAAAGACATTCAACTGGTTGTGTACGACGACAATCATCCCTCACCCGTGTTGCTGGAAGCTGGCGGTGGTGAACGCTGGATTCCAGCCGCAGCCAGGGATCGATCGACGATTGATGTCCATTCGGAAGATGCGGACGTCTCTTTAGCAGTCTGGCAGGAAACGGACAACGCCTGGTCATGTGACCGCAGTCATCGCACCTATTCCATTGACGCAGAAGATGAAGAACTCCATTGGTTACGCTACAGAAACCTGATTCCGACGGATCGTGACTGGGTGCAGATTCGTGATGATGGACGCCTGGACCGTCCTTTGGAGCCGTCGCTGGTTCTGGATTTTTGCGGGTTCAATTCATTTACGATGGCGCATCGGTCTTACGATGACGGCCTGTTCTGGGTCGGTGATTTGACGATCAATGCAACACTGCAGATCGAGGAAATCAGACCGGGTGCTCAGATCATGCTGGAATTGATTGAGGGGCAGCGTTGGTACCGGTGCAGGATCTCTCCGGAGACGGGAAATGCCGAATTGTTTGTGATTAATCGGGTTGTGGACGAAGAAGCCGACAATCCTGAACTGAAAGCCACGGCGGTTACGTCCATTGATGGTTCAGGGACGTACGAAGTCGTCTTTGCGAATGTCGACGACAGACTCTGCCTGTGGGTGAACGGCGATCTTGTTGATTTTGGCGATGATGCGGCCTTCAATATTGTTGAACCGGGTGAAGCAACACTGGATGACCTGACACCTGTTGGTATAGCGGCCAGCGGCATCAAAGCTCAGGTTTCTGACCTGTTGATTCAACGCGACATCTACTATCGCAACGATACGATTGCTTTTCAGGAATCGAACGGGACGACGCCACGACCTGGCACCTGGGCAGAAGGCAGAAATGTAGTTGGAGAGGTTCCGCCGGATGAAATGTTCAATCTGATGTCTGCTGTGAGGAACCCACGCGTGTACGCGTCGTTGTACGACGAACTCGTTTCACGGCAGATTGCCGATTACGGCTCGCTGTCTGACTATCATCTTGGTGATGGCGAGTATTTGATGTTCGGCGACAATTCTCCGGCCAGCAAAGACAGTCGGCTCTTCGACTATTTTAGTCGACCGATGAACGGTCATTACGCCCACCGATACGCGGTCCAGGAACAGGATCTGATTGGCGAAGCCCTGTTCATTTTCTGGCCGCACGGCATTCCGTTCCTGAATGGCGGCGAAGGCTTCACGCTGACGAAACATACCGTTCAGACCCGTGATGGTTTGGCACGCTCGGACTACCCGATGTACCGGTTTCCGTTTTACCCCAACTTCTCCAGAATGAAAAAGATTCGCTGAGGATGGGTGTGGCAGTGACGGAAATGGTCCCCATTTTTGAGGGTTGACAGCGGTTTTTATGAATGAGTCAGTGACTTCTGTCTGATGGTTGAGCCCTTCTCCGAATGAATCGGGTACCCTGCCCTGACCGGAAGGACGCAAATCCGGTAGCGGGAATTTGCGGTATTCGCCATAATCCGTCGGCCGCACATACAAAGAAGGATTCTTTATGACGCTGCTGCGATGCGAAGGATTGGTGAAGGATTACCCTGGCAAGCGAGCCGTAGACGGTGTGAGTTTTCACGTCGAACGCGGAGAGATTGTGGGACTGCTGGGACC
>JAGQQE010000094.1 GCA_020426345.1 Planctomycetaceae bacterium
TGGTGGTGATCATATCGATGTGGTGGTTGGTGACAGCGGAACCATCGACTACGTCATCAATGACAATGACGAAGCCTTCCCGGACGTCATCACATCTGCCGCCACAATCAATGACGGTGACGATATCATCTACACCGGCAATGGTGACAACATCGCCATCGGTGGTGATGGCAACGATACCATCACCGGCGGAGCCAACAAGGACGTCGTCATTGGTGACAGTGGAACGCTGGTCTTCGGAACAACGGGCAACCTGCGCACGGCGACGAATCCAGGAACCACCGGTGGTGACGACACCATCTTTACCGGCAACGGTGAAAACTACGTGATTGCAGGGATCGGCAAGGACTCTGTTACGGGCGGTGATGATATCGATGTGGTCCTTGGTGACAGCGGATCCATCGACTACGTCGTCAACAACAACGACGAATCCTACCCGGATGTCATTACATCCACCGCCACTTCGAATGACGGTGACGACACAATCATCACCGGCAACGGCGACAATATTGTGATCGGCGGAGACGGCAAAGATTCGATCACCGGTGGCGATGACAAAGACGTCGTGATTGGCGACAGCGGAACACTGACCTTTGGACTGACGGGTAACCTGCGACGAGCAGAAAACCCGGGAACCAGCGGCGATGACGACACGATCATCACTGGCGAAGGTAACAACTTTGTCATCGCGGGTATTGGTAACGACGTTATCACCGGTGGCAGCGGCTCCGGAATTGACGTCGTCGTGGGTGACAGTGGATCGATTGACTATGTCGCAATCGACAACGACGAATCTTACGCGGACATTGTCACTTCAACCGCAACGGCGAGCGACGGGAATGACAACATCGTTGCCGGAAACGGTAACAACATCGTGATTGGTGGTGATGGCAATGACACTATCACCAGTGGTCTGGGGAACGACTTCATCATCGGCGACAGCGGAACGCTGGTCTTCGGAACCACAGGCAACCTGAGAACCGCCGTTAACCCTGGCACAAGTGGTGGAAACGACAGCATCTCTGTCACAGGCGGCAACAATGTTGTTGTGGGTGGCGTGGGAACCGATCAGATCACCACTGGTGCCGGACGCGATGTTGTTCTGGGCGACAGCGGATCCATCGATTACGTTGTTCGCGACAATGACGAAGCGAATCCAGACTCAGTTGAATCAACGCAAACCATTCTTGACGGCGATGACGTTATCGATACCGGTGACGGTGACAACATTGTCATCGCAGGTCGCGGCAATGATGCCGTGACCAGCGGAACCGGCAACGACTTCATCCTTGGCGACAGTGGCGCCATGACGTTTGGTACAACGGGCAATTTGCGGACAGCAACCAGCGGTGATGTTGCTGGCGGCGACGACACAATTCTCGTCGCGGGCGGCAGTAACACGGTAATTGGCGGGGTTGGAAGGGACACCATCACAACAGGAAATGGGTACGACATCATTCTGGGAGACGTCGGCACGATCGACTATGTTCAGGACGACAATGACGAATCGGATATCGATCGAGTGACGGCCCCCGGCTCAACGCTGGGCGATGACGACATCATCAGCAGTGGCGACGGCGACGGCTTTATCTTCGGTCAGACAGGGGCCGACACAATTACGGCCGGTTCAGGGCGAGACATGATCTTCGGTGATCATGGCGAACTGCTCGGAAGCATTCATCCGTCAATGCTGCCTCTGACTGTCCTTGCCGATCCGTTCACATTCACATCGATTGACACCGATGCAACCTACACCAACAGCAACGATCTCATCCGTGCAGGAGCAGGCGACGATATCGTTCTGGGTGGTCAGGGAGCAGATCGAATTCTGGGCGAAGATGGCGACGACGATATCATCGGCGGTCATAACGTTGCCGACGGTGCAGATGCCGGCGACGTTATTGATGCAGGAAGCGGCGTCGACGTAGTCGCTGGCGATAATGCCACCATCTACCGCGAACCACGAACCACCGATGTGCGATGGCGGGCACTTACCGGAAGTGAACTTCTGGAAGCTGATGGAAACGGCACGGTCGACGCGGCTCCGATGGACGACCCGAATGCGAGGCCGAAGAGAACCATCACACTGCTCAATCACACAATAACAACAGCCGCCGGAGTGTTCGGCAACGACACGATCGCTGGTGGCAGTGGAGACGACACTCTCTTCGGCCAGCTCGGTGACGATGCAATTCAGGGCGACGGTTCTGTTCTGAATTTTGCAGGAGACCTGACCATTGACATCGTGACATCACACTTGTCAATGGATGACATCGATGGAACCGGAACGGACGGCGACGACTACATCGAAGGCGGTGGTGGCAACGACGTCATTCTGGGGAACCTTGGCCAGGACGACATCATCGGAGGCAGCAGCAACCTGTTCGGCACGCCAACGCTGGATTACCGACCAGACGGTCAGGACATCATCTTTGGCGGTTCAGGTACCCACGCAGCTCGAAACGATGCCGGGGACGAAACAGCGATCGGGCACGCCCGTGATGCTGACGTGATTCTTGGCGACAACGGAAACATCTTCCGTGTTGTCGGCATCAACGGTATCGACAGCGGCGACTATCTGACCTTCAACTACGACATGTACGGCCCACTGAAGATTGTTCCACGAACGACTCAGTACCTGGAATACACTTTTGGTGACGCCAGCAATCCTGCATTCAATGATGAAATCCATGGCGAATCCGGCGACGACATCATCCACGGCATGTCGGGGAACGACGTCCTCTTTGGCGACGCTCAGGACGACGACATCATCGGCGGTGCAGGCAACGATCGCATCTTCGGTGGGTCCGGCGAAGACGGTATTCTGGGAGACGAAGGACGCATCTTCACAAGCCGAAACGGAATGACCGAGGAACTTCACGGAGTTCTGACGCCTTCTTCCCAGTTCAGCGTGAACCTCAC
The DNA here is from genome assembly GCA_020426345.1 of Planctomycetaceae bacterium. Lineage (GTDB taxonomy): Bacteria > Planctomycetota > Planctomycetia > Planctomycetales > Planctomycetaceae > F1-80-MAGs062. Next base: position 2,923 of record JAGQQE010000094.1, read on the forward strand.
ACAGGTCCTGATCGGGGCCGTGATGAACATGAACGGACGGCTGAAGAAGAGCGTCGATATGGCCAACTGGTACAATGGCGGCCACGACGTGATCTACGGCGGTCGGGGTGACGACTTCATCCACGGCGGGGCCGGAGATGACGCCATCAGTGGAGCAGAAGCGACAGATATCTGGTTCGTGACAGCGCCGCTCGCAGACGCTTCCGTCCTGAACTACGACGCAAACAGTCGGATGTTCCCGGCATACAACCCGGCTGACCCGCTGGCGAAGATCAACGGCTTTATCCTGAACTTCGATGCCACGGATGCCAATGGCCAGAAGATCAGCGACGGAGCCGACAACATCTTTGGCGACGAAGGAAACGACTGGATCGTCGGTGGTACAGATGAAGACCGACTGATCGGCGGCACGGGCGACGACCTTCTGAACGTCGACGACAACCTGGAAACCAACGGGGGACTGAACAACGCGGTAGACGCTCCCGAGTATGCAGACGACGACTGGGCATTCGGCGGAATGGGCTTCGATGTTCTGCTGGGTAATACCGGTGCGGATCGACTCATTGACTGGAGCAAGCGATACAACAGCTATGTGATTCCGATCGCTCCAAGTGCCCAGTTCGGAACGGTATCCAGTCCGGCGATTCTGCGGGTTCCAACTGACGAGCTGATTGAACTTCTGCGTCAAATGCAGTTCTCATCCGGTGGTGATAACGCCATCAATCCAACGGCTGATGCTCTGGACGCAGAACTGGGATTCATGACGATTGAAGATGGAATTCCGTTCCAGCAGGAAACCCGCAACACGGATCGTGATACCGTGACTGTGCCGTTCCTCACTACACTCGACACCTACGGCGGATACGAAACCCTTCCGGATGCCGGAATTCGACTGAGGCCCGCATCCGGTACGCAGACTGCTCGGGAGGGTGCTGGTGACGCGATGGTGTCTGTCACTCTGACATCACCACCGACATCAGATGTCGTGCTGAACATTGCGAACAGCAATCCGGGTCAGCTTCAGACCAATGTCACAACGCTGACATTCAACGCTCTGAACTGGGCCGTGCCGCAGTGGGTCGCGCTCACCGCTGTTGACGATGATCTTCTGGATGGCGATCAGCTGAGCACACTGACGTTCTCTGTGGACAATGCAGTGACCGACGCCAATTACAACGCATTGCCCAACCAGACCATGTCAGTTGTTGTGCAGGACAACGATCTTGTCTTCGACAATCCGTCTGACGTCACGATGCTGGAGGATGATACCGCTCAGGTCACCATTACCGGTATTGAAAAAGGATCGGCCTCGGGCGCTGTTCAGTTCACAGCGACCAGCAGCAATACTCAGTTGATTGCTGCGGTAAACGTTCACTACAACGACGGCGATTCCATTGCCAGCATCGATCTGGTGCCTGTTGCAAACGCCAGCGGCCAAACCACAATTTCAGTGGTGATGGAGGACGGCGGAACCGACGGCGACCTGCTGACACCAGGCGACAACAACCGCAGGACCAGGACATTCCTGGTCGTTGTGACGGCAGTCAACGACGCACCAACGATCGATTCGCTCAGTGATGTCACCATCCGCGAGGATGCACCACAACAGACTGTGACGCTGAATGGCATTTCGGCAGGCGGCGGCGAAACACAGCCAATCCGAATCACGGTCACCAGCAGCAACCCGTCGTTGATTCCTTCACCATCGGTCAGCTACACATCTGCCAACACCAGTGGTTCGATCAGCTACAAACCAGTTGCACTCAAATCCGGGGCATCTCTCCTGACGGTCCGTGTCGAAGACGGTGGGCTGGACGGTGACCTCGCAACGACTGCCGACAACGGTGTGACGATCGAAACCTTTACGGTTGTGGTCGATGCAATTCGACCGCAGATCACCAGCCCAGTCACTTCGACGAAGATTGTTCGTCCGGTGATCCAATGGTCTCCGGTTTCCGACGCAGTCAGCTACGACATTTGGGTTCAGAACGTCACAACCGGTCAGAACCCAATGATCAACGCGAACGTTGCGAACAACAGCTACCAGCATTCAACCGACATGGGAATCGGTCGATACAACGTCTGGGTGCGAGCGGTCAAAGCCGATGGTTCCAGGTATCCGTGGGCACAGGGTGTTGGATTTACTATCAACACGCCCGTTACTTTGACACCAATCGCGAAACGCCAGCAGACGAATCGGCCGACAATTTCGTGGCAACCGGTCGCCGGAGCCGTTCGATACGACTTGTGGATGGATAATCTGACCACGGGACAGAGCCAGTTCGTTCGTGAAGCCAGTCTGACAACTACGTCGTGGACACCGGACTTTGATATGGCTCCATCGGCATATCGTGTCTGGGTTCGACCTGTGGATGTATCCGGTACTCCATCCAGCTGGAGCGCTGCACAGGATATCCAGGTTGCGGTTCACCCAACGGCCCTGTCACCAGTGACCTCGACGTTCTCGTCAACTCCGACATTCGTCTGGACATCCGTCAACGGTGCTCAGGCCTACGAAATCTTTATTCGGAATGTCCAGACAGGGGCGGCCGTTGCCCATGTCCAGAATCTGCCAACGCCAACCTGGACCTCAAACGTCACACTCCCGGACGGAAACTACCGCTGGTGGGTCGCTGCGGTTGGACCAAACGGCTTCCGTGGCGATTGGTCGTTCCCGTCGGACGTATTCATCGGTGGGCGAGCTCAGGTACTGACTCCGAACGGAACCGGATCTGCCACGGCAACCAGCTTTACGTGGACCAGCGTGGAAGGTGCCGCGTCCTATGAAATCTGGGTTGATCGTGTCGACGTGCAGCAAAGCAAAGTCATCTACCAAAATGGCCTGACCGATACCTCGTTCACGTCCAGCGTCAACCTTTCGGTGGGTGGCATCTATCGCGTCTGGGTGCGAGCGATCAGTACTTCGAATAGTCCCGGGCTATGGAGCGCGGCAGTCTCCTTCACGGCAGTCGCACTGCATACGGAAGACGCACTGGATAAGGGAGACGCACGCGAGTCAGACAAGAGTTCAGAAAACGCTGTCGATCAGCGTCTGCCCGAACACCTGCTGGCGGCACTTCAGGCCCACCTGTCTCGCCGTTCAGTTTCCAGAGTCGACAAGCCGGAAGCAGAATCCGTCTCGGCGGGTCCATCCGAACAGATGGCCCGGCTTCAGACCCAGGCTCAGCCGATCGAACAACCAGCGGACTGGTCCACGTCGAACGACTTCTGGGAAAGCCTGACGGATTCGTCTGATGTCGGTGAGCCGACCAGCCTGATCGTCAGCGATCTGGCTGACCAGGTGATTGACGATGTCATGAACGATCTGTTCTTTACGGACCTCAACGACTAGGGAAATTCCTGAGACCATCCCTACCTGCACGCCGCTTGTCATTGGCCAGCGGCGTGCTTTTTTTTGCGAATGCAGCCCAGCCGTGGACGGGTGTGATCGCAGGCCGCAGGGTTTGCGTTCGGATCGCCGCCAGCGCCCCTGTTCCGATTTCTGAAGCGGACCAGGAAAACCCGTGAAGGCGGGCACGCCCCCGTCCACACCCTCACCAATGCTGCCGCTCGGCAATTTACGTTCGGTCGGTCCCGAATGATCAAAGCAAAGACGCTTTCTGCCAAATCGAAAAACTTTCTGTATTTTCTGTCCGCCGCGGATCCGTAGCACGTTCTCCCTTCTGAATTGACGGTTTCGAACCGACTTTCGAAATTGGGGAAACGATGGGTCGAACCGGGATGATCGCCCTGGGGAGGGCGATCTCAACCAGGGAGGCGATGGTCAACAGGGGACCATCGCCTCCTTTTTTTCGTTGGTGAACCCAACTTGTCCATCATGCTTGCCTGGCTTTCTGTCGCCGGATCGCTCAAAAACAACCAGATTTTGTCCGACATGTCCCCCGCTCTCCGTTCAGTCCGGCGTGCAGAATTGCATCTGAAAAACGGAATCGGTTTGAGGGGAAAGTCATCGTGTCCATCTTGCAGCGAACGGTCCATTTGGCGTCTTCTGTCACAGTACTTTTTTCGACCCCGGCGTTGGTCGTCCTGGCACTGACGTTTCTGACGACATCCGAAGGTGTTCGGGCAGATGAGTCCGATGAAGGCATCAGGAATGCTGAGCTGGCAGCGACAGTGAAACAGATTTTTCGCAGTCGATGCTTCGAATGCCACGGGACAGATCGCCGCGAAGCTGACCTGAACGTTCTCGAACGTGATTCACTGGTAGGAGAAGGTCGCCCTGTGTATCCGTTCGATCTCAACGATTCGGTCCTGTACGACTACGTCGCGTCTGATGATGAAGACTTTCGGATGCCCGAATCACCTCGCCCGGCGCTGTCAAAATCAGAAATTGAATCGATTCGGAAATGGATCGAAGCGGGAGCTCCTGAGTTTCCGGAAGATGTCGCAGCGCCGACGGAGTCCGCTACCGATCCCGCACTTTCACCGTATGCCGGGGTGGAGCATGTACTGACAAGCATTGTCGAATTTGTCGAAGCGACGCCGCGCGATGACCGACGCTTTCTCCGATTCTTCAGTTGCAACCATCTGCTGACATCCGGTGTCACAGCCAAAGAGCTGGAAACGAACCGGCAGGCCCTGGCAAAGGCCATCAACCATCTTTCATGGCAGCCGGATATTGTACAGCCCAAAGTCGTGGATGGCGAAACGGCATCGGTGTTTGCTGTCGACATTCGTAAGCTCGGCTGGCATCTTTCGCCGTTCGAAAAGAATGCTGCCAACGTGCGTAACGGATCAGAGAGCTATAACTTCTTCGATCTGGTCCTGCTGGAATATCCCTACGGCATCGCGTTTGAAAACTCTGAAATCTTCGATCGCCTTCGCGACATCTACATCCAGCCAGCCGGACTGGTTCGCCCGATTCCATTCGTCCGCATCGACTGGTTTGTCAGTACCGCAACCCAGTCACCACTTTACGAAGACCTGCTTCAACTGCCCCACCACTTATCTGACCTGGAGCAACTGATCGGTGTGGATTCGGAGTCGAATGTCGAAAGCTACATCGCTCGCAGAGCCGGCATGACGCTTTCCGGCGTTTCACGAAATAATCGCGTGGTCGAACGGCATCCGGCCCGCAACGGAGCGTACTGGAAAAGCTATGATTTTCAGACCAGCAAAGGACAGCAGAACATGTTTGCTGATCCCATCAACTTTCATTTTGCCGGCGGCGAAATGATCTGGAATCTTCCTAACGGGTTGCAGGCCTACCTGGTGACGGATTCGGCCGGCAATCGACTGCTGGAAGCACCCACCTCAATTGTCACAGACAAGTTCGCGGAAGACAAAGTCGTCCGAAACGGTCTTGCCTGCATGCGTTGCCATGAACGAGGTATGAAGAAGTTTGCCGACAATGTTCGTCCTGCTTTCGAACACCTGCCTGATGCTTTTGGGTTCAGTAAGTCTGAGATCCTGAAACTGTATGCCCCCAAAGATGAAATGGCAGAGCTGCTGTCCCGTGACGAAAAGCGTTTCCTGAACGCCATGGAAATGGCACTGGGACAGCCACAGGGTGATGAACCGCTGGTTCCCGTTTCTCGACAGTTCCTGGAGGCTCCGCTTTCGTTGTCACAGGCCGCGGCGGAGCTCGGCCTCCGTGATGCCGCCGGACTGCAGACCGTTTTCCGACTGCCTCAATTCACACAACTGGGGCTGGCCGGACTGTCCGGGGGCAGCGTCATTCGTCGCGATACCTGGGAAGATCACTACGATCAGGTCGCACGGCATATGGGACTTGGAATTCCAATCTCACCCGTCGACGGGAACACACGACCGGATCAGCTTGCTGACAAATTTGCGGCCGGCTTACTCGTGCAGACCAACAAACGCAGCAACATCTTCTCGCCCGGGGACGAAATGTTCATCACGATCGTGAACGAAACAGGGCACGATCAGTTCATCGAACTCATCGGCACAAGTTCTCGTGGCCGCCGGGTGTCGCTGACAAACGGAGTCATTCCTTTACCACGAAAGGCGACGTTTCGCTTTCCTGAAAAAGGAACCATCACGATCAAACCTCAGCTTGGGGCAGAATTCATCACCGTGTTCGCCAACCCGGAACGATTCGAACCGGGGCTGATTCTGCGAGGAGACAATCTGCAGGATCGACTGGTGCACGATTTCTTCCTGCTGGACCATAACAGCAGCGAAATTCTGAATGTGCCCGACCAGCTCGTGAAAAAGACCCTGAAAATCGAAACTCGCTGATTCCCACGCGGCACCTCAACGACCATCTTCCGCTGGTAACGATGGCTCCAGTGGAACTGCCGCTGATTGCGGAACCATGAGTCACGGAACCATGAGTCACGGCACGATGAATCACCTTCGATGATGAAGCCGTCCTTGATGAAAACGGCGGCTCTCAGCAGGCGCGCCAGTCAGGGAGAACGTCCGCCCCGGTTGAGTCGAATTCCACTGAAGTCGAATTCCATTCAAAAGGTGTCCGAATCCCGTCGAAACCTCGTTCTGTCTATCGGTGGCACGACAGGATGCATGACCTGATGCCACCGTCGCAAGTCTGAAGTCAACCACATCCCGGTTCACTCAAAATATTCTGAAGAGGGCACTCCCCAATGAAAACTCTATCCCCGCTCCGGGCATCACTTCGCCCTGGTGTGATCGCTCTGGCAATGATTCTGGCAACATCGGTGACGCAGGCGGAAACCATTCATGAAGCCATGTTTAACCGCGCACCTGCCTTGCTGAAACAACTGCACGACAAAGGTTACCAGACCATCGGCGTGCTGAAGTTTCGTGTGCAGAAACCGGGAGAGAAAACCAGCGACAGCGTTGGCCCGCTGAATTCCCTGCTGGCCGATCGGCTGGAGATCGCAATGATCCTGGCCAACCCGTTTGGCGACGAACAACTGGATATTATCAAAGATGCCAGCTCACAGGCCGTGCAGATCGATGGCGCTTCCCACCTGACGAAAGAAGGTCGAACCAAATTCTTCGGGCCTGAATTTGAACTGGCATGGTCCGATCGACGACTGGCCGCCGACGCGTTTCTCACTGGGCTGGTCCAGCTGAATGCCGGCGAATCCACAGCCAATGTTGCACTGCTGTACTTTGACCGGAATGGCAGTGGCCTGGAGCGGATTGGAGATGTCTTTGAAGTGCAACTCGATGCAACAACCGTCACAGAACTGGGCGAAAGCTTCGTCCTCAGAGGCGCGTTTGACGACGGAGAGACCTCCGTCCGCCGCGATAGCAGCACCCCGAATAACAGCAATCCAAACACCGTGAACCAGGATACCACTGCGGACAACTCGAACGCAGAAATCGTGCGGCGGAATCGAGATGAGAGGGTCGTTGAAGAGAGCAAACGTGTGAAGTCGCAGCTCACCGTGTTTCCTCTTCAGGACAAAGGAGCTCCCGTGACGCTGGAAGTCAAATATGACGGCCGCGTCATGCCGGTGGAGATCCGCAACGGTCAGGCATTTCTACCGGAACCCAGACAGGGCCAAAAGGTTGAATTCGTTCTGAATCGCGCGTCGTTTGTGCAGGGCACCCTGGGAGTTGTACTCAAAGTCAACGGCGAAAATACTCTCTATCGACAGACTGTTCGGGACGTTGACTGTTCGAAGTGGCTGCTGACGCCTGATTATACGCGGACCGTGATCCGAGGTTATCAAATGCCTGACAGTAACACTCTTGAAGCATTCACGGTTCTGTCCGCTCGCGAATCCGCTCGCCGCGCAGTTGACTATGGCCGTCAGGTCGGACAGGTTCAGCTGACGGTCTTCAAACAATCGAACGACGACACACCACCACCCGTCGTCACCGCTGAGGACGAAGATCTGCTTGCTATGCTGCGTGGAGTTCATCCATCTGATCGCTCGGACAGTCTGGATCTTCTGAAGACTCGCATCCGGCATGCTGCAAACGAACCGGATCAGCTCCGGTCACTGATTGTCCCCGGGGAGCAGGAAGCCAATGAAATCGAGATCCTGAAATTCACTCCGGATCCAACCCCCATCATGTCCGTGACTCTGACATACTACACCCCATAAGAAATACTGCGGCGGTAATTCGGAGTCGAGTCGAACCAGAGGCACAGCGACATCAGAATCTTGCGAGTGCTCGGCTGGCAGAAAATCGCGATTTCAAGTTTGATCAAAACCTCGCCTGAAGGAATCTGATATGAACATCAACGGTGCGTTAGACCACTTCCCACCTCTGTCCGCGGGGCGTCAGTTACTGGCGACAACGCTGGCCCTCGTTGCAATGACAACCTGCTGCCAACGCGCAATATCGCAGGATTTTGCAATCGTGACTTGCGAACGCGCCTATGTCGTCGACGAAGAAGACGCCATCGTGCAGCAACTGACCACCTTCTCCACGGTGGACATCATTGACCCGGGTGAACCATGGTTGCTGGTGAAGACCGATACCGGTAAACAAGGCTGGATTCGCCGTGAACTCGTGCACATGTCGACGGAATTCGACGACATCACGGAAGACAATTCCGCAGCGATTCGAGAGATTCTGGAGATCGCACGCAACGCAGAAGTCCTGCGCAGCGAGGGCGAATATGACCGAAGCGTGGCTCAAATGAAGTCCGCGCTGAAGAAGATCGAAAACAACTTTGGAACCGACAACACCGGATACGCCTGGCTTCTGGCCTATTTGGTTCCACAACAACTGGACGCAGAAGACACGGTGGGGGCCAGCGCCACGCTGAAACAAGCAGAGAAGATCTTCAGAGACCTGGGAGAACTGCAATCGCTGCACGCTGCCGATCTGTTCAATGTGAAGGCCATCCTTGCCGGCTACGAAGGTAATCCGGACGCAGCCATCGCCAATTATCAGCAGGCACTGCTGATCACGTCGTCGCACCTGGGACTGGATCATGGCGATATTCGAGTAGTCTCGTCGAATCTGGCAGAAACGTATAACAGCCGTGGTGACAGAGATCTGGCCATTCAGACTCAGCGAAGAGCCGTGGCAATCAGTACAAAGATCATGCCTCCCCTGGCCGTTGAACGTGCGATCGATAATCAGGTCATGGGAAGCTACCTTCTCGCTGCCGAACAATTTGAGGATGCAAAGTCCTTCCTCCTGGAAGCCTACCGCACCGTCGACGACATTGTGAGTAACAACGCGGACAATGCTCTCACACCGGAGGATGTTGTCCTGAGCAACGTCATTCAGGTCGAAATCGATCTCGCTGACTGCTACTACCAGCTGGATCAACCAGGATCAGCCAGGCTTCAACTGAAAAAACTGCTCGGCACGATGGATCTGTTCGACGACCTGAACGGACGCGATCTGAATGCTGACAAGGCATGGATCTATAATCATCTTGGTAACGTCGAAGATTCAGTTGGCCGTTTCTCCGTCGCACTCGAACACTACAACACGTCTCTTGAATTCTACGATCTGGAAGATCCATCCATCGATGCTGCCGTTGTCCTTGAAAATGCGGGCAGCGCAGCCATCAAACTGGAACAATATCTCGAAGCCTATCGCTTCTACAATCTGGCCCTGGAGATGCGAACGGAGCTGGAAGGGGAAGACGCAGAATCAGTCGCCAGCATTCGCGAGATCCTCGCATCTCCACCGCTGCTCGCAGAAAAGGAACGACCTTCAGCGAAGAATGCTGACATGAAATCGCAGCAAAGCGCACAGAACTCAAAGGGTTCAGACCTTCCAACTCACGTGATGGTTGCTGCGAAAAATGGTTATCTGGTGGATGGTAGTCTGGAAGTTCAGGAAGTGGTCCCCGCCTGTACATTGCTGCGTGTCGTCGGCAGAAAAGGCGACTATTTCGACGTCGAGCACGGCAAGTCTTCGCTGCGGATCCATCATCAGTTAGTGCGATTCGGGACTTCACTTCCTTCGGACGGTGTTGTACCCGCCGAAGAGGTGCAATCCGTCTACAGTCTGTTCGCTCAGGCCCGTGACGAACGCAATCGGGGTGAAGCGGCGAAAGCCGTCGACCTTGCGACCGAAGCTGGCACAATCGTCAGCGAAAAGTATGGCAACGAGAACCCGTTCTACATTTTCGCTAACTGCCAAACCGTCATTGCAGCAACCGCTCATGGTCAGATTGAACTGGCCAAATTACTGCTGCTCCAGCAGGAAGCTTTGATCGAACCCTACCTCAAGGAAAACCACCCGATCGTTGGTGACTATCTTGCTGCCCGCGCCAACCTGGCTGCAATTCTGGGGGATCAGCAGGAACTGGAAAAGCTCATCGATCAGCTTGTCACAAATCTGAAATTCAATCGACGTGAGGAATCATCGGATTTCGCCATCCTTCTGGCGGCACAGGCCGGCCACATCGCCGGACGCGGTGAATTTGACGAGGCCCTTGCGGCACAAGAACGCGTCCTAAACCTGACCAAAAAAATCTATCCGACAATTTCTGTTGAGCATGGTGAGGCAGCCGCCATCCTGAGTCTTATGACGGCTCTGAAAGGGGATGCCGAGCAGGCAAAGGAAATGCAGCGAGATGCAATTGCCATCGTCGACGCCAGTGTTGCCAGTGAACGAGAAAAGACTGAAATTCTTCTCTACCAGGCACTGCTGCATCGAATCACCGGTGACACCGCAATTGCCATAAAAAACTTCGATGAGCTCTACGATCGCACCCGCGGCGTAAAATCGCTGGAAGACCTTCGCAGACGAGTTCAGTTGATCACCGAGATGGTTTCCATCTTTGTCGATGCGAAACAGCACGAAGCCGTGATTGACCTGAGCGAAGAAGGCCTTCAGTTCCTCGAAAATGCACGAAAACTCAGCGGTGTCCCCGCAGAATTCATGCAGGAACAACGAATTCAGCTGCTGAGTGCCATGGTGCAAAGCCTGGCATCCACAGGAAAACAGGAGGATGCGAATCGGCTCCAGAAACAACTCGACCAATTGATCACTCAGGCAAACGAAAACCTCAAAGGTGACGGCAAAGGCCAGGCAGCCATGGACAGACCTTCCGAAGGAGTCCCATTGCCTGACACCACATCCGATGGGGATAACGACTACGTTGACCCATTTGAACTCTGGCCGAGCAATCGGGAAACCATGCTGATTGCAGGCCAGGAATTGACCGTGCATGATGAACCTGAGGGCCGTGTGATTGCAAAAATCGCGAAAAATGAAGCCGTATGGAGCCTCGAATCCCGCGACGGATGGTCACGCATTCATCTGCCCGATCAAAAGACATTTGGATGGATCAATCAACAATTCGTTGTGGATCAGACGGCCGCTCTGTTTCAGAGTCTGATGCAGGAAGCACTGCAGAACAGTGCAAACGATCCTTCGATCGGTGAAAAGGCCGAAGCCGTGATGACGCTCATTCAAAACGCCACCCGACTGGCTGAACTGGGCGATCTCGAAAATGCAACGAAGGGGCTCGAAGAAGCCTTAAAAGGCAGCCGCGCAGTCCTCGGAAAGAAAAATGTGCTCAGCACCATGGCCAGCGTCGCTCTGGTGGCAAACTATTTTCAGCTGAAGCAGTTGTCGCGAGCATTCACACTGATGGAAGAAGTTCAGCCCGTGACCATCGCGACTCTTGGCAGCGACCATCCACAGGTGGCTCAGAATGCCTGGCGATTTGCAACGTTGCAGTCGACGCTCGGCGATTTCCCCGGTGCCGTAATACAGATGCAAACAGCAGTAAGAATTGCTGAGAAAGCCTTTGGCGATTCCGATCGACGTACGCAGACACTGCGACTGGATCTATCCAGGTTGCTGATGGCTGTCGGAAAGCTGGATCAGGCAGACTCGATGGCGAAAACAGCCTTGTCCGAGCTGTCTAAGTCGGGAGCAGAACCTGGTCCGGTAGAAATGGGCGGCATTATGACACTCGGGCGAATCGCCTTCGAACGCGAACAGTTCAATGAAGCGGCCGAGTATTTTGAACAGGTCGCGAATCTGGCGACAGAAGCCGGAGACAACTTCAAAGGTCTGCGTGCGGAAGCGTTGTTCTGTCTGGGCGCAGCGGCTGTTCGCACCGGAGAGACCGAGGAAGCGACCGACATTCTTGAGGCCGCGATTGCTGATTACGAGTCGATTGGTTCTGAAGCGTCCGCCGTTCGCCAGCAGATCGCATTCATCAAAGGGTTGAATGCCTTCTTCGCAGGGAATCTCGACGAATCCATCAAGCTGCTCCTCGAAGCACGAGCCGAAGTGGCGAATTCACTCGGAGAAGAACACATTGGCGTGTCATCGCTGGACACACAAATCGGGACGGTCCTCATGGCTCGACATGAAACACGAAAATCGGTCGAAGCCTTTCAATCGTCACGCGACAAAGTACAGGCTTACATTTCCAGCACGCTTGCAGATATGTCCGCAGCCGATCAGGCAGCGTTTCTTCAGGTTCAGGATAAGAAGGAGCTGGATCGGGCACTCTCAATCGTGTTTACGGATGAGTTCGAACCCGGCATTGCAGAATCCCTGACGGCCGAGTGGCTTTATGCGGTCAGAAATCTGCCACATGAACTTGCGGCTCGTAACAGTCAGATACGCCGACAACTAAAGACAGACCTGCAGCGACAGGCATTTGAAACCATTGTGGCTGCTCGCCGACGTCTCGCCACAATGCCTTCCGGCGAAGCAGACTCCGCTGAGCAGGAGTTTCGTAACGCAGAAATCAACTCCCTGCAGAGCCGCATTCAGAATGCCAGCCGCCAGTTGCCAGCCGACATTCGCAGAACACTTGATGGCGCTGCCGAAAAAACGCAGACGCTCGATGAATTCCGGACGACCATGGACAATGATTCCACTTTCGTTCAGATCTATCGGATGCGACCGCTGAGTTTCGAACCCGAATCAATGATTCGGGAATCCTCAGGCGAAGGCAGACCTGCTGAAGAATATGTCGCGTGGGTCATTCCTCCCGCTGGTACCGGGAACATTTCCGTCGTCCGGCTTGGAAATGCAGAACGGCTGGACGCCATTGTTAAACAGGTCCATAAGGAGCTGCAGAATTCATTCCTCAGCATCAAATCATCAGGACATTCTGCCGCAACTCGTCAGGCAACAGACGCATGCCGGTCGTTGGCCATTGCCATCTGGAAACCTCTGGAATCGCAATTGGGTGGACGCTCCCGAATCATGCTCAGCCCGGACGGCGAACTCTGGCGTGCTCCATGGGCGGCGTTGCCCGTCGATGACGAACACCTTGTAATCGACAACTTCGAACTCGAGTTCGTAGTGACCGGGCGCGAAGTCACGCATCCAGCCGATGAAAATCTGCCTCTGTCCGCCCCACTGATCATGGCCGACCCGGACTACGATGCATCAGAAGAAGATGTCCAGGCAGCCCTCAGTGGTTTGTCGCTGCCTGCCCAGCGTCCTTCCATCAATTCTGACTTCGAAGATTCGGGAACTCGGGCAGTACCCTCACCCTTTTCTTCACTGTCGCTTCGCGCGAAACGACTGCCCGGAACCGCGGTCGAAGCCAGATCCGTCGTCAAGAACGTTCGTGAATTAGCAGACCTCGAACCGACGCTCTATGTCAATGCGGAGGCTTCTGAAGATGCGTTTAAGCGAACTCCCCGACCGTACTCGGTTCTGTTCAGTACCCATGGCTTCTTCCTGCCTGAGCCAAACGTGGCAGAGAATGACAACGGACTCGCTGTCCCCGTCGCTTTGCCCGGGGCAAACTCAGTGATCGCCACCGATGACCCACTGCTGAGATGTGGTTTGCTGCTGGCCGGCTGCAACAATTCGCCCAGAGATGCGGATTCGGACGGAATCCTGTTGGGGAAAGAAATCCTCGAGACGGATCTTCGAGGTACAAAGCTGGTTGTACTGAGCGCGTGTGAAACGGGCCTTGGCGACGTTGTTAATGGACTGGGCGTTGCGGGATTGCGACAAGCATTTCAGCTCGCAGGTGCAGAAGCGGTCGTGTCCACGCTCTGGACAGTGGATGACAAAGAAACAGCCTCTCTGATGACTGACTTCTTTGACGGGATGGCCAAAGGACAAACTCAGGCCGCCGCGTTGCGAAGCGCACAGCTCAACAGGATCAAGGCCCTTCGCAGTCGGAACAGTGCTGCACATCCGTTCCTGTGGGCCGCGTTCACAGTGACCGGAACGGCCATGTAGCAACTCCGTACACAACGTCGATGCTATAAATGACTGTTTCTATTCATAGGGAGTCCTTCGGGGCTCCCTATTTTCGTTCACCGTAACAAAAAAACGGTTTTATCGTCCCATTTGATTCCGGGTGACGTTTACTCTGTTGTCACTCACAACCAACAGTCTTCGACGTGAATCATTTTCAATTGGGTGATTTTGTTAGGGGGAGCGATCATGGCTCAGATGGTCCCTGCGTTGCTTCGGTTGACTCCATTGGAACAATACTTCCTGGACGAAGAGCGTCCTGGATTTCCCATGGTCATTGTGATGGCTGTCCATCTGGACGGCGACGTTGACGTAGAATCACTCCGTCAGGCCCTGACCACAACTCTTAAACAACATCCATTACTGCAGTCGATCGTTGTTCGGCAGGGCCGCAAGTCTTACTGGAAACAGGTTGAGCCAGTCGAACTGAATCTGGAGATCCGAAGATGGGATCATCCCGATGAACCGCCCGCCTGTCCAACCAGATGGATAGACCTCTCTAAATCGACCGGCACGCAATTTCGACTTGAATACTCGGCCAATAGAAGCGTGTTGATATGCTGGTTCCATCACGCATGCGTCGACGGAATTGGTGTGCAGGATTTCCTGGCAGATACGTTTGCTGCTTATGCCGAATTGAGACCGAATCCTGATCTCGCGGAACTGCCTGTCAAGCGGGAGCTGGACCCGGAACATCTGCTCAGACGAGGCGAACTTCGCCCTCCCGGAGAAAAAGGCAAACGAACTCCGTTGCACCGAAAGATCACGAATGCCGGGCGATTGCTGCTGGTGCGTTCCTTGCGCCTGCGAGGCCGCTGCAGATCGAACCAGACACCTCTGGATCTGCCCAATGTGCTGCATACCCGAATCTTCGATCGTGGTACGGTGCGATCACTGCGGCGTGTGGCCGCGGCGCACGACGCATCACTGAATGACCTCATCATGTTCGTCTACGTTCAGCAACTGCATGAACTCACAAACTGGGCCAAACCAAAGTCGACGGACAAGTTTCGAATTCTTGTGCCTATCAGCCTGCGAACCCCGCGGCACGATCAAATGCCCTCCGCAAATGTTGTCAGCTACGTCTTTCACGCATACACGCGGGAGCAAATCAGCAGGCCGGCCGAATTAATCCGACTCATTCGTGAGCGTACCAAACGAATGCTCACAAACAACGAAGGCGGAACCATGCTGCAGGCGCTGAAGATCATGCAGGCATTCCCTTTCGGATATCAGCTGTCACAGGTCCTTCAAAAAGATTTTGCGACTGCCGTTCTGGCAAATGTTGGTGATCTGAAACGCATGTTCGGAAATCGATTTCCCTTCCGACGCGGACGCGCTGTGGCAGGAGATCTCACCATCCACCGAATCAATGGAATCGCTCCGATTCGTCCGAACACCAATATCGTTGTCTCGATGGGTCAGTACGCCGGAGAAGTGACCTTCAATCTGCAGTTTCAACCGGGCGAAATCAGTAAAGCAGAGGCAAATACTCTCCTCGATGGCATCAGCATTCATCTGAATGCCATCGGCCGGACAGAAGATCTGTTCGCCGCGTCCAAATCGATTCGTCACTCAGAACCACCCACCGTACAGACCGCATTCGCTCAAAGCTAACCAGCCGCCGAAACGCTTCGGAAACGTCACGCCTGCGAAGAGAACCCTTCGTTAACCCGACCCGAAGGGGAGGCCAGCTTGACGCATTCTTACACCGTTCGTACGACGATCTTCCTCAGAGCGTGTAGATCATGGTCGTGCTGACGTCAGCATGGCTCATACCGTTCGTTTCACCCGACCCAAAGGGGAGGCTAAGTCA
>JAGQQE010000095.1 GCA_020426345.1 Planctomycetaceae bacterium
GTGTTGCCGACAACTGGTGTTGCGTAAGGAACGTGTCAGTCACCGGGGGTAATTGCATTACTCTTTTGTCGAGGGCTCATGCGTTGGTTTCGTCCTGGTGTCTGTTTCGTTCAGCGAGCGTAGCTGCCATCTCAATTGCTCGGCCAGTATTTCCAGGACTGCCGCTTCTTTGCTGGCGAGGTTGTGCATTTCGCTTGGATCATTTTGCAGATCATAAAGCTCAACAAATCTGTCTCTTGTTCCACTCTGCTCGCGTGAGTCTTTCATGACCGTTTCGATGTACTTCCAGCGGTGATCACGAAGAGCCCAAACTGGCCCGTCCGCCGCTTCAGGTGCCGGAACCTCAATCAGAACGCGGTCTCTCCATTTTGAGTTGGTGATTCCCCCAACCAGTGGAACCAGACTTTTTCCGTGAACGGCGGATGGGGGCTCCAGCCCGGCGAGTTCGTAGATTGTGGCTGCGATGTCGATGTTCAGCACCAACTCGTCGCACACGCGTGGAGCGATCGATGGAGCAGAGATTGCCATTGGGATACGGATCGATTCTTCATACGGAAGTCCGTTGCCGGCCATTCCGTGTTCACCAAGCAACCAGCCATTGTCTCCCATCAGAATAAACCAGGTGTTGTTCTGAAGCTGAAGGCTTTCCAGTTCATCCAGAAAGCGTCCAATTGCGATGTCCATTTGCTCAACCGCTGCATAGTAATCCCGTAAGTGCCGAGCAATCGCGTCCGTTTTTTCGTAGCCAAACTCGGATGCAAGGATTCGGTTTCGCGACGTTTTCAGTATGTCCGGTTTGCCATTCAGCTCATCATTCCAGTTTGCAGGTACGGGCATTTGCGCCAGGTCGAACACGTTTTTGTGTTCGTCATCCGCGGGCCAGATACCGTTTTGGTCACAATGCGGTACCTGCGTGCACAGCCACAAGACAAATGGCTTCTTCTGACTCAACGCTGAATGAACGAATCTTGCAGACTCCTCTGCGACTACATCGTCCACGAAACCGCGTGTTTTCTGCTGGCGTCCATCTATCCTGAAGTCTCGATCGTACCACGCTCCATCCGACCAGAATGTGGAAGCAAATTCAAATCCGCAGTCTTCGGGTGAATTATTCAGGTGCCACTTGCCTGCGACGCCAGTCAGATATCCAGCTGCTCTCAGAGCATGCGCGAAAGAACGACCTGGATTCCGCAACGAGACGGCGTGGTCGGTGGCAATGCTGCGGGCGTTCCCGTATCGCCCGGTAAGACACGCCGCTCGAGTTGACGAATGTTTCGCCTGCGTGACGAATGCGTTCCTGAATCGTGTTCCCCGCCCGGCTATCCGATCGAGATTCGGCGTCTGGAGAAATTCATTCCCGGCGCAGGAGAGTCCATCCCAACGGTGGGCGTCTGTCAGTATGAAGACGATGTTGGGTCGCGGAACCGCTTTGACAACGACGGCGTCAATATCGTCCGCGCTTACGTCCTGAACCAACCAGATGTTGCAGGCCATCAGTGTCAGCGTTCCCAGCAACAGCCCACGAACGCCCCGGTGTGCAGACCTCATTTTCAACTCCTTATGGTTTGTCGGCATAATGAATCCGGGGAAGTGGAAGGCCGGTCCGGGCAGCAATGTCGAGAGTCAGGAGTCGGGCCTTTCAGGCCAGAAAACAAGACCAGCTAAAACCAGAGACGATGCCCCCAATGCGATTGGAACATGGCGGACGCATCCCGGAAAATTAACTGACTGCGGTTCATATGTCCGCCCTGAATCAGGAATTCCCCGGAGCATGGGGCATGAGGTGTTAGCGCGGGGCCTCGCAATTTTCCCGCCAGTGCATGATTGATCCACGGACCATTTGTCCCATCTTGGGCGGGCTCGCTTCGAACTCTACCCGAAATCCCTGATCGGTTAGTGCCTCCGAACATGTGGGACCTATCGATGCCACCATTGTTCGGCCGCAAGCAGTCCGGAACGCGGAATCCAGGCTTAGTGATTCTGCGACCGACAAGACGTTGCTAACCTGGTTGGCACTTGTAAACATCAGGATATCGACATTGTTATCAACGATTTTCCTGATCGCAGATTCGAGCGGAGTGGTGTCATCCGGAAGAGCCCAGCGATATACAGGCACTCGAGTGACCAACGCACCACGCGACCGCAATTCTTCATACAACCGATTGTTCGGCAATCCATACTCCTGTATCGCAATCCGTCTTCCCGAGAGTCGAAACCTTTCCGGCTCAGACTCGGCGGCTTCATCCATTGACTGCAGTAGTTCACGCCAGGTATTCGGTTCAGGCGCTTTGATGGCAAACTTCAAGCCCGCGTTCGACAGGACGGGAACCGGTTTTGGGCCTCGAACGATGATGTCCATCGACTGCATTGCGGCAATCAGTGGATCGAACAATTGATGGACCTTTGCGACATCGAACAAGGCGGCGGTACCCACACCAGTCATCAGAATCAACAGGGGAAATTGCCCTTCGATCGCCTGAGTGATGAATGACAACGCCTCCGGGTTGTCTTCAATCGGGATTTCCTGCATCGAAGGGGCGGTTAAAGGGCTGCCTCCGTTCCGTTCAATCAGCGTCGCCATCTCTTCTGCTCGACGACTTTCAAAACAACAAACCACAGGCTGATGTTTCATTACATGCTCACTCGACGAATACTTCTGCAGAAATAGTCCACTACAGCTTGCTCGTCCACCTGAGTTACGACGTCGATCATATTCTGAGAAGTCCGAGTTCTTCGGCCATCCACAACCGTCATTCCCGTCGTCAGATTGCCGGCGGTTTCGACATCGACAGAGGCCGTTTCGAAACTGAAGCGTTCAGCTCGAACTGCAACCGCCAGCGCTGTCACTGCGCTCAATGCCAGGCCTTCCTGTGGCATATGCTGCCGCGTTGCCCGGAGTGAATAATGCATTAATGCGGTTACAAATTCTCCGATAGCAGTTGACGGGATGAGCCCACTGATTCGATCGATATCTTCAAATGTCAGCATGGGCTGCAGGCTGACATCCAGCGGGACCATCACTTTCCCGGCAGGAGAATTCAGTACGCTGCGGGCTGCCAGGGGATCTGCCCACATGTTGAATTCAGCGACCGCTGTTACGTCGCCTGGACAATGAATCGCACCACCAAGACAAGTGAGTCCACCAAGAATCATTGGCAACTCCGGGTCAAACTCGAAAGCCATCGCGATATTTGTCAGTGGTCCGAGCGACAGGATTCGAACTTCCTGAGGGTGTTCACGCACGATATCAACGATAAGTTTTGCGGATTCCCGACGATTATGAAGATCGGGTACGCGAGGGTCCGCGTCTCCCAAACCAAACCTACCGTTGAGCAATGAATGGGCAGGAGCTCCCGGTGGCACATGCTCTCCAGGGGCTTCTTCAATTTCCGACTGGCCAATCCGAGGGTGCCGGAGCGGGTCAGCAAGTCCGGTGATGAACTGCAGATTACGGGTCGCCTGAACTCCGGATACAGTGCCGCCAGTGGCGGTCAACCCCAGCACATCAATGGTTGGATCCACCATTGCAACCAGCACTGCAAGCGTGTCGCCAATGCCAGAGTCTGTATCGATGATCAGTTTCTTGCTCAATGCAACGGTCCTTAGAAGCAACGGTCCTTAGAATTTCATCGCGCTGGAGCGAACTCAACGATGAACTATTTCAGTGTCAGCGGAATTGAAATCTGTTTGCCATCTCGAATCACTTCAATTCGGATCTGATCGCCGGGGCGATGGCTCTCAACCTCTGAAAGAAACTCATCGACTTCGATGGTCTTCTTTCCATTTACACCCACTATCAGATCGGCCGCGTTTCGATCCTCCGATTCGAAGATCACAAACCCGCGCTTAACCCGACGGATCTCGGGGCCTTTCAACCCGGAGCGAATCGCCGCACCATCAGGATCGAGCCGAAGGATTCTGAGCCCCGCTTCAGTTCGCATGACTTCCAGAATCCCGCTATCCGGGCGGATTACCCGGCCGTGTTCAATCAGCTCTGGTACAACTCGACGAATCAGGTTCACCGGAATCGCGAAGCCAATTCCCGAATTCTGTCCGGTCTTACTTGCGATCGCCGTGTTCATTCCAATTAAGGCACCGTGAGAATTGAAGAGCGGGCCGCCTGAGTTTCCAGGATTGATCGCAGCGTCGGTCTGTATCACGGATTTGATCGACCGAGCTCTGGTTACCGGCAAAGTACGGTTCAGGCTGCTGATGATCCCGGTTGTCATTGTGCGTTCGAGCCCGAACGGGTTGCCGATGGCGTAGACCTTCATCCCAACTTTCAGTCGGGAAGAATCTCCAAGCCGAACTGGATACAACACATCAGCGGGGGCGTTCACTTTTACAACAGCCATGTCATTGATGGGATCGACCCCGACAGGTTCCGCCTCGTATGACTCACCGTTGTAAAGTGTGACCTGAATTCGCTCAGCATCTTCAACCACGTGAAAGTTCGTCAGCACATGTCCTTCGTGGTCAATCACAAACCCGGACCCGGCGTCAGCTGTTGGGTTGTCCATGAACATTACCCGAGCCGCTCCGATCCGCGTCGCGATATTGGCGACGCTGCGGTTGTTGCTTTCATACACGAAAACCGAAGCCGCTTCGTCGGGAGTGAGCCCTTCGTTGTCGTAGATGCCGGCGGGAAGCTGACTGCTGTTCTCGAAAGAACCTTTGTCAGCCGGACTGCCGGTCCGAGGAACGAGAATCTGCCCCGAAACTGTCTGCAACTGCCTGGGAGCCTTCAATTGAGCTTCTGCGGTTTCGACCGAATCCACACACGCGAATAACAGAACGCATGCGACCAGCAATTTGCGAACTGTAATCCCGGTCATGACATTTCCTCCATGTGAATGAAAATTGAAGAGCCCTGCACACTTTCAGGGATTATCAAAGCGATTTCAGAATACTGTCAATGTCCTTCGCACTTCTCCATCCAACCAAAGCTTTCACGGGTTCTCCATTCCTGAATATGACAAGGTGCGGAATGCCTTCGACTCCAAAGTAGCGAGTTAGTTTGGCATTCGACAATTCATCAACATTTGCTTTCACAAGCACAAGGCTGTCGCCCCAGTCATTCTTGACCTTCTGCAACTCAGCACCCAGCTGCACGCAAGGACCGCACCAGGGAGCCCAGAAATCCACGATGACTGGAGTTTGGTCATTTCTTCGCACTTGTGCGAGGAATTGGTCTGTGGGGTGATCATGGTCATCTTCCCCTTCCTTCTCCGTGGAGATGATCTCCACGGCACCGTCTGGACAATCAGCCATCGAGACATCGACGCTCGGATTCTGGCAACCCGCCATTGGCAGGAGAATCAGGCACGCCAATACACAGACTCGTCTTAATGTGAATGATCCGCTCAACAAAGTCTTCATCTGTTACCTCAGCGTTTTTGATCTCACTAAAATCTACCCGACTGTCGTTCACGCAGTTCCGTTCAGATTATGGCAGAATCGGCCCGGGGTTAGCAGCCCCATTATTACGTGCAGACCCTGCCGCTCAGCAAATCATCCCGGTTCCGATCTTAACCGTGCCACAATACGCCGTCGAATTTCGTGACAGCTCGGGCTAAGACGCCTGTTGAACAACCGGACTGACTCGAGCAGGAGACCTTAAAACACGATGGTTTGCAACGTCCTGCGTGTCTGTCGCGGTTCTTCAACGGACAGCTAAACGCCTAATTCTTATCTGCGACGATCTGCATCCGCCAGAGCGGTTGCTGTTCCAGCTCACTATTTAGCAGGAGGAATTTTCCATCGCGACTGAAGCAGACTGTCTCTCCCTGTTTTCGCGGGGGAAGGATGAGAGATGTTGGCGGCCGCTGCAAAGCATCAACCCATGATTCATCCAGCTGACGATGAATGAGAAAACCGGTGAGCGGAGTCACAACGGCCATGTACCTGTTGTCGGCAGAAACATCCATTCCCGTGGCGAATGGTACACCAAACCCGACAACCCGCCGAGCCGTGACTAATCCGGTCGGCTTAGCTTCGGAGCTGTGATTTCTCGGCATCAGAGTGCTGAGATCAAATGAATACAGGCCACATTTATGCGGAAGGGACTTCAGTACCATCAAAACCTGGCCGCTCGATGTATCGACACCGATGCTCTCGCAATTGTGAGCTCCGTCCTCCCAGATAAAATCAACAACCGCGGTCGGTTTGACGGTCAGTTCTGCAACCTGGTCGACCAGTGTCGGAATCTGTGGTTCGGGGATCAGCAACAACTGGCAAACGGGGTTTGTTCCGGCGACATTCCCAGCCCCTCGTTTCCTGGCATTGTCTCCGAAGTCGGCGACCAGCAACCATGATTCCCCCTGCCACTCGAACGAACACATGTCTTCCCAGTCGAAGGGACTGACGCCCGCCAGAGTGACGACTGCCCGGGTCTTTCCGGTTTGATCAACACAGAACAGACGAGGCAGGTCACCAGAATCATTGTGCATCCAGAGAAGTGCAGGATCGCGGATTGAGCATGCCAAACCGCTCGCCTCATTGATTCTTTCATCGTCGACAATACAAACCTGGTTGAATCGTCCTTCAGCATCATCGTCAATCGTTGTCGAAGGCCGAATTGAACTGCTGGCGGTCACCCCGACCAGACAGATTAATCCCATGAAAACGGTGGCGGTCGACCATCTCTTCTGCGCAGTCCGCAAAACTCGATTCCAGAAGTTGTTCGTTGTCATATGTCGCTCTCTGCCGCAGATGTAAATTCCCGCTTTTCCGCGATAAGAAGTGCTGCACCCAGAAAGCAAACTGTAAGTCCAATCAGCCAGAGGATCTGCTCAGTGTTTCCGCCGTCAGCGAAGACGTATTTAAAAAACATATTGCCCTGCATTTGATCGCGACGGACGGGGTCGGCCCAATTGATCATCAACGACCGCAGGCGATACTGCACCGTGATACGATTGATGACGGCCGGAATGAGGCTCAGCACAACTTCAACGAGTGCGACGTAGCCGACACTGAATACCATCGACCGATTGGGAAATGATGCTCCGATCATCAGAAACAGGGCTGAGTAGGCGCAGGCGGACAGGATGCTGAGTCGCACCATTGTCCACCACGTTCGAAAAATTGCCGGGCTCTGGTCGGAATAAAGTGTTTCTGTGAGAGAACTACTGAACAGCCTGATCAGCCCTTCAGAAACTGTTTCGGCTCCACGCCAGGCGGCAAAATCCATCTGGCTGACGATCGTTGCCAGAGTAATACTCAGCACTGCCGATGTTACCGCCCACACGACGGCCACCAGAAATTTGCCCAGCATCATCCACATCACCCCACGAGGCCGGGTCGCGAGATAGATCCAGCTTCGTTGCTCAAGTTCACTTGCAATGGCGGGAGCCGCATTCAGGAACACACCCAGCATGCAACAGACGGATGGAATCAGCAGATAGAATACAATTGACCATACCGTGGCAATTTCATCGGGACGCATGCCCGCCGCAAACCGAGGCTGACGACGAATCATGAACGTGATTGCAACGGGAAACATCGCAAGAACAAACCACCAGCCAAGCCGGGCGAATGTCAGTGTGCGACGCCATTCGTAGAAGAACACAGCGCTGAGTGAGTTCACAGTTCCCCCCGATGAATCTTCATCAGTGAGTTGAACAGGGATTGAAGTGAGTCATCCGCTGTTCGCATTTCGAAAATGGTCAAATCGTTCTCACGCACCCACTGAGGCAGTGTGCTCGCCAGCTTTCCCGTCGCGCGAGTTTGCAGAATGAGTACATCCTGACCAGCATCATTGAGACTGATTCTGGTCGAATCTGACAGGTCATGCTGAACGAGCATTCCTGCCAGAACTCGAGGCTTGTCGCATCGAATATGCATCTCCATGGGGACATTAAACAGCAGTTCGTAGACTTCGGATGCCGTGCCTGATGCCAGCAGTCGTCCGCCCGAAATCAGCAGGAAAGACTCGGTCAGCGCTTCAATTTCGTGCAGAACATGGCTTGCAATGACAATACTTCTTCCCCGGTCAATCCATTCGCGCAGCAGTTCTGTCATCTGTGCCCGGCCGACGGGGTCCAGCCCACTGAGTGGTTCATCCAGAATCAGCAACTCCGGGTCGTGGGCAATCGCCTGAGCCAGTTTTGTTCGCTGACGCATGCCGCGAGAATAGCCCGAGATTGGCCGGCGCATGGCGTGTGTCATCCCTACACGATCCAGCGCGGACATGGCTCTTGCACGCGCTTCCGCCGCCTGGTATCCATGCATTCGAAGCAGGAATACGACCCAATCCAGGCCTTTAACCCCTGAATACATGCCTTCAAAACTGGGGCAGTAACCAATTCGTTTCATGAGACTGTGATTGTTGCGAGGATTCTCGCCGAGCACATGCACTGTACCGCGCGTTGGGCGCAGCTGTCCCGTCAGAAGATTGAGCATCGTGCTCTTGCCCGCCCCATTCGGTCCCAGCAGGCCGTATGCGCCGGGCGGCAGCGACATACTGATATCATTGACGCCGAGGACTTTGCCATAAAGGCGTGTGACGCTGTCAAATTCTATCACCTGGTCAGACCTTCATCGGAGCCGAAATGCGGCGGACCAAAATGGCGAGCGAAATGCCGGTCAGCGCGAACAACATTGACAGCCGCGTCTGAATGTCTTCGACCCCCGTATTCACATCCAGAATCCATCCCGTCAGATCCCGAAACAGATGAAACAAACTTAACGATTGCAGCACTACACTTGTGTCTGATGAAGAGAATGCCATCAGGGCTCCATGGGTCGCGTAGCCAAAAATCCAGATCGCAAACCATGCGAACGATGCATAACGAGACTCTGTCGTGAGTGAAGAAAAAGTCAGTGCAAGAATTGCACTGGGGATCGTAATCACTGCGGATGCCGCAAACACTCGCAGTGGAATATCCCATGTGTGCATGACGATACCGATGCCAGGAGAAAGCAGGACTCCGACCGTGTAAAGCAATAGACCGGGGACCAGTGTCACCAGAGTCGTGTATAACAGTATTGTGGCAAGCTTGCCCAGCAGGTACTGAAACTGTGTGAGTGGTCGCGAAAAATACAGAAGGAATGCGCGTGAGCGAACATCCTGCGAAATAAGCGGCGGGGCGATCAATCCAATGATCGGAATCATGATGAATGCCTGGGACCGCTGAAACAGGCTCAGCATCAGCGTCGTCCAGAACTGATGACGACTTTGTGCCAGTGTTTCCGGTGTTGTGCTGCTTTGGGCTGACTGAATGAGTTCCTGCACCATATCCGTCGGGCCACGCTGGGCGAGCAGCAATCGAGACAATCCTCGAAAGAACTCGGGCGAAGCGCCACCGTCTTCAGCACTGCGTTCGAACAGGAAGATCATGAAACCCATGGCGGCAGCCGGGACCCATGCAAAGAAAACAACGCGACGCAGCCACGAACTCTGCCAGGCGCGACGAATCCCGATGCCAGCCACCACCGACCAGCGACTCATCGATGACTCAAGACGCCCGGTCCATCGCCGGTACCCCAGATTATGAATGGGCAACTTTCACCTCCCGTACGGCGTCCAGAAAAATCTGCTCGAGTGAATTGCGGGATGGTTGAATACTGCGGATGACAGCACCGGTTGATTCGGCACACTTCCAGATGATTGAGCTCACTTCTTCGAGTGAACCAAACACCTTCAGGCTGCGAGCCGGTTGGTGTTCAAATCGTAAACCATTTTCGGTCAACTGATTGGCCATCGCCTCCAGGTCGCCGGTGAACTGCAGAGTGAGCGACGGCTCTCGCACTGTGCACAGAGACTCCAGACTGTCGGATAACTGAACTCTGCCGTTTGCCAGAATGGTTACGGCATCACACACCGTCTGAACATCACGCAGTATGTGGGTGCAGAGGATGATGGCCTTGCCGAATTGTCGGTGAAGAATCCGAATTCGGTTTAACATCGCGTCGCGTTCCTGCGGATCAAGTCCAGACGTTGGCTCATCCAGAATCAACAGCCGCGGATCGTGGACGATTGCCATTCCGAATCGCAGTTTCTGACGCATGCCGGTCGAATAGGTCTCGACGTTTCGATAACGCTCCTGACCCATGCCGCAAAAATCCAGAATTTCATGCCCCCGCCGCAGCGCTTCCGTTGAAGCCATACGGGACAGTTGTGCGGCAACCTGCATGGATTCGATTCCGGACAAACCGTGCATGTAGCAATCATCTTCCGGCATGTATCCAATCTGTGAGCGAATCAACTGCTGCTGCGTCCCCAGCGCGCTTCCCAGAATCTGTCCGCTTCCGGAATTAACCTTCACCAGTCCCAGCAACACTTTGATCAGGGTGCTTTTCCCGGCGCCATTTGGCCCCAGCAAGCCAGTGACACCCTCCTCAATTTTCAATGAGACATTATGCAGTGCCTGGAAGCTGCCATAACTCTTTGAAAGGTCGTTGAGTTCAATCAATGCGGACACGCGTCCGACCCCTTTGCTGCAATAGGCTCTTCCGAAATCCCAATACCCGAGATCACTAACCTCGCCCAATGTAATCCTGTTTTGAAGGAAGCACGATGGCATCCAGAAAGTTCACGTCATCCGGCATTGTCAGCATTGCCATTGCTGCTTTGACGATTGTCTGCACGGACATCATAGGTTCGCGATCCGATTCTGCATCAGAATCACACCTGCGTTCGACGGAAACATTCCCAGGGTGAAGGCAGCTGACGATAATTCCAAATTCACGCCCTTCCAGGGCAGCAGCATGCGTCAACCCCTGAACGCCAAATTTTGCAGAAGTGTAAGGGACGGAGTGCATTCTGGCACGCTGTGCAGAAATCGATCCAATATTCAGAACGCGGCCGCTTCGACGAGGTTTCATGAGTCGGAATGCTTCACGAGTACAAAGGAATGGTCCTGTCAGGCAGGCCCCCAGAACATTTTCCCATTCCTCCATCGTGAGGGATTCAATTGGACCGCCATCGAAGTTTCCCGCGTTGTTGATCACAAGATCCACGCACCCGAACCTCTCAACTGTCGATGCAAAGAGTCGTTCGACGTCCGATTCAACCCCAACATCGGCAGCCACAGCGAACACAAATCCCGCCGGAACTGCCGCTCGCGACACCAATTCCTCCGCGGCCGACTGGATCTGATCCTCGCGGCGAGAGCAGATCACAACTCGACAACCTTCTTTCAGCAGCGCAAGGGCAAGTCCGAATCCAATACCGCGACTCGCGCCAGTAACAATTGCAACTTTTTTGGAAAGCGTTGACATTTGGGAACATTATGCTCCGGAAAAGAGGGGAATTTCCCCGAGTGCAACAGTCAGATTTCACCAAATATGCACCTTTTAGCCGAAAAACCCGCCGGAGACGACCGGGTAAAGATTTCCGGGCAGATTTTGCAAATTGAATCCGTTGGTCGAACGTACTAAAAAAAGACTAGCCGTAACAGAAGATATACGGCAGTATTCATGGGTAGCTGATAGACGTGATCCTCACGAAAATCTGAAAAAGAACTTTGAACCAGAAGGGAGTGAAATGCGTTCAGGTGGCGAGTCATCACCCCTGAACAGATCTGAGGGATTTTGAAATCCCGTTGGGTTGTGTGATGTGGTTAAGGCCTGACTTCTGGCAGGAACTGAGCCAGGATGTCGGACCTTTGGAACTAGGCTATTGCTCCAGTAACAAAGGTACTTGCAATGAAGATCAACGTTCACATCGATTCCAGTATTTCATCCAGTGCTTCGGACTTGATTCATCGGCGATGCAGTTTTGCATTCAGCCGGTTTGAGTCGTCAATCGATGAAGTCTTTGTCACGCTGACAGACGAAAACGGGCCCAGAGGCGGCGAGAGCATACGATGCGTCGTTCGCATTCAGATATCCAAACGTCCGGATATCATCATCCACGAGCAATGCGACACTTTCGAACGCGCGGTTGGTATCGCCATTGAAAGAGCAGCCCATCAGGTTGCCCGCAAGATCAATCGCCGAGGGTTCGCGAACGCCACACTGAGGCGAGGCTTCATTCCAACAGGCATCGAAGCTGTTCCAGCATAGATTGTTCACGGACTGCCCACCGTCAATCTGCTGGCAGTGAGTCCATGTGAGCTGGCCCGAATCCGACGGGAAGATTTGAGGAACGCATTCGTGCAGACACCAATGCCCGTGCACGCATTCCTGGCAAGCCCAGACTCATCTGTCCGGTTTGACCCAACGCAAAAGGAGGCGAATTGAGAATTGTTTATGAATTCCTTCCACCAGAAACGACAACGGCGGCCACTTCCGTGACCGCCGTTTTCTGATGAGCGTCTTAGCAACGAGCCACTCCGGCCCTGTCAATCAACCGATGTCAAAGCTGACTCTCGAAGAACAACCGTGGCCTAGATGAACTTTGTTTTGCCGGGGATTGCGACTTCTGGCACCGGGACATCAGTCCATTCGTATGACACCGGGGACAGGTCCTCTTTCGAATTCATCACCTGATCCCAGGTCAGTTTTTGCCCTGTGTAGGATGCCATCCGACCTGCAATTGCCATCATGGTGCTTTTGGACATGTAGTCACCGTTGTTGATCGGTTTACCAGCGAGAATTCCGGCGAACAGTTCGTCATGTTCAATCTGATACATGTCGCCGCCTTCACCCTTGAAGCTCCAGATTTCATTGCCGCTGTGATCGAAGATCTTGTGGGCCATGACGTCAACACGGCCTTTCGTTCCAATGATGTAGTCTTCGACTTCTGTTTCACAATTTGGCCAGTGTCGGCATCTGGCGAACGCTTTCACACCATTTGCCCATTGATAGACCACATTGAAGTGGTCGTAGATATTGCCGTAGCGTTCGTCGGTCCGCACCTGGCGCCCGCCACTGCCACTGATCGATACCGGAGGCTCATCGCCCATCGCCCACATCATCTTGTCGAGACTGTGGATGTGCTGCTCGACATTGAAGTCGCCCGAAAGCCACGTGTAGTAGTACCAGTTGCGAAGCTGGTATTCCATTTGATTCTTACACTGATCCGGAGTTCGACGTGGGTCCCAAACACCGCCAGTCATGTAGCTGCATTGCATTGACACAATATCGCCGATGGCGCCGTTTCTAATTTGTTCGAATGTCGCTCGTTTTCCGTGGTGGTACCGCCAGCAAAGTCCTGAAACGAGCGACAGATTCTTCTGTCGTGCAATCTCCGTTGATTCCAGCACAGACCGAACGCCCGGTGCATCGACGGCGACTGGCTTTTCGCAAAAGACATGTTTTCCCGCGTCGACAGCGGCCCGCAGATGTAACGGGCGAAAATGAGGCGTTGTTGCCAGCAAGACGACATCTGATGCATCAATCACCTGCTTGTAGGCATCGAAGCCAACGTAGCAATGAGCATCGTCGGCCGTGACGCGATCAGGCTTCCCTTCCTTGTTGAAACTCCTGGTCAATCTCCGTCGGCAACTCTCCAGAATGTCGTCAAAAACATCACCGAAAGCGACAAGCTCAGCCCCCTCATAGGCCGACAGTGCCTGGCTGGCTGCTCCGGAGCCTCGCCCGCCACAGCCAATAAGGCCAACTTTCAGTCGATCGCTCCCGTCTGCATAGATGGCCGCATTCAGATTACCTGGCACAGCACTGGTTGCGACGGCTGCGGCTCCAGTCGCCATGAACATTCGCCTCGATACATTGGATTGGCCTTCGGAACTCATTGAGGATGACATCAGTATAGACCTCGTTGGTGGAGAGAATTTAGACGCGACAGCAAGTGTGTTGAATGCTGATTCGCGATGATTTCAGGGAGCCATCTCCCGGTGGGAATGACAGGGTGACCAGAATTGACGTTGTGGTCAAGGAAACGACATCGTAACTCACCCTGAAAAACAGACAATGGACCAGGCCACGCGGATGACACGGCGAGCCCGGGCCCTGATTCAATGTCTAACACGGTGTTGAGTGTCCAACACGGTGTTCAATGTTGGTCTCAAAAGGGCTGAGTCGGCCACGCGAGTGAATCAGAAGAGAATTCCTGGCGAAATACTTCGCCCTGCCGCTACGGGATTGCCGTCCTCGGTTGAGATCCTCGTAAAACGCCCTTTCTCTGTGACGCGTGGAACCGTACAGCAGAACGCGGACATTTTGAATGTTGCAGCCGAAACCAGCGCAAGGCAGACAAGAGTACGGCAATCTCGGACGCGTTGTACAGTTGCATTTTTCGGCGGGAAGTTCGATCCTGACCCCTTCCCCCCACAAGCGCGCCCGTTGCTGGCTCACGGAAAGATTTGCGTGATGAGATTTCTTGTTTTCTGCCACATGGTTTGCGCTGCCACAGTCGCTTACGCTCAGGACTGGCCGCAGGCATCGGGACCAAATCTGAATTTTCAGGCGAAAGGTGCTGCGCCTCCTTTGAACTGGTCGGTTGTGGATGGCACAAATATTCTCTGGCGGACGCCCCTTCCGGAAGGCGGACAAAGTGCCGTGACCGTCTGGGGCGAAAAAGCATTCGTGACGACACATCGTCCGATGGATGAAGCCAGCGATCGAATGGAACCCAACATCGTTGGATATTGTCTGGATTCCACTTCGGGGAAGATCCTGTGGACGGTCGACCTTCCTGGCACGGTCCCGGTTCAAACGGCAGGGATTTTCAGCGATGCAACCGTATTCGCACCCATTACCGATGGTCAGCATGTCTGGTTCTTCAATCGCTGCGGTTCGATGGGCTGCTTTGATTACCAGGGCAACCGCGTTTGGCTTCGAGAGTTTCACCCACGTAGACGCCACACGAATCGACAGTGCGAACCGATGATGGTGGGCGACAAGATCATCACCGTCGAAGTCCGCAACAAGGAGGCTGGACAACGGCTGGTCAGACACCAGGCAGTCCCGGAAGATGTCGATCCCCGGGACGTCTGGACGTATCTGCATGCCATCGACAAAACGACAGGTGAATTAGTGTGGGTAGGCGAAGCTGGAACATCGATTCATAATTCGCCGATGGCAGGTCAGTTGAGCGATGGACGCTGGGCGATCGCTCATGGCCGTGGTGGTGGACATGCCCCTCTGGAGAAACCATATGGCGTCAGTCTGACATTGCTGGAGACGGGCAGGTTGCTCTGGAGCCACGAAGTTACGGCCGATTGTTCCTGGAATTCCCACTGGAATGCGAAACACGTTTATTGGTTTGACAGGCAGAATCACCTGGTGCTGGATAGCGAAACAGGCCAGGTGCTGCGGAAGCAGAGCCTCAGTGAAATCGTGGACATCGTGGATGCCGAAACAGGTGCCAGCGAGAAAGGAATTCCGATCAGGGTCGGCAGGAATATGCCGATGACAAACCAGTCCAATATCGTTGTGGGCGACTGGCACTATTTTCTTGCTCACGACTTCCCCGCCATCGGCCGAGTGAATGTCGAAACCGGCAGGACTGAGTATCTGCGTGTCCCGGTGCAATTAGCCGCAGGACAACCCCCCGTACGAATTCGTGAAAAGCAGAATGCCATCCAAAACGACACGAAGAATTCACGCGGGATCGATATTGCGACGGACAAACGATCTCAGGGGACAGGATGGGGGCACGTCTCCGCGGCCAGTCCAATTCTGGTCAACCAGCACCTTTTCTTTCCGATCATGAACGGCACCGTCTACGTCATCGATGCCTATGCCAGTACGCTCGATCAGCAGGCATTGATCGCTGTCAACGACCTTGGCCCAGCTGGGCAAACCTGGACTTTGGCATCATTCAGCTACGCGAACGGGAGACTCTGGATGCATACGATGAAGGAAGTCATCTGCATTGGCCGCAATTGAAGCACTTGATAGAACGGAAGGTTTGTCCGACTGACTCAGGTCCCCGCCCGCCGTCGTATCCTTGCCATAGCTCTCTTGCTTTCCTGATGTTTTGCCCTGCCGCATTGAGTTTTATTGCAGGTAGATGAACTCTTTGAAGCAGTACATGGAGTGGATCAGTTCGCTGAGAACGGCGACATCGTCAATCATGTCGGGAATCTCACCGATCTCGCTGAGTTGACCGTTTGCCTGGCGGATCTTTTCCTTCAGTTCAGCCACCCGAAGTCGCTCCACTTCGGACATCGCCTGTTGCACCTGATCCTCCGTCACAAAGATATCTCCCCCATGATACGATGCCTGAACCTGCTCCCCGGTTAACGCGACGTCATAAATTCGGGCGGCCTGAATGACTCCCTGCAGGAAGCGATTGCCGCCGGCAGGAAGGTGTCGCAGTCCGAAAGTTGCAACGGTACCGTCTTTTTCAAATACCTGCGGACCGCTGCTTTGGTAAGGCTTCCCGTACGGCTGCCCATTCCGATAACCCGAGATCTTTCCGTCCTCTGTATAAACGATCGCGATATGCACAGATTGCTGATCAGCATTGGATTCAACAGAGCCGCCAAAAGACTGCGTTCGTGCGAACACATTGCTTCCCGCCAGCCACTGCTGTGGAGCTTGTTCAGCGTATACGATGGCATCAAATGTTGCCCCGTTCAGTGATTGCACACTCAAGACCCCGCCGGCCCGCTGCTGCAGGTCTTTCAGCTGCACGCGCGCTTCCAGAGTCTTGGCATGGAGTGTTTTGGATAATGGTTTCGAAACCGCATACGCAGATTGGTTCGTCACATCCAATCCATGACTCGCCAGTCTGGCTCCGTTTTTCAATTCCACATCAGCGTCGCCAACCTGATCTTCCGGGGATCGCGTGAAATCCCACGCCGCAACCGGAGTCGGCACGGCAGTAGCCTGCAGAGGCTGAGTCCCGGGATTTGCAGCCTCCCGTAACTCTCTGGCCTTCCCAAGGAGCAATTCACGCAAAGGAGCTTTAATCAGGTTGATCTCCCGTTCCTTTGTTTTCACATCCTCTTTCAGCATCGCCGCTTGCCGTTGTAATTGTTGTAGTTCGCCCCTGATTTCACTCAGATACTTCAGCGAAGATTCAGATTCTTCGGCTGTCGGCAAACGAGCGAGTAAACGCACGAATAAATGCTGGATCATCGAGTCTGTTATCTCCGCGGAATCTTTCGTGAGTTCCCGTGCCAGCAATTCCGACAAACGATGGATAAGCGGATCGTTCAGCAGTGCGAGAGACTGGGCGGGAACGTTAGTCGCATCGCGACGCCCAACGGCACTGAATGGTTCGGGAAAGTCAAAGACACGCAGGAACGCATCAAGAGAATTACGTCGCACTTGCACGTAGACTCCCCGTCGCCCCTGACTTCCGGCAACCGGTGGGCCGAACATAGTCCTGTCCAGTGCACCTGAAGTCATGAGCAACGCGTCACGAATTGATTCCGCCTCAAGGC
The DNA here is from genome assembly GCA_020426345.1 of Planctomycetaceae bacterium. Lineage (GTDB taxonomy): Bacteria > Planctomycetota > Planctomycetia > Planctomycetales > Planctomycetaceae > F1-80-MAGs062. Next base: position 17,241 of record JAGQQE010000095.1, read on the forward strand.
GGTGCACCGACATCCGAGACAGAAGGCGGTTATCCGGGTCAACTGTCGTTGCCTGCTGTGTTGCTTCTGACGATTGTTGCCACGTTTGAGATGTCAGCACCAGACGAATCATCGCTTTGATCGACCACTGCTGATGGACCAGTTCGTCTGCCATCCAGTCCAGCAAATCCGGATGTGATGGGGTTTGTCCCATGCGTCCAAAGTTGTCCGGGGTTGGGACGATTCCCTGACCGAAGAGGTGGTGCCAGATCCGATTCACAATCACGCGCCGCGTGAGTGGGTTGTCACTTCGAAGCACATCCTCAGCCAGCTGTCGCCGTCCACTGCCGGATACCTGGTAGGGGGAATCATCTATCGCCTGTAAAAATCTTCGCGGAACTACTTCAGCTGGTTGCTTGTGGTTTCCACGAACATACAGCCGCTGGTCTATGCCCCCGGATTCTTCCAGCCCTGGCACCGTCGTTGGCGTCTTTAACCGCACCTCAACAGAACGGTATTGATTGAGTGCTTCAGTAACGTCCGGCACCTGGTCGACTGAATTTGGAAGCAGATTCTGTCGCAGGCACGTACCCAGGAAAACTAACTGCGAATCCGTCGCCGTGTTATTTCGCCAGGCAACAACAGCGTCACGCAGAGTCCGGCCATACAATCTGGCAATGTCCTCCACCGACTTCATCAGCGAAATATCTACCTCAGAAAGCAGCGCATCGTTGAATTCAGAATCGAATGACGGTGGTGCGGGCTGTCCGTTCGGGACAATGACCGCTTTGCGAATACCAAACCATGATCGGTCAACTTTCGTCGCCAGGAGTGGTGCCATTTGCGCCGTCGCGATCTCCAGATGGATGGTATCTCCCTTCCAGTAACTGGCATCGAAACGTTGCCAGTTCCACTGGTTCAGAATCCTGGGGACCGGGTAGACGGTGCCGTTCCTGGGATAATTCTGTACGACGTAACGATGAGATGCCGTGCCGTCCCCGATGACCTGAAGCCAGATATCAACCGGCTCCGTCAACTCAACGTCAGGAGAAGTCAACCTGGCAACATCTTTCGATGAAGCAAGGTGTGAGTAGATACCGGCTGGGTACACAGCATCGATGACAGAGACGCCATCACTTGAAATTGTCCATGGTGCCCCGGCGGGCAACCCAGCCTGATTCAACCAGGAATTGCCATTGAAAATCCATTCGTCGGTAGTGTTTTCTTCTGCGAAGTCCCACCATCGCAGGGAGCTCTGAATGTCATCCTCAGCTCCAGTCGCCGTCGTGTTTTGATCGTTTCCAGGAACGTCCGGTCGAGCTGCATGGGCGGTTGCTTTGGCCCATTGTTTTCGACGATCTGCGTCCTGCTGCCAGCGATCTCTGGTCGAAGTCATCCAGGCGTTCAGCGCCGCTGGATCATTTCGTAGTGGCTCATTCTTCTGCATCGCTTGTTGCAGCTGATACCAGTCGTGCAGCAACCAACCTGGCGTTGATGCATTTTCCCAAACCGAACGATCCGACAACAAACGTTCAGAAAACTGTTCGGCGCAGGAGATCCAGCGTTCTGCAACGATC
>JAGQQE010000096.1 GCA_020426345.1 Planctomycetaceae bacterium
GTTGGCTGAAGCCCGGTGGTCTGCTGGTCGAGGTCAGCGAACCCGGTGGTAATACCGGTCACGTCGCCTTCTGTCTTCATCCGTTCATCCAGACGATTGAACGTTTCGATCAGAATATCACTGATGGCGATATTACCAGTATTCGTTTGCTGCTCCATAATGCTGAAAATCCGCTTCTCAGCGGACTGAAGAAGCTCTTCGACATCTTCAGTGAGCGCATAGCTGTCCGCCAGGATTTCCGTACAGTTGTAAATGAGCGTTCGCAACATCCACTTTTCACGCACGATTTTCGCGTAATAACGGACGTGGGCAGCGTGGGGTACGGCTTCCAGAATCTCAGCCAGGTACGCAGTGCCACCGATCTCTTCAAGATGACCGTGCCGCTGGAGCTCTTCCGCCAGTGTCACACCATCGATACCACGAACGCCTTCCTCGTACATTCGGATGATTGCGGCAAAGATCTTTTGATGAGCGTCCACGTAGAAGTGTTCTGCGCGAAGCGCTTCACCGATTTCGTCAATCGCTTCATTGATGAGCAATATACTACCGAGCACACCACGTTCGGCATCCAGATTCTGAGGCGGTAATCGAACAGGATCGATCGCGGGATCGTCTTCGCTCCGAGATCGGTCAAAGCGTTTCCTGCGGCCTCGGGAAGAGGAATCGAAGCGTTCAGCCATTGCACGAATCCGAGAAAAAATCCTCAGCCGGTTTGCACCAGCTGAGGATCAGAGTCTTTTGGGGAGTGACAGACAAAGTCCGTTCACCAGAGTGATTGTTTATGCACTGGTTGCTGATGGAACGACCCAGACTTTGACTTCGGCTTGTACCTTCTCGTGAAACTTCAGCTTCACTGTGTACATACCCAGTTCCTTGATTGGTCCTTCGAGGCGAACATGTTCTGCCTCAACAGGGTGGCCTGCAGCCTTCAGAGCTTCACTGATATCCTTGGCAACAACAGAACCATAAAGATGGTTGTCTGCGGTTGCATTAGCTTCAATCGTTGCACTGTATTTGCCAACAGCTTCAGCGATCTTGACGAAGCTGCGAATACGATCAGCTTCCAGAGCAGCCAGTTGCTCTTTGTGGCGCTCGACCAAACGCTTATTCTGAGCCGTGGCGACAGTTGCCTTGCCCTGCGGCAGCAGATAGTTGCGGGCGTAGCCCGGCTTCACTCGGACAATTTCGCCCCGGTGGCCAAGATTGTTAACGTCGTGAACCAGCAACACTTCGATTGAGCGGGAAGCAGATGAAGACTGACCAACCATTGAATCACCAATTCCTTAAATCTTAAACGAGGCTATGACCTCAGCCTTTTGATTCCAAACAATGCTAGAACGGCACGTCGTCATCCGAACTCGGTACGTCGTCGTAAAACGTTTGATCCGGTGATCGCCCGCCGCTGTGATCTTCGTCTCCGCCTGCTCCAATCGATGAACGATTGCTGGCAGGTCGCCCCTGACCAGCTGACTGGGGAGCTCCGCCAGATCCGCTGTCATTGCGCCCACCAAGCATGTGCATGGACTCACCAACCACCTTCAGCTTCGATCGTTTTTGACCCGTTTCCCGGTCTTCCCACTGATCCAGTTGCAATCGACCCTCGATCAGGACGGGTCGCCCCTTCGAAAGGTACTCTCCTGCAATCTCTGCAGTTCGGCCCCAGAGTGTCACGTCGACAAACGTGGTTTCCTCTTTTCGTTCATTCGAACCTTTATCGGTCCACTGACGACTCACGGCCATCCCCAGCTCAGTTACCGCTGTTCCGCCGGTTGTGTAGCGAACTTCGGGGTCACGAGTCAGGTTTCCGACCAAAATCACCTTGTTGAACGATGCCATCGCAGGACACTCCGCGGTTGATGATCCTCAGACAGAGCCACAACGCCACGTGTACGGGACGGAAACTCTGGACGGAGGTGCAGCATCATTCTGCTGCTTCAGAGCCTTCGTCAGTAGGGGCAGATTCACCTTCTTCGGCCGATTCTTCGCTCGCACCGGAACCAGTGATTGCAGCCACAGTTGCTTCGAACACTTCTTTCGGATGGCGAATAACCATGTGCCGAACGATTGTTTCGTTCAAATGTGCCTGACGGTTGAGGACCGTCATCCCCTGACTTGGCATGGTAAAGCAGACGATGTAATGCAGGCCCTTTTTCATGCCTTCAATTTCATAGGCCAGCTTTCCGTCCTGCCAGGGACGATGAGCCACAACATTGGCCCCCGCACGCTTCAGAACCGCCATGATCTGGGCCACGACGCCTTCTGAATCCATGGCGAACTTGCCACTGTCAACAAGGAACATGCCTTCGTATTGGTTCTCTCGAACCGGTTTTGCTTCTGCAACAGACACCTAACTCACGCTCCTCAACAACAGGTTACAAACCAGGGCAAATTCTATCTGCCACCCCCGCTCGGAAGAACGGGGTCAGCCTTCGTCAGCACGATTGTACTTATTCATCGCTGCCACTACCGATTCACAGACCGCTGTTTCCACAGAATCTGCAGCTCTTTTCAGGGCAACGCCTATCACATCCTGTTCATCAGGGCGAAATCGCCCCAGAACCCATGAACTTGCGTCCATTCTTCCGGGTGGCCGACCAACCCCGATCCGCAACCGGGGAACTTGCTCCGTTGCCAAACGAAGAATGATGTCCGCCAATCCTTTTTGACCACCAGCCGATCCCGCAGCCCGCCATCGGAGCTGCCCCACCGGCAGATTCATATCGTCGCAGATCACAAGAACCTGCTCCGACGGAACCTGAAAAAAGCGGGCAATCTGCTGAACAGATTCTCCGCTTCGATTCATGTATGTCTGAGGGGCTACCAGAAGGACCTTTTGGCCCCCCTGAAAAGACTCCCACATCTCTGACTGATATTTCAGCTGTGATTTCCCAACCTGCCATCGCTGGCACAGATCCGAAATCACATCAAACCCAACGTTGTGCCGAGTACCTGCATACTGCGCCCCGGGATTCCCGAGGCCTACGATTAATTTCATCAGTCTGCACAACCCGACACAAGCGACGATCAAACCTTTCGGGGGTCGTACAATTCAACAAGAACGGCCCCTGCATCACCTGCCAGGGTCGCGTGCTCAGGCAACTGAACATCGCCCGCTTTCACAGAATCGCCAATCCGCAAAGCCCCTGTTCGAACTACGATTGACCGAGGTATCCGGTAATCCGGACAAGTAATTCGGATGGTTTTGGACAACTGGCGAATTGCACCGCCGTCCTTCAAACCAACCGCCTCACCACGCAGCTCAATAGGAACATCCAGAGTCGCCACACCATCAGGATCGACCCGCTTCAGGTCCAGGTGATGAACATGCGTACTGAAGACATCCCACTGCAGCTCCTGCACCACAGCCTTTTCAGTCTGCCCGTCCAGCTCGACATCAACAACAGATGATCGAGTCGCGACAAGCTTTTCAACAAGCTCTGAACAAACAGTCACGGATTCGGGCGATTTACCCATTCCGTAAAGATTTGCAGGCGTACGACCAGCAATTCGCAGGCGCCGGCTTTCTGCTGAACCCAGCTTACCGCGGCGTTCCACTGGAAGTCGAAGATCTTCGGACATCGAGGATATCCCAATTCAAATTCTGTCAAATGTATTCACAAGTCGGGTATACCGACAAAACGCCACCAACAAACGCGTCCTGTAACCAAATGGGTGGATGCAGCGTTGTTTCGGCCATTTCGGCCCGCAAACTGGAATCAGGTCTCCGCCGGAAAGAATTCCAGACATCAAACAGGAAGAATCTCAGCTCCGGCACGCCCGCTTTGCGTACACACCGACCAGAGATTCTCTTCAAGTGATTCCATCAAGCCGTACGATGGTGATCCCAGACACGGCAAAAATCGCGGAAACGCGGGAGAATACCGACGATACTGCCGCCATTCAACACCAGATACCGTTCCCTTATCCGATATTCCGAAAGCCAGAGAACAAGTTCCGGGCCTTTCACAAGGTAAACCGCCTCATAGACCGGCCTGAAGGATGTGCAAACTCCTGTTGCTGTTCATGCACAACCAATTCCAGGTTTCTGGAACAGTTCCTACGTCAAGGTCAGCGGGACGCGTGCTGTCGAATGAACTTCAGCAGCAGTGGGTGAGAGGGCTCGGCCATTCCACCGTGATCGTACCCTTCCAGCTCAAACAATTCAGTTTTCGCATGCCCGGCTTCCTTCATCATCCTCCAAAGATAAGCGTTTTCTTCATACCGCCCCAGCATCTCCATGTCTCGATCCCCCGTGATCAGCAACAGCGGCGGCGCATCGTCCCTGACATGAAACAGGGGGGCATACCGGTCGACCAGCGGCTGGGTCCTGCTCAGCCCCATCTCACTTCGAATGGTAAAGTGAGTGATGGTGTGACCGCTGTACGGAATTAACCCGGCAATATCATCAGCATCCACGCCCTCCGCCTGCAGCCACGACTTATCCAGCCCAATCATGCTGGTCAGGTAGCCGCCTGCAGAATGCCCACTGACAAAGATCCTGGCTCGGGAGCCCCCGAATCGCTCAATATTACGGAAGGTCCATGCAACGGCCGCTGCGGCATCTTCCAGATAGGCCGGAGCCCGAACATGGGGGCTCAATCGATAGTTGACGGCGACAACCGCAATCCCTTTTTCTTTTAACCCCGGCGGTATCGACTTTTCTCCGGCACTGATTCCGCCGCCGTGAAACCACACCACGGTGGAAAACTGAGTCTTGTTTCGGGGGTAGTACACGTCCAGCCGGCAACGTTCCCTCATGTAGTCGGTCAGCTCATCGCCCGATCGATACGGGACATTCTCTTCCAGGGAATACTCCGAACTTTGACCACAGACCACAGGCACGAACAGAAGGTGCCAAAGCAACGCCACGACAATCCGATTCATTTTCTGCACCTTCAATTCAACACCTTCAACACCAGTAGAGTCGTGTTTACCACTCAACCGAACCATCAGGCTCGGTGAGAACTGCTGATCTGTCTGGCGGGCAGCGTTTTCAACGGCCATTTTTCATGAATGCCTGCCCCAGATTCGCAGCCGATGTTCCATAAGCCTGCTGGATCGCCTGGCCAACATTCGGATTTGTGCTGAGCGAGCCGATCAGTTGCTGAATCTTTCCGACACCTCCGTTCGAAATCAAAAACCGGACCAGCAGATAACCAACGGGGCCCACTTCATCCGGAGCGAACGTATTGTTTTCGAAGATTCTGCTGGCGTCTGTGATGGTCGATAAAGCCTGAATCGCGCGGCCTGGCAGCGCCTTTGCAAACTCAGAACCGGGCGCCATGCCGGATTCCATCATCCCAAAACCCTGTCGCAGCCAGTCCGGAAGACTTGCACCACTACGATTCAGATAGGCTTCGCTGAGCAGTGAATTCAGCAATTGCTGTGCAGACATGGAATTTGCGGATTCAGTATCGCCCACGTCATGCATCGCAACATACATCGTTTCGAAGCGAGGCGTCAGGAATGCGTGTCCCGAAATACTTTTGGGCGTCCTTCTGCCATCCATTAAGACAGTATTGAATTCTTCGTAGTCGAAACGATCCTTCGTGACAAATACGATCAACCGTCCACGCCATGGCTGACTACCGGACGGAAGCTTGTATTTCTCCATCAGGCCAGCCAGGTGCGATTCGCCCCATTCGCCGAACTGCTTCAATCGAGCGTCCGTGACGTTACCGTGAACGACAAGATTATCAGTTGTATGAGTCACGCCTTCGGCTCTTGGTGAAACCTGCTTCCAAATGCTGGCAGCCTGATCGATTCTGCGTTTGCTGAAGTCTTCGTCGGACATCGCAGCCAGACGGGCCGCTTCGATTTCTGCATCGGTGGGCACCAGACTTCGCAATGGTGCTTTCGGATCCCGACCATCGAAATGGGCACCTTCACGGATCCACTTTTCCAGCGCCAGAGCCTGCGACTGCTTGATTCGGGCCTGGCCCGCCGGCATCTTCAATGGGTCCTGTCGAAGGACAAGATCGACAATGTAACTCTCGTCCGGATTGCCAGGGACAATCGTGCTGCCGGTGTCGCCATCCGAAAGTAACTGTTCGAATGTGGTCACGTTGTAACCGCCCCGAGGGTTGTTTCCTGAATGACAGCCCAGACAGATTGTGACCAGGAACGGGGCAACATCCTTCATAAAGGATACGGTTTCGGATCCATCGGCCATGACAACTTTAACAGGTGGCTTTTTCGGAGTTGTGGATTCGCCAATCATGGCGTCCTTGTCTTCGCCATCAAATTCCGCACCCTGCTCAATCCACCGGCCGATCAAGCTGATGTCTTCGTCTGACAGTTTCGCCGCGTTCCTGGGCATTCGTTGCCGCATATCCGGCGTCATGATTTTAGCCATAATCAAACTATTCAGTGGACGCCCGGGAATTGCCAGGGGACCACTTCGGCTTCCGCGCGTCATATTTGTATAGGTATCCAGACGCAGCATGCCTCCAGCACTATCGGCGTCGTGGCAACTCACACAATTGTCCTTCAATATCGGGGCCACCTGCTGTTCGAAACTCACCGGAATCAGGAGCTTCGACCGCTCCAAAGTGCTTTTGAGCGCTGTGAAGCTCCGGTCCTTTTCGTCGTCGCTGATCGCCAATTCGGCGAGTCGATCTTCGACTTTCCGAATCAAGGCCTTGGCTTCATCCACTTCTTTTTTTCGCACCAGCGTCGTCACGGATCGCAGGTCCTTCTGCAGACTGGCCAGTTCCTTCCGGACTTCAGGTGGCAATGCTGCAGACACAGTCGGGCCACTAAGAACCGCCGGGCCACTAAAAATAAGCGTGCAGCAGAACACCAGAATTAATGCGAACGCAAAGACAGTCTTCATCGATCTCACCCTGCGAAATCCCTCCGAGCCGGTCGCTGCCAAATCACACCACAAAGCTCAGGACGGGCCATCAAGGGAAACAGCCCGGCGGCTCAGACAGCAGTTCTTCTCGGTCTGAAATCTGATCTGACAGGGGCAAATCCCCTGCCGCTGTTTTAAGAATGACCGTTTTGCGCCCAGTTGTCAAAACTGTCCTTCCTATGGTTTCGTCATTCTCCGGGGACTGTGGTTTGATCCCGTTCGAATGTGACGAATGCCCGAATCAAAACAGCCGGCAACTCCCTCAGAAGGGGCTTTCGCTTTGACGAAGCCGCTGTCAGCTGCGTAGACTGGCACTCTTCCTACGCGCCCACCCCAGCCATTTGTTCTTCGAAAACCTGCCTTCCATGGCTGAACTCACTAACAATCCTCGTCTTGCTGCCACCATTCGCACCTGCATTTGGTTGTCGGTCCTTGCCGTCTCCGTTTTCCCCGGCATCGATGCACGATCGCAGGAACCGACGATTGACCGGATTGAGTATTCGTCTCTCCAGCCCGGAAGCCACTCGACATTGGCGGTTTACGGAAAAGGCCTGAAGAACGTTCGCCGACTGTGGCTACCCTTCGGAGTCATGTCCCCGACAGCAGGGCACGACCAAAATGTGGACAATCTGGTGGTTTTTGAAGGCGATGTCCCGAAAGACGTTGAACCCGATGTTTATTCGGCACGGGTTATCACCGACCAGGGTTCGTCAGCTTCGCAGCTTCTGGTGGTTGATGTCCTTCCCGGAGTTCAACTGGCAGCAGAGTCTGAAGTTTCCACCACTCCACAATTGATTCCGGAGTCCGCGTTTGTGGTCGGGCAGCTGAATCCGGTCAAGTCACGTTTCTTCAGGATCCCGCTGCAACAGGGCCAGGGGCTGTCGCTGGAAGTGCTGGCCAGACGGCTTGGATCGGACCTGGATCCCGTCCTGCGAATCACAGATCCACAAGGGAGAGAAGTGGGATTCTCTGACGATGTCCCCGGTTTGCAGGGAGACGCTGCCCTTCGCTTTGAGGCGCCGGCATCGGGGGAATACAACATCGAACTTCGTGATGTCAAATACACGGGAGGCGGGAGGCACTTCTTCCATCTTCGCATCGGTGATTTTCCATTGAAGTCTATCGATGCCCGCATGCACCTCTGGCAGCAGTCCGAAGCTGCCAACGACGCCGAACCCAACAACAATCAGGAGTCGGCCTCGCTGGTGTCCGCTGAGGCTCAGTTCATCACCGGCACACTTCAGGAACCGGCAGATATTGACTGGTACCGCATTCAGGCCACTGACGCATCGCCACTCTGCGTCACGTCATCCACGCGTGACATTGGCAGCGCAGCAGACCTGGTATTGCAGTTGTGGTCGTCCGATGGAAAGAAGCTGGCAGAGGCAGACGACAACGGTCCGCTGGATGCCCAGCTGATCACGTCGCTTCCGGCAGCTGGTGAGTATCTGCTTCTGGTGAAGGAGCTGGCCGGGCGGGGTGGACCTGAATGGACATACGAACTGCAGCTGAACCGAGGCGAAGGTCGAATTGAGCTGACCATCCCTTCAGACCGAATGAATGTCCCGCGGGGAGGCAGCCTTTCGCTGGCAGCGACGGTCAAACGAATTCACTTTGACGGACCACTGGTCCTGGAGCCCGTGCATTTACCAGATGCCCTGGTGATGATGCCGATCTTCCTGGGTCCAAAGCAATCCGTGGTCCCCATCACACTGACCGCGACAAATACAGCCAGTGAAGACGTTACCACAGAATTTGGAGCTCTTCAGTTTCAGCTCACGTCGCCTGGGCGGGAAACTCCCCCGTTGGTCTTCACCCGAACGGCACCACCACCGACAAAGGCCAAAGCCGGGGAACGGTTTCAATCAATCCTGGCTCGATCCGACGTCTTTGCTGCGATCCGTCCTGCGGCTCAGTTTTCCATCACGCCGGATCCTGCAGTCGTCACACTCAAGCGAGGAGAATCCTCGACAGTTGCATTGAAAGCCGTACGAAACAATGACTGGAAAATGGAGATAGAAATCGCCCTCGCAGCGCCAGCAGATCAATTGTTGCCAGGTCTCACTGTGCCGAACATCAAGTTCGAAAATGAGAAGTCCGAAGCCATACTGACGGTCACTGCGGCCGCTGACGCCGCCGTTGGCAAGTGCTCCGTCTTCGTGCAGGGAACAGCCAGGAAAGACAAGGAAACAGCCACCTACCCTCTTCCACCGATTACGGTGGAAATCGTTGAATAGAAGACCCATTGTAAAGCGTCACGGTTACGGGATTCGTGAGAATCTCGTGTCTCTGGAGAAGTCGAAAGAGTCTTTGCAAACTTGTCACAGACTTGTGCCAACAGCTCCGAAACGACGACTCGCCTGTTGCTCGCCGAAAAGCGAACAAATCGTAATCCGAGGTTCCATCATGATGACGACCGTTTTCAAATCTCGATGCGTCGCAATCGTTTGCCTGAGCATCACTTCGGCATTCGCTGCTGCCGAAGACGCCCCAACTGCTGACAGTGTGCAACTTCAACCAGCAGAATTCGTACTGCAGGGGCCGCGTGCAACCCAACAACTGATGGTGACCGCCAACCCGGACACCCTGACCATTCGCGACATGACTCACGAAGTCACCATCGAATCGGATAACCCGGCCGTTGTCACTGTTGACCATGGAATCGCGAAAGCGACGGGCAACGGAACCGCCACCATCAAAGCCGTCGTCAATGGTAAAGAGTCTTCCGCAACAGTGACTGTGACTGGCTTTGAACAATCGAGCCCTGTTCTGTTTCACACGGAAGTTCTCGCTGCGCTGACAAAGTCTGGTTGCAACATGGGAGCTTGCCATGGTTCACCGTCTGGTAAAGGCGGTTTTCGCCTGTCGCTGCGTGGGTACGATCCGGAACTGGATCTGGTCACTCTTCGCGGTGAGTTCTTCAATCGTCGTTCCAATGTGCTTCAACCGGATGAAAGTCTGTTGCTGAGAAAGCCGCTGATGGAAGTCGCGCATGGTGGTGGTCGTCGACTCGACGCTAACGATGCCAGCCACGTTGTCCTGCGGCAATGGATTGCGGAAGGAATGCGAACCGAACCAGAAGGAACTCCGACGCTGGATCGCATCGAACTGCTGCCATCGCCTCGCGTTTTGCGGGATGGGGCAGACCGCCAGCAACTGGTCGTAAACGGCTACTACAGCGATGGCACCATCCGCGACGTGACTGCCCTGACCGCTTTCGATTCTTCTGACGAAAACATTGCTACGATTTCGGCTGCCGGAGTCGTTCGGCGAGAAGGGCGCGGTGAAGCAACTATTCTGGCCCGGTACCTGGATCGCATGTCGACCACCATGATTACATTCCTGACCGACCGACCGGATTTTCAGTGGCCCAACCCATCACCAAACAATCGGATCGACGAGCTCGTCTTTGGAAAACTGCAGCAACTTCAGATTCAGCCCTCCGAATTATGCAGTGATACAGACTACCTTCGACGGGCCACACTGGACCTTGCCGGACGCCTGCCGAACACAAATGAAACTCTGCAGTTCATTTCGGATGCATCCCCGGACAAGCGAGCACAACTGGTCGAGCGTCTGCTGGCAAGCGACGACTACGCTCGCTTCTGGTCCATGAAATGGGCTGACCTTCTTCGCAGCAACAGCCGCAAGATGTCCGCGACCGGCGTTCATAAGTTCCGACGGTGGTTATTTGATGTGGTCAATCAGGATACCCCGCTGGATCAGTTCACGCGAGAACTCCTGACCGCCACCGGAAGCACCCAAGCCAACCCCGCTGCCTATTACTGGAAGGCCAGCCGTGACGAAATCGATGCGACAGAGACAACTGCCCAGCTGTTTATGGGCGTTCGTATCCAGTGTGCCAAGTGTCACAATCATCCTTTCGAAAAATGGACACAGGACGACTATTACGGCCTGGCAGCAGCGTTCAAACGAGTTGGACGAAAAGAAACCGGACTACCGGATGATGAATTCATCTTCGTGAGCGGAGGTGGTGAGGTGACTCAGCCACGGACCGGCCAGGTCATGAAGACGCGACTTCTACTGGAAGGCGACGTTGATGTTCCTGCTGATCAGGATCGTCGAGTCATCTTTGCCAACTGGTTAACCGGCCCGAAGAATCCCTTCTTCGCAAAATCCGTTGCCAATCGCATCTGGGGACACGTCGTTGGCAGGGGAATTGTTGATCCCGTCGATGATTTCCGCGATTCTAATCCACCTTCCAACCCGGAACTGCTGAACTATCTTGCCGACGAACTTGTCAAGAGCGGGTTCTCCGCAAAGCACCTGATTCGCACAATCATGGCAAGCCGCGTCTACCAGCTCAGTTCCCGGCGAAATCAGTTCAATGAAGACGACGAAATTTATTTCAGCCATGCAACAACACGGATGTTAACCGCAGAACAACTGCTCGATGCAATTTGCACCGTCACCGGCCTTCAGGAAGAATTCCCGGGAATGCCGGCAGGCACATGTGCTGTCGATCTGGTTGACCCGCCGGAAGGCCATAAGTTTCTTCAGGTCTTCGGGCAGCCACAACGCGAACTACCCTGTGAATGCGAACGCAGTACGGACAGCAACCTCAGCCAGGCTCTCCAGCTGATCAATGGGCCAACTGTCCATAACAAACTCCGATCCGATGCCGGGGTTGTCCATCAAATGATCACGGCAGGAAAATCGGACGCGGAGATCATCAACTCTCTCTACCTGGCTGCACTCAGTCGAGAAGCTTCTCCGCGCGAACAGGAAATTGCCGCAGCCCACATTGCCGCCAATGACGACCGCACCCGCGCTCTGGAAGACATTGCATGGGCCATCATCAACAGCAAGGAATTCCTTTTCCAGCACTGATTCCCAACAGACAATTCCTGCGATGGTCTCCAACACTGGGCGGTCGGTCCACATTACGGATACGTTCGGTGGTGATGATCTGGATCTGCCTGAGGATGCATCAACTGCGATTTGCTGGTGCAACTCGCCGAATCCCACTGGCACGTCCAGTGTACCTTGGGGTGTGGGTGTTCTTTCCTGTTACTCGCTGCGTTGCCTGAGTTGTTGGCGCAGTCTCGCCAACTCCTGAAGCGCCTGGATCGGAGTGAGATTATCGACTTCAAGCTGTCGAATCTCATCCAGAATAGGATCTTCCGGCATGTCGAACAGGCTGCGCTGTCGACTTCTTTGGCGCCGAGTTTCTCGCGGAGGCACTTTGGGGCGACCATCGCTGTTCAGGTGATCGCTCTCCAGTGTATCAAGAATTGTCGTCGCACGTTCTGTGACAAAGCGCGGGACTCCGGCAATCTTCGCCACGTGGATTCCATAACTTCGCCCCGCAGCGCCTTCGACAATTCGATGCAGAAAAATGACATCGTCGTTGTTTTCCTGAACAGCCACATTCCAGTTGGATGCATGTTTCAGGGTTTGTGTAAGCTCCGTCAGCTCGTGATAGTGGGTTGCAAACAGTGTGCGGCACTGAAGTTCATCGTGCAGGTATTCGGTGATGGCCCAGGCAAGCGATATGCCGTCGTAGGTACTGGTCCCCCGGCCAATTTCATCCAGAATCACCAGGCTTCGGCACGATGCGGCGTTCAGAATGCGAGCGGTCTCCGTCATTTCTACCATGAATGTACTCTGGCCTTTGCCGAGTTCATCACTGGCACCAACCCGAGCGAAGACGCGATCTGCAATTCCCAGCCGCGCTTCGCTGGCGGGCACAAATGAGCCCATTTGAGCCATAATTGTGATCAATGCCGCCTGACGAATGTATGTACTTTTCCCGGCCATATTCGGACCGGTGATAATCTGTACGCGACCGGCAACCGGCTTTTCCGGTTCACTGCCTTCAATGCCCAGTCGGATGTCATTCGGGACAAACTGCCCGGCCGGCATCAGGCGATCCAGAACCGGATGGCGACCTTCACGGATATCCGCAACCGGTTCCACCGTCAGTTCGGGGCGGCAATATCCCGCCACAGCCGCAAGGTGCGACAGCGATCCGAAGACATCGATTTCTGCCAGAACTTCTGCAGTTCGAAGCAGCAACGGCACGAAATGAGCCACCTTCTCACGCAATTCTGCGAACAGTTCCTGTTCCAGTGCTTTGCTTTGATCTTCCGCTCGCAGCACCTTGTCTTCGTACTCTTTCAACTCAGGAGTGATGTAACGTTCCTGATTCTTCAGCGTCTGCTTGCGGATGTAATCTTCCGGAACTTTGTCTCGATGCGAACCCGTGACTTCCAGGTAATACCCGAACACCTTGTTGAATCCGATCTTGAGATTCGGGATTCCGGTTCGCGTACTCTCTTTGGCCTGGTAGTTGGCAATCCACTGCTTGCCTCCGCGAGCAAGATCGCGAAGTTCATCCAGTTGCGAATGGAAGCCAGGCCGGATCACTCCCCCATCCGTCACCGTGTTTGGCGGTTCGTCGACCAGCATGTCACGGATGGCTGTCCTTGCTTCCGGACAGAGTTCGATTCGTTGCTCCAGCGTTTGTAATCGTCGTGACCTGCGTTCGGCAAGACGCGCCCGTAAGCGCGGCAATTGCTCAAGTGTGGTAGCAAGGCACACAAGGTCGCGAGGACTGCATCGCCCCGTTGCAACGCGTGATGTCAGACGCTGCAGGTCATAGATTTCTTTAAGCGATGCACGCAACTGATCGCGCAGATTCATATCACCAATCAGCTCTTCAACTGCATCCAGCCGCTGAGTGATGTGTTCGAGATCCGTCAGCGGGCTCGACAGCCATTCTGCCATCAATCGCGCGCCCATCGGTGTCTGAGTTTGATCCAGAACACCAAGCAACGTGTTTTCGCGGCGACCATCCCGCATCGTGTGCGTCAATTCCAGACTGCGGCGAGTGGCTTCGTCGATAATCATGTGGCGACTGCGGCGAAACACCTCGATCCGCTCGATGTGTGGCAATGCCGTCCGTTGCGTATCCCGGACGTATTCCAGTAATGCTCCCGCCGCTGTGACTGCCGGAGAAAACATCTCGATGTCGAAGCCTTCCAGCGTGGCGGTTTCGAAGTGTTCATTCAGCAGGCGGCGAGTTTCTTCTTTTGAAAAACACCAGGCCGGGCGCGGCGTCAGAACAGGACCGCCAAGATCCGGGCGAGTCAGCGAGAGCGACCGCTCTTCAACAGCACTTTCCGGGATCAGGCACTCCGCTGGCTGAATACGCGCCAACTCATCGTGTAATAACGAGGGTTCAATTTCCGAAACCAGAAAGCGGCCTGTTGAAAGTTCAAGCCAGGCGAGACCAATGGTCGTCTTCGACGGAGCAATGCATGCAATAAAATTGCTCTCGCGCGGATCCAGTAACTGGTCGTCCGTCAGTGTCCCGGGAGTCACAACGCGCGTCACTTCGCGGCGGACCAGACCTTTTGCCTTTTTCGGGTCCTCAACCTGATCGCAAATAGCGGCCCGAAAGCCGGCGTGAATCAACTTCTGCAGATAGGCATCCAGTTGATGATAAGGGAAACCCGCCATCGGCACCGGATTCTCGGAAGACTTATCCCGACTGGTCAGCGTTAGTCCCAGCACTCGTGCAGCATTCTGAGCGTCCTCGTAAAACAGCTCATAAAAATCACCCATGCGAAACAACAGCATGGCACCGGGATTCTCCCGCTTGACCTCCATGTACCGTTCCATCATCGGAGAAAGCTTGGCCATAACAGAAGATCACATGTAAACAAATGCCAGTGGGAGGGGAGAACGTCCTGCAACACGCCGTTAGCTGGTTCCATCCGGAAACAGCATGCTGACGCTTGTTCGATCGTGAATCGATCGAATCGCCTGCGCGAACAGCGGTGCGACACTGATAATTTCAATGCGATCGCCAAGTGGCTCGTCGCTGGGCTCGATCGTGTCCGTCATGAACAGCTTTCGAATTTCACTGGCCTCAATGCGGGCAACCGCTCCTTTCGAAAGCACTCCGTGTGAAACGGCAGCGTAAATGTCTTTCGCCCCCCGTGCTTTCAGGACGCCCGCCATACTGCAGAGCGAGCCGCCTGTGATGGTAAAATCATCCACCATCAGCACATTGCGTCCTTCGACCGAACCGATTACTTCCAGCACTTCCGCTCGTTCACTGTGATCCTTGCGTTCTTTGTTGCCAATGACAACCGGCACACCCAGAATCTTCGCATAGGCCGACGCAGATTTTGCAAAGCCAACATCAGGGCTGCAGACGACAAGGTTATCGATGCCCAGCGTTTGCACATGTTCACAGATCACAGCGCGAGCGTACAAGTGATCAACAGGCACGCTAAAGAATCCCTGAATCTGCGGACTGTGTAAATCCATGGTGAGCACCCGATCCGCTCCGGCAGCTTCAAGTGCATCGGCACAAACACGAGCGCGGATCGACACACGTGGCTCGTCTTTCTTATCCCCCTTCGCATAGCTGAAATACGGAATGACCGCGGTAATGTGCTGCGCGCTGGCCCGCTTGAGCGCGTCGATCCAGAACAGCAGCTCTACAAAGTTATCATTGACAGGTCGATGTACACCCTGGATGACAAAGGTATCTCGCCCACGCACGTTTTCGAGAATTCGAACGAAGACGTTTCCTTCACTGAAAATCTGGGCTTCACACGGCACGAGTTTGACGCCCAGTTCTTCCGCAATTTTCCCGGCGAAGACTGGGTTCCCGGAACCCGGCAGAATTGCCAAATCACCCTGAGGAGCCTGAAAATGCTGGAGGCGTGGGCCAGGGCGGTTGCCAGCAGAGGCAGAGTCAGAATTCATGAACGAGTAAGATCCTTTGGCCCGTCCACTGTAACTCCGGGCCGTTTCGGGCGGCAGAAAGCTCGAAAACTGCGACCCGCGAGATCTTACCGTCGCTCGTTCTTAACTCAACCGACGTTGTCCGCAGACTGCCACGAAGACCGGAGTTTGGTGAACTGAGACTCTGTTCGTCCCACCCACACACGCCCGGAATTCAAAATGGTGCGTTCTTTGAGCCGCAGGCAACAGGCTAAATCCGAAGGCCCGATTTCGATGCCTGAACATCCGGCGGGACATCCCTCGGGAAGCGAACGTTCCCGGCGGATGGACTATGTCTGACAGACCAATGTTGACGGCCCCCTGAACAGGTTGAAGCAGGCCGTTACTGTTTCACCATGCTGGTGGTACGTTCCAGCCCTCAGATTCAGGAGGCCACTGACAGGCTGAAGTTCGACATTCGAATCGTCCGTCCGAACTATCAGTCGGCCAACCGTTGATGCCGCGTCCCTCTTCCACTGAACGGTAAAATCCGGGCAGGAAAAAGGAGCACGAAACTGAAGGGTCGATCCGGCGGTGATGTTCTCTTCCTGCTGAAAGTGAATCGCGGTGAGTTCTTTGGCTGCCCAGTAGCGTGAAATCTCGCTGAGCTTCATCCAAAGCAGGTGGTCGTATCGAGCATGCATCCGTTCGACCACGGTCCTGAACACGTTGAATCCGTGCTCCGTTCCGTTGAAATAAATGCCGGGCCAATGGCAGACCATGATCGCCGGTTCGCCACGATCGATGACTTCCACCATACGGCCGGTCTGCAAGTCCTCAGTGATGAATCTGTCGGGGTCGCCCGCTTCGTCGCCATCCCAGCCTCCGAACCAGTCACCCGTGCAGCCGATGACCGAAACAACACACTCCGGTCTCTCCGAATTCAACCCGGCTGCATACTCAACGCGAGGTACAACACTCTGTTCGCCCGTGTAGAGAAACTTGAAATAGTGCGGAATCTCTGCACGAAAGACTTCGCGAACAGAACGTAATGTTGCCTGCGACAACTCGGAAACCACACGACCAGCAAATCCACCAGGCGTTGTTACACCTTCGCATGGCAGCCCCGCCTCTTTCAGAATATTCAGGGAATAGGCAAGGTACTCTGTCAACTGCTCCACGGACTTCCCCGTGGTCCAGCCCCAGTTCTCCATCCAGTTCTCGCCGCGATCCGGAAACGGTCGGCCTGTCCTCACGTCAATCACTCGGGTATGGGTAGCCATTTCCGGATGAATATCCCAGTTGGGCAGCATCAGCGTCCGGACAAGATCCAGGCTGGATTCGAGCTGCTTGTGAGACCAGCCGGGCAATTCACGATCCACCCATCCCACACAGGCCGGCTGAGGCACAATGCTGTATTTGCCTTTAATCTCTCGCTCCGCGCACCATTCTCCGAATTTACGAACAAAAGCGTCGGGAATTTCACGAGGCCATGTCCACCATGGCTTTTGATAGTCTTTTCGATCAGGCCACGTTTCGGCAAACTGAGGCATCGCGTAATGAGCGAGATTTACCAGGCACGTCGAGTCGTCAATGATAAAAGACACGGGAACTCGAGCACGTGGATTGATGACCGACACAGCCGCATCCTGCATCGGACGTTCTCCCGCCATCCCGTCTTCTGTAACCACGGCCGATATGGCCGACGATGATGACAGCATTCGAGGTACCCCTGAACCCGCAACAGCAAGAGCAGGCAGAGATGCAGCGGTCGTCATGGATTGAATGGCCGATTTCAGAACGCTGCGGCGAGAAACAGGTGTCATGAGAAAATGCCTGAAAGCTACGGGATAGAATTCCATGACATCAACGCTTCCGTTCATTCATTCCACTACGTCTATGTCAGAATGTCATGAATCACGCGTGCCGGTTCGACACCTGTCAACCGCATGTCCAACCCCTGATACTTCAGAGACAGTCGGTCATGCTGCAGGCCAAGCATGTACAGCATTGTCGCATGTAAATCACGCACATGTACAACATCCGAAACAGCGTTGTATCCCAATTCGTCTGTCGCCCCGTAAGAGGTCCCGCCTTTGATGCCACCACCTGCCATCCACATCGAAAACCCTTTAATGTGATGGTCCCGACCCGCTCCGCCTTTTCCCTGGAACATTGGTGTACGACCGAATTCTCCACCCCAGATAACCAGAGTGTCATCGAGCAGGCCGCGTTGTTTTAAGTCCTGAATCAAAGCCCAGGTGGGTCGATCCGTCAGGCCGCAACAGGTATTCATGTATTGGACTAATCCTCCGTGATGGTCCCAGCCGCGATGATAAAGATGAATAAACCGCACCCCGCGTTCTGCCATTCGACGGGCAAGCAAACAGTTGGATGCATACGATCCGTCTCCTGGAGTTGCCCCGTACATTTCCAGAATATGCCTCGGTTCATCTGACATATCAACCAGTTCTGGCACCGACATCTGCATCTGAAATGCCATCTCGTATGCGCTCACGCGAGTTTCCAGTTCAGGATTGGGATGGCTGCGATTGCGATGCAGGTTGAGCTCGCGAACCGTATCCAGCAGTCTTCGCTGACTTTCCATGCTGACACCCGGGGGCGTGTCAAGATAGTGCACGGGAGAACCCGTAGAATTGAACTCCACACCCTGAAAACGGCCCGGAAGAAATCCAGCAGACCATTGTCGTGATGCGATCGGCTGCGGATTTCGCCCTCCAACACTGGTCATAACAACAAACCCCGGAAGATTCTGTGCCTCACTTCCAAGTCCGTAGTTCACCCACGATCCCATAGAGGGGCGACCACTGATGGCCGTCCCGGTATTCATGAATGTGTGGGCCGGGTCGTGGTTGATTTGCTCAGTCACCAGCGACCGCAGGACGCAAATGTCATCTGCCATCTTCTGATGCCACGGCAGAAATTCACTGATCTCCAGGCCGTTCTGGCCGCACGAACGGAATCGGGTCTGAGGTCCCAGACACTTGAGTGCCTGGCCCTGCAACTGAGCGATAGGCTGGCCTGCCGTGTAGGATTCGGGCATTGGCTGACCATCCAGTTTCGCCAGTGCCGGCTTTGGGTCAAAAGTCTCCAGGTGCGACGGACCACCTGCCATACACAGAAAGATGACTCGCTTCACCCGGGCCCGAAAATGAGATCCCGATTGATGGC
>JAGQQE010000097.1 GCA_020426345.1 Planctomycetaceae bacterium
GGAAAGTCATCCAGGATCTGTTTGCAGATCCGGATCCATCGCCATCAGGAGGTGGCTGAGGCTGAGGTGGCTGACGTTGTGGTGGAGAAGCTCTTGGTTGGAACGCGGCGATCCCGCAACGGAGGCATGATGCGATTGATAAGACCGTTGCAATCACCGCATCCGGATACGCCACCTTCACCAGAAGACGGCTTGAAGCAATGGAGGAGTCGGCCAGCGTGGTGCCGTAGTAATAGACGGTCTGCTGATTGCCTGTACTTCCGTTGGATGCTGTGAGTGTTTCCACCTGGCCATCGGCAGTGTAGGACGTCCACGTTGTCCGATTCTTATCCCAACCGCTGGAGCCGGAAATGTAATTCTCAATCTGAGCCGTCTGACGTCCGGCATCATCGTACTCAAAACGAGTTTCGGTGTTCTTTGGATCAAACGTCGATTCCACTTCGCCTTCGCTGTTGTAGACGGTCGAGTTGACCAGAATCGTGTCGGATCGAGTCGGGACAGTCGAAGGCCGACTGAGAGCCGTCCCGCCATTCGTTCCGTAATCGGCTGAGGCAACCGCTCGCCCCACACCATCAAACCACGATGCCGCATACGTGACACGAGCTTTCGGAGTCGTGGATGGATTGCCGAGTGCTCCGGTTTGTTTGGCAGCCGCATCATGATACCGCTGCTTTGAAGCTGTGCTCAGCACAGAACCGACCTGGTTGTAGGTCATCTCCTGCTGTTCCATGATCGTGTCACCCACGACGGTTTCTGCTTCCGCGTAGGTTGTCTCATCCAGATCGTAGCCCGAATACTGATGCGTCGCTCGCCCCAAAATGTCGTACGTGGTGTTGCTGAACAGGTCAGACCCGGCTGGCAGTGATTTGATCAGATTACCGCCTGCGTCATACCAATTGTTGCTGGTCAGCGAATTGCCTGTGGCTCCTGTACTCGGATTCACCGCATAGGCCACCGCCTGATAGACACGGCCCCGGTCATCAAACTTTGTCACCGATTTCGAAAGAAGCGTTCCGGTCGACGAGCCCCACCGGGATTCTCGCTGAATGACGCGGCTCAGGTTGTCATACACGCTGACGCTGCAGGCGTTTTCTTCTCCAATGACAGCCGTCTGACGATTGCGGAAATCGTGTTCGAAACTTGTCTCCCGGAACGTCACCGAGTCCGCGCAAGCCTCGGCCCGCGTCAGGTTTCCGTCGCCGCCATCCTGCCCGTCATCGTATTCATTGAATGTTACAAGCACCATATTGTTTCCGGAAGCACCGCCGGAACGCATTGGAGGAGTGCAGCCAGACGGCCAGTTCAGCGATTTGCCACATGCAGTGGAAAGTCGATGTAACCCGTGGCTCCCGTTGGTGAGTACCAGTCAGAGACATCGGCCTCGGGGGCAAGCGGCCAGCTGTTACGAACCCTTTCCACAAAGTCCGGATTGCTGATAAATGGCCGACCAAATGCCACAAGGTCTGCGGCACCCGATTCAACAGCAGCGTCGGCTGATTCCGGCGTGTAGCCACAGTTGGCAATCAGCGGCCCCGCGAACACTTTGCGAAAATCATTCAGGGTCATCGGTTCACCAAGTTCATGGAAACCAAATGCCAGTCCGTCCATGACATGCAGATAGGCAAGACCAAAATTGTCCAGCTGTGATGCGGCGAACAAGAACTGCTCTCTGAAATCCGGCGAACCCATATCGTTAAAAACGCCATTTGGAGCCAGTCGCACGCCAACTCGATCAGCGGGAACTTCAGATGTGACAGCCGACACAACCTCGCCCAGAAAGCGATAGCGATTTTCAACGCTTCCTCCGTAGGCATCGGTGCGATGGTTTGATTTCGACTGAAGGAACTGATCGATCAGATAACCATTGGCCGCATGAATTTCCACACCGTCGAAGCCAGCCTTCTTCGCATTGGCGGCCGCCTTGTGGTAGTCGTCCACAACGCGAGGAATTTCGTCGGTTTCCAGCGCACGAGGCGTTTCATGCGGCTGTTTTCCGATTGGTGTGTGGATGTCGTCGCCATGAATAGCAATAGCGGACGGCGCAACCGCAGGATGCCCATTGTGAAAACTGCTGTGAGAAGCTCGGCCCATGTGCCAAAGCTGCAGGAAAATGCGACCGCCTGCCTGATGAACAGAATCCACAACTCCGGACCAGCCCGCGATCATGGCGTCTGTGTAGATGCCGGGCGACTCGACCCAACCGTTCGCTTCTTCAGAGATTGTCGTAGCCTCAGAGATGATCAGACCGGCAGAACTTCGTTGAACATAGTATTCCGCCATGATGTGATTGGGGATCCGATCCGGACCAGATCGCGCGCGAGTCAGGGGAGCCATCACGATGCGGTTTGGAAGTTGCAGGTCACCTAGTGAGAAAGGCTGAAGCAGGGATTTTTGGGTCATCTCAGGACTTTGCAGATTGTGCGAGGCAGATTACGCAGTTCACGAACGTAAGAAGACAGGAATTCATCAAACGATGCCTGTTAAGAATCAGGCGGACGCATTTCAGAAAAGTGCATTGCTTTTGACAGACTGGCAACGCGTCGACGGAGAGCCTTTCGGCACGTCCTGTCGCTCACCGGTCCAGATATCTTAGCTGTCCGTTAACAATCCGGGACAGGCACGCAGGACGACTGGAAACCATCGCGTTTCAGCGTTTCCTGCTCGAGCCAGTCCTGTTTTTGAACAGGCTGCGAGGTTAGGTTAGACCTCGAGGATGTTTTAGACCTCAAGACAGAATTGGCCAAGTCACATCACAGCGCTGCGCATGGAATGCTTGAAATGAGGCGGCTCCTCGCGTTGGTTCTACGCGAACAACCCACATCACCTGCCCAGATCATTTTGCCTGATCGCTGCCAGCCTGGCCGACATCTTCTGCCGAAAGTCCTTCACCTGGCCAGCGTGCGACGGAAGTTGTGCGAGGTTTGTGAATTGCTGTGGGTCGGTCTGAACGTTGAACAGTTCCATGCCACCCTCTGCGTCCTCGCCGTATTGGATAAACGCATACTGGTCCTCTCGCAACAGAAATCCTTTTCGGCTTGGAGCCACGCTGAACGCCGCGTCACGCACAGACAAATCGGGATTGCGCAACAGCGGTGAGATGTCCCGGCCCTGAAGCCGCTCAGGAATATTTAGTCCGCATAGTTTTGCCGTCGTCGGAAAAAGATCGATCAGTTCGACCAGACTATGGCAGACAGACGGCCTTTGGCCAGGCAAACAAATAATCAGGGGGACTGCCGCCGATTCATCCCGCAGACTCACCTTGGCCCAGAAGTCATGCTCACCCAGATGGTAACCGTGATCACTGGTAAAGATCACAACGGTGTGGTCTTCGATACCTGCGTCCCGAACGGCGGCCAGCACTTTACCGACCTGAGTGTCGACATAGCTGACGCAGGCATAGTACGCGCCGACTGCTTTTTTCTGCCGCCGCTCGTCCATCTTCATATTGAGACTGGTCTTGTAATTGATGCCTGCCTCTGGAATATCGTCCCAGTCGCCTTCGAGCTTCGGCGGCAATTCCATCCTGTCGAATGGCTTGAAGGGCCGGAAGTAGCGGGACGGAGCCACGAACGGGACATGTGGCCGAACAAATCCAACGCCAAGCCAGAATGGCTGATCCTTGTGATCGTGGATCAGTCGAACCGCTTTCTCAGCTGTCATGCCATCCGAATGCACAAGGTCATCACCCTCAGCTTCAACCACAACAAATGTATTGCCACCTACAACAGGTTTTTTGCCATCGGGGTTCCCTTCCAGGGTCTCCCCGGTTCCCACAGCTTTCCACTCCGGGCCTGGACTGTTGAATCGTTCGGTCCAGGAGAATTCATCATCGGCACCGTTGTAATGATTGTGATCCCGGCCATCGCCACCGATCTCAATTCCACCCGGGACACCCATATGAAAAATCTTACTCACACGAGCGCTGTAGTAGCCGTTGTTTTTGAAATGTTGTGGCCAGGTGGCTCGATCGCCGATTTGTGGCCTCGGGTTCGTATAACCAAGGACCCCAGTGGCATGCGGATAATATCCCGTCAGCATCGACGCCCGGGAAGGACCGCAATAGGTTGCCTGACAATAGGCTCGAGTAAAGCGGGTTCCCCGACTGGCCAGCGAATCAATGTTTGGAGTGCTGCAAACTGAGTTGCCATAACACGACAGCGCGGTCGCTGTCAGGTCATCAGACATGATCAGCAGAACATTGAGAGGGCGGGCGGCACTGGAAGGATTCGCCGATGCCGCCTCCTGACGGATTGACTCACCGGCCAGCGCCCGACACACGAGAACGGGCAGAGTGGCCAGAAGAACAGACCAACGGAATCTTTGGCTGCCGTTCAAGACGAACTCGAGCAGAATCATTATGCGGTCTCCTGGTGGCACTTGCGTCACTTTGATGAATGCTCGTCCGAGCAAACGAATGGCACTTTCTCTGGGCGAAGCATTCAGACATCCCTGCAGAAGTCAAGCTTATCAGGTACGAACAACCGCCGCGCAAAGATCTGTTCGACCACAGAATGGTGATCAATGCAGCAGAGTCGCTGGAACAATTCCACGATGAGTCCCCATAATGCACCGACTCCCGTCGCGTAAACGCAACTCCGCAAATGGTTCGATTTCATGCAAAATTGTTCGCTCGTCCTCATCGCTTCCTTACTTCTGATCTCCGGGTGTTCTTCGGAACCGACGACAGACAGCATCGCGCAATCGGACAAACCCAATTCTGATAGTCCTGCAGGGCGCGAAGAGTACGCTGATGCACATAAGGGCGATGAACCGGCTGGGAGTCCATCCAGCGAAGGGACCGATGCCCCGGCGAAATCAGCCAGTCAGCGCCCCGTTGCCGATCCACTTCTGGCGGGCGTGGAGTTTCCGAATGTCGACATCCACAGCATTTTTTCGAAGTATCGATCTGCGTACGAAGCGTCTCCTGAAAATCCCGCAGCCGTTTTTGGCTACCTGCAATTGTGTCACCAGCTGGGGGTCCACTTTGGCATGGAGGGAGATATCAGCCGTTCCCATCTTGCGTCGATGCGTGCGGGAGAGATCCTGCAGAAGGCGATCGATGCGAAAATCGAGTTTCCGGCGGGCGTGAGTCTGGCGGGCGACATCCTGTTTCGATACTCCACAGCGCTTGCTGCGGATGGAAAGCAGGATCTGGCAATGTCCGCATTGCGATCAGCCATCGAAAACGGATTCACAGAATTGTCAGCATTGTCCACGGCGCCAGAACTGAAAGCCTTGCGAGAATCGGCCGAGTTCAAAGAAAGTCTGCCGCAGTGGTCGACCACCATCAAGGAATCACTGAAGGAAGAGGTCGAAGCGTTGCTTGCATCGCATGAACCATTCCCTTTCGACTTCACTCTGAAAGATGTCAGCACACTCAAGCCACTCGCGCTGGACGATTTCAAAGGGAAAGTCTGTATCGTCGATATCTGGGGAACCTGGTGTGGTCCGTGCCGGAAAGAGATCCCATCCTTCGTCAGGCTGCAGGACAAGTTTGGAGAAGCGGGTTTTCAGATGATTGGACTCAATCAGGAAAACAGCGGTGACGAAGCAACTAACATGGTCACTGTGCGTGAGGTGATTTCATCAGATGGGATCAACTATCCCTGCGCCCTCATCGACTCAAAGACACTGAAACAGGTGCCCGATTTTCAGGGTTATCCAACAACCCTTTTCATCGATACTCAGGGCAGGGTTCGACTGAAGCTTGTCGGCTTGCATCAGTTCGAGTTTCTTGAATCTGCAGTGGAATTGCTGCTGGCTGAAGGACAGGCAAAATCTGAACCGGAATCGTCGGCCACTGAATAAGGACAGCTTCTAATGCAGTCACCCCGGGAATCAAGTGGTGGTTTTTATCGTTCAACGAGTGGCCAAATGCCGATGCCACATAGTTACTCTGCCGCACGACGCTGGTTTCTGCATCAGTGCGGTATCGGGCTTGGCAGCATCGCGGCCAACTCGCTGCTTGCCGCGACGAATCCCGCGTCGGCCGGTGTTTCGACTTCGGACGGGATGGGAGACGCAAATCCGTTGGCGCCCCGGAGCCCACACATCGCGCCAAGGGCAAAGAACGTCATATTTCTGTTCATGGCTGGCGCGCCCAGTCACCTTGAGCTGTTCGACAACAAGCCACAATTGGCGAAATATAACGGAACACTTCCTCCTGCCGAACTTCTGAAGGGGTACAGGGCCGCATTCATTAACCCCAATTCGACATTGCTCGGGCCAAAATTCGCATTTGACCGCCATGGAGCCTGCGGCGCGGAACTCTCTGAGCTGCTGCCGCACCTGGCAAAGGTCGTAGACGACATCGCCATCGTTAAATCGATGGTGACCGACGGATTCAATCACGCACCAGCCCAGATTCAGATGAGCACCGGATCACTTCAGTTCGGCAAACCAAGCCTCGGCGCCTGGTCTCTGTACGGTCTGGGATCTGAATCTCAGGACCTGCCCGGATTTGTCGTGTTCAGCACAGGCAAGAAAGGCCCGAGTGGAGGCTCAGCAAATTGGGGAAGCGGATTTCTTCCAACGCTTTATCAGGGCGTGGAATTCAGGACCACCGGAGATCCGGTACTGTATCTCAGCAATCCGCGCGGTGTCGATCGTGCACTGCAAAGAGAATCCCTGGATGTCATCAACCAGATCAATGCGTCGCGTCTTCAGGACGTCGGCGATCCGGAGATTGCCACACGCATCAACGCCTTTGAGATGGCATACAGAATGCAGGCGACCGCCCCGGATGTCATGGACATCTCCAGTGAACCGCAGCACGTGCTGGATTTGTATGGAGCGAAGCCGGGTGAACCTTCGTTTGCGAATACCTGCCTGCTGGCCAGACGGCTCGTCCAGCGAGGTGTTCGATTCGTCGAAATCTTCCATGAAGCCTGGGACCAGCACGGCAATCTGGTCAACGACCTCAGGAAGAACTGCAAAGACACCGACCAGGCCAGTGCTGCGCTGATTGCAGATCTGAAACAGCAGGGAATGCTGGACGACACGCTCGTGATTTGGGGAGGCGAATTCGGCCGAACGCCGATGGTTCAGGGCGGCAATGATGGTCGGGATCATCACCCGAACGCCTTTACCATGTGGCTGGCGGGAGGTGGTATCAAGGGCGGTGTGACACTTGGTGAGAGTGACGAATTTGGATTCAACGCCACCGTCGACCGCGTTCATGTTCGCGACCTGCACGCAACAATTCTGCACTTGCTGGGTTTCCATCACAAACAACTCTCATTTCCGTTTCAGGGTCTCGACCAACGATTGACGGGTGTTGAAGAATGCCGCGTCGTCCAACAAATCCTTTCGTAGTAGACATGCAATGAACAACTCCATCGGCAGACCGGTTTTGAAGAGACTGCTCGCAGCAGTCGTGATCCTGTCTCCATTTTCCGGCAGTTATGGTGACGACCTCACCGTGGGAAACACCACGGCATCGAATCGCAACACCCCCATCAGAGTCTCAGAAGAAGCATTACGTATTCACCATGCGGGCATGCTGTTTGACGGCCACAATGACCTGCCATGGGAAGTACGAACGAAGGCCAATTCCAGCTTCGACAATCTGGATATCTCTCAGCGCCAGCCCTCCATACATACAGACATCCCTCGCCTTCGTGAAGGTGGTGTCAAAGCGCAGTTCTGGTCTGTTTACGTCCCGTCAGACACGATGGTTACGGGCGACGCGTTGTCTCAGACCCTTGCACAAATCAGCATCGTGCAGCAGATGCTGAAGCGATACCCCGACGACTTCGAACTGGCCAGCACGGCAAACGATATCGAACGTATCGTTGCTGAAGGAAAAATTGCGTCGATGATGGGAGTCGAGGGTGGCCATAGTATTGAAGGTGAGCTTCAAAACCTTCACCGGCTTTATGATCTCGGCTGCCGCTACATGACGCTCACCCATTCGAAGTCCCTTGAGTGGGCGGATTCCGCAACGGACGATCCCAGAGCGAACGGTCTGTCAGATTTCGGCCTGGCCGTTATTGCCGAAATGAACAAACTGGGAATGGTGATTGATTTGTCACACGTTTCTCCCGAGACCATGAAGCAGGCACTCAAAGCCTCGAAAGCTCCGGTAATGTTCTCGCATTCGTCTGCTCGTGCGATCACGGATCACCCCCGCAATGTGCCGGATGATGTTCTGAAACTGACGGCGGCCAATGGCGGGGTTGTGATGGTCAATTTCTTTTCCCGGTTCGTGATTCCGACGGATCTGGCAGTACGTGACGAAGAAGCACACGGAACGATCCATGATGTTGTGGATCATATCGAACACATCATTCGTATCGCTGGCGAAGATCATGTTGGTCTGGGATCTGATTTTGACGGTGTCCCCCGGTTGCCGGACCAGCTGGAATCTGTTGCCACCTATCCACGCATTTCTCAGGAACTTGTGAACCGGGGGTACAACGCCCGGCAGATTCAAAAGCTCCTTGGCGGTAATATGATGCGTGTCCTGAAACGGGCAGAGGAAGTCGCTGTGCAACTGAAAGCAAATGAATGAGCACGCCTGTTGAACTGATAGCTGCGGCCGAGATTCCCCTTGGTGAATCTCGAGAGATTGTAGCCGCCGGTCGAATTTTCGCTGTTTACAACGTGGATGGAAAGTTCCACGTCATGGATGGAATCTGCCCGCATGCCGGGGGACCCCTGGGAAAAGGGATGTTGCGAAACAACATCGTGACCTGCCCGTGGCATGGATGGCAATTTGACGTCACCACCGGGAAACATTGCCTCAACGATCGAATTTGCCAGCCGACGATTCCCAGTCAGATCGTTGAAGGGGTCGTGGTAGCCATGCTGGCAGAATAGCGTCGCTTTTGCCCGCGAAAATGTCTCAGTCGTGGTTTTCTGAGCTGTTGTTGCAGGACCGAGAACCGTCGTGACCGGTAGTCACCACTTTGACCTGCTGCATATGTTTCTGCCACGAGGATTTCAGTCAGGTTAACCCTCAGGTGGCGACGATCTCCAGCGGACGGTAGTCACGTCGGTGCACACTTGTGCCCCGACAATCCGCAAAAGCGGAAAAGTCGACTGTCAATGAGGTCATTGGGAAACAGTCCCGTACAACTCGTTGAATCTGCAAAACATCGGGAAAACACACCGTTTCGCGTCGCAGATTCGTCCCTGATTCACCGGAAAACATGTTGCGATGGCATCCCAGGAGGGACCATCATACGTGGCGACCGGTACCAAAACGTCCCGGTTTGCGCGGTTGTGACTCTGTCTTTGTTAGAGAACCTGCCACAACTCGTCCTTTCCAACTAACGCACACAGTCCGTTTCCCTCTGAAAAGCGCATCTTCAGGAACATCCGTTTCCGGCGAAATGCCGGAGTTTCTGTCTGAGGTTTGATACACAATGCGACATCTCCCGTTCCGTAAAAGTACATTCGTCGACAACCTTCGGAACCTTTTCGGGAAACCACGCTCCGCTCGTCGAGGCCGAACTCGGCACGGACGGTCGGCAGATGTCCGCTCGGAACTGCTGGAAGATCGCCAACTTCTGGCTGCGGATCTGACCCAGGCGCTGTTCAACCCCACGATTTTGGGTACATACGATGGCCAGACAACGGCGAATGATTTCGTCGCCGTGTTCACAACACCTCAGGATGCGGACGCTCTGCTGTCCGCAACAGGTGCCAGCAGTATTGAAATCTACCATGCTGTCCCGAACAGTTTCACTCTTACGTTCGATGCCGGCATTTCGATTCAGGATGCTGCCGATCGCCTGACAGACATCTATGGATTCGAAGCGCTGGAACCGGAGCTTGAGCAGCCGGTCGAATTGCGATTCATTCCCAATGACACGTTTTTCAACGATCAATGGTACCTGAGCAACAATGGTCAGCTTGGTGCAACCGTCGGCAATGACCTGAACGTTACCAATGTGTGGGACAACTACACCGGAGCAGGCGTCGTCGTTGCTGTCGTTGACGACAGTCTGCAGCTCGTTCACCCCGATCTGATCGGAAATGTTATCAATGGGGCGAGCTTTGACTTCGTCGGAAATGATAACGATCCCACCCCGGCATCGAATTACGGCATTTCTCACGGAACAGCAATTGGCGGCTACATCGCTGCACAGGGAAATAACAACGAAGGTATCTCAGGCGTTGCCCCCGAAGCCGGCCTGGTCGGTATTCGACTTCTTCAGCCTCCGACGACAGGAACCAACCGTGGATCCACGGTGAGTCCAACGGCAGAAGGCAACGCCCTGAATTATGCTCAGGCCAGCATCGACGTTTCAAACAACAGCTGGGGCCCGGTCAGTGATGGGGCTCTCCATGGATTATCTCTGGGAGCTTCAGCTGCCCTGCGAGCGGGTGCGGAACAGGGCCGAGGTGGTAAGGGAACGATCTATGTTTGGGCTGCCGGCAACGGCAGTAGTCAAATTGACAATGTGAACTACGACGGGTACGCAAGTTCAAGGTACACGATCGCAGTGGGCGCTGTGAATAGTTCCGGCCGTTCACTCGGTTTTGAACAGGGGGCGTCTATTCTCGTCTCCGCCTATGCCAGTGGTGGGGGCAGCCCTATGGTGACCACTGACCCGATTGACACCGACATTCAGTTCAACAATCTGGGGCAGGTCATCTTTCGGTCTGACGAAGGTTACAACATCTTCGGCAACACCGATGGTGAGTCCATCAACGACAACTACACGTATCAGTATGCTCAGGGAACTTCTATCTCCGCGGCGATGGTATCCGGCGTTGTCGCATTAATGCTGGAAGCAAATCCCAACCTGACCTACAGAGAAGTCCAGGACATTCTCGTCCGCACAGCGAGACTGGTTGATCCAACGGATCCGGGCTGGAGCCTGAATGGTGCCGGACTTTGGGTAAACCACAAATACGGCTACGGGGTCGTGGATGCTGAAGCCGCGGTCAATATGGCTTTAAGCTACGTGCCGCTTGATCAGGAAACCTCTGTTACCTCCGGGCTGATTTCTCTGAACCAGACCATCCCGGACGATGGATCGGTGGTCAGCTTCCCGATCAATATGACAGGGCAGCTCAGCATCGAAAATGTTGAACTCTATTTCAATGCTCCATTCCACTTTCGCGGCGAAGACCTCACTGTCACACTGGTTTCACCAAGTGGCACCAGATCAGAACTCGCCAGCGCTCGCGTTCTGACCGGAGCAGCCAGCTTTGAGCAATACTCTGGCTGGGTCTTTACATCGACACACCACTGGGGCGAAAACGCCCTTGGAACCTGGACGCTCGAAGTCAGCGACAACACCCGGGGGATCACAGGTACGCTCAGCAATGTCCAGCTGACCGCCTTTGGCACGGAGCTACCGCTTGCATTGACGGTGACCCCGAAGGCAATTCTTGAGAATGCCGGACCAGGCGCAGCGACCGGAACCGTTTTCCGAAGTCAGTTTGCAAGCGTGGCTAACCCTGTCGACGTCTTCCTCACATCGAGTGACACGACCGAAGCAACTGTCCCGGCGGTTGTGACCATTCCCGCCGGTCGACGATCAGTCACATTCCCAATCGACATTATTGACGACACGCTTCTCGACGGCACACAGGTCGTTCAGATCAGTGGCACTCTCGGCACCTACACCACGGGAGCCTCCCTGTCGGTGCTTGACCACGAGACCATAAATATCTCTGTCGCGGACAATGTGATTCGTGAAAGCGACGGTCCGAATGCCACAACCCTGACAATCACTCGCAGTAACAACGACCTGTTTCCGCCCAATGATCTGGTGATTGCAAATAACACCATTGAAGAATACGACGACACTGGTCTGCTCGTAAACACAATCGCCGTCCCCTGGCCAAGTGGTGTTCGCCCCGTTGGTCAGGATACCCATGACATGGTCGTCCTGGAGAACGGCAAGATTGCCGTCTACAACGGAACGACACAGGTCTTTGTCTCCGTCTACAACTTCGGGAACGACACCTGGACCCACTTCAGCGTGCCAGGGCTGTCGACCAACCCATCCGATAAATCATCCGGAGGCATCACCGCATTTGGCGACTATGTGTTCCTGACGGATATGCAGACAGCACCAGGCGACAGCTTTGGAATTGTTCGCGTCGATACGAACACTGGCGCAGTGGATCGATTTGGCACAAAGTCGTTCGGCAACCGACTGTTCGGCAACACGCTGTTCGGCGATAGTCTTTACGAGATCAATCCCGTTGATGGCTCGATCATCAAGACCATCCCAATGCCGTTCGACATCGGGGGGTACGCCGGAAGTGCGTTCGATGGAACTTATGTATACGTCCTGCATTCGTCCGTTGATACCATTTACAAGGTCGATCCCGATCTCGGTCAGGTTGTTGACACCTATTCAGTGAATGCTGTGACGTCAAGCTTTGAAGGGCTGGCTTACCTGAATGGCAAGCTCTACATCCTGGACCCGTTCCTTAATGACGAAATTCTGGAGTTCGACCTTGAACAGCGTTCAGTGACCAAACGCATGTTCGTCGGGGCGATCAACGGCTTCGATCTTTCTGGTGGACTGGCTGCCAGCCCAGAAACCGGTCACCTTTATGTGACATCCCTGTTCTCGGATGACATTCTGGAGATCAGTCCGCTCAATGGGCAGTTGATTGATCGTTTCTCATCCCAGCGCCAGTCTCAGGAAGGTCTGGCGGTTGTCGGCAGCGAAATCTACCAGAGCGTGTTCGCAAGCAATGTGATTAATGTCTTTGACCTCAACGGTGCACTTGTCCGTCAAATCAATGCGGCTTCCGGATTTATGTCGCTGGCAAGCGACGGTATCCCCGGACTGGTACCAACAGACTATCGCTACCGCGACACAACGATCGGTCTCGACGGGTTGTTGTATGCACTTGAAGACGGTGGTCTGGTTGTTGGAAAATTCGATCCAACGACGTTAGCCGTTATTGAATTCGTGACTTTGGATCGAGCAGTCCGAGCCATCACTGTAGATGCCAACGGAATCATCCTGGGAGCAGCGGACGATGGCAGCGTAGTCGAATTTGCTTCCGACGGGACGGAACTACAGGCAGTTCCATCCGGCCTTGGTGTGCTGGATGACATCGACCTGAGCGTCACCGGATCGATTCTGGTCTCCAGTTCCGTGGGAGAGTTCGCAAGAACAGACCGAACTCTGGCCGTATTCAACAGTTACATCGCCACTGATCCGGGCGATACATTCGTCAGCTTCGGTGAGGCAGCAACGCGGTCTGCTTCAACAGTGACAGTCACTCTCAGCAATTCTGATCCGACGGAAGTCGGAGTGCCGCTCACCGTGACACTGCCAATTGGCGTGGGATCGATTCAGATTCCGCTGGATGCAGTGGACGATCGACTGCGGGATGGCACGCAAATCGCTTTGGTAGACGTGTCTGCAAATGGCTACTTTTCCGGACAGGGCGCAACCATCGCCGTCCTGGACACAGAGGGTCTGGAGATTGAAATTGCCGCAGATTCCGTTGTCGAAAATGACGGCACCGCTGCAACGACTGCCATCGTTCGCCGTACAGATATAGACGGCCCTTACGACTATCACGCCACACAGAAATTCGTCGGCGAAGCCCCGAGGACGATCCTCGACAACGACAAGATTCTGGCGGCTGTGTCAGTGCCTTCTCAGGTTTCTGCAATCACAGATGTTGATGTCACACTTTCACTTCAGCATGGCTGGCTCTCTGATCTTGATGTTTTCCTCGTTCATGTTGGTCAAACAGGCACCAAACGCGTGGAGCTATTCACGGATGTGCTCTCGAATGGCTCCTTCATGACATCAACGACTCTGGACGATGAAGCTGATTTCGGCATCCTGACTGGCAGTGCGCCATTCACCGGTCGATTCCGACCAGAACAATCGCTGAGTATGTTCGATGGTGATAACCCAAGCGGCACCTGGTACCTCGAAATAACAGACGACAACCCAAGCGATGTTGGAACCCTGTTTTCGTGGACACTGGATCTGGATACCGTTGGACTGGCAGCACTGACGGTCGATCTGGTCAGCAGCGATCCATCGGAGGCGACCACGGTCACTTCTGTTGTAATTCCACCGAATCAATCACAGATTGAAATCGACATCGATGCTGTTGACGATTCGCTTCTCGACGGAACACAAGTCGTTCAAATCAGCGGTTCCACAATCGACCTGACCGGCTTCCTGGCTGGCACAGATACACTGGATGTCCTGGATTATGAGACATTGTCAATGGTCGCGGCAGACTCGACAATTCCGGAAAACGGAGGCGCGGGAGCAACGACGCTGACCATCTCTCGGAATAACACGGACCTGCTGTCGCCATTAAACGTTTCGTTGACCAGCAGCAATCCCTCGTCTGTCTCCGTACCGGCGATCGTGACCATCCCTGCCGGACAGTCTTCTGTTGTCGTCCCGGTCGATGTTATTGATGACAACATCGTTGAAGGTCCCGAGTCGATCACCATCACGGCAGCTGCTGCCGGCTATGTGAACCAGGTGACAACGGATCTGGTGGTTGAAGATATTGAGCCAAGCCTTCGGATTACCTCACCAACCACGACCGTTCTGGAAAACTCGGGTTCAATTACATTGACATTGTCCCGAGTGGATCAATCCGACATTAGCCAGGCAATGGTCGTGAACCTGCTCAGCAGCGACACAACAGAGCTGCAGGTGCCTCCAACCGTGACGATTCCCGCCGGCGCTGCATCGGTGCCGTTCGTCGTTACGATTCTGGACGATAATGTTGACGACGGCACAATCGCAGTCACCATTGAGGCATCAGAATTTTCCATCTCTCCCGGCAGTCTGGTCCTGAACGTTGCAGATCATGAAACTGTGACTGTCACCGTTAATCCGTCGCAGTTCCTGGAGAATGCCGGAGCGAATGCAGCCAC
Organism: Planctomycetaceae bacterium; assembly: GCA_020426345.1. Classification (GTDB taxonomy): domain Bacteria; phylum Planctomycetota; class Planctomycetia; order Planctomycetales; family Planctomycetaceae; genus F1-80-MAGs062. The sequence goes on from JAGQQE010000097.1 coordinate 14,846, forward strand.
TGGTACGGTCACACGAAGCGACATCGATTCGGTCAACGATCTGATCGTTTCACTGGCAAGCAGTGACGAAACAGAACTGACAGTGCCTGCGACAGTCACGATCCCTGCTGGCAGTTCGTCGGTTGATTTCCCGATCACAGCAGTTAACGACCCCGATGCAGACGGGCCTCAACACGTGACCATTAGCGTCACGGCAACCAACTATGTGTCCGGAAGCACGAATGTGACGGTTCTTGATCACGAGCCTCCCGTGATCGTCGGACCAGCTCCGCTGACAGAAGGACCGCGTTCCACCATTACATGGACGGCAATTGCAGGAGCAACCCGGTATGACGTGTGGGTCGACAACGTCACAACGAAGGTACGAGAGTACCTGCGAAACACCACACTCACTACCAATGAATGGACTCCGACGGAGCACCTCGGCATCGCAACGTACCGTGTTTGGGTGCGAGCATACGACTCACTGGAAAGGCCGGGGTTCTGGAGCGATCCTTACCTGTTCCGCGTAGTATCAGCACCAACCATCACAACACCCGTGCAGGTTGGCAACAAAGCAACAACGGCCTTCCCGACCATTTCATGGACGGCGATTCCGGATACCGCCCGATACGATCTCTGGGTCAACAACATCTCAACGGGGCAAAGCCAGGTTATTCGTGAGGTGGATCTCACAACGACCAGCTATACGGTTCTCGAAAGCCTGCCTTCCGGAGAATACAAAGCCTGGGTGCGAGGCATCAATAGTCGCAATGAACCCGGACGCTGGAGTGCAGCGAAATCATTCACGGTGCTCTCCACACCCGTTGTAACAACTCCAACAGGCGGTACCTTCGACCACACACCAACGTTTGAATGGACTGCTGTCTCCGGAACCACTCACTACGACCTTTGGGTGCAAAACTCAAAGACCGGCGAAGTTGTTCTCCGGAATCAGTTTATCCAGTCGACATCACTGACTTCACAGATTGACTTGCCGGCTGGTGACTATCTGGTCTGGGTTCGTCCGCTCCGCAACAATATTTATGGCAACTGGTCGCCAGTACAGCGATTCGGAATCGACCAACCACCCGTTGTGTCTTCCCCGTCCGCAGGCAGCGTTGCTTCCGGTACGCCTCAGTTCGTCTGGAGCAGCGTCAGCGGAACGGAACGCTACGAACTTTGGGTCAATAAGACAGTCAACGGCGTGACAACTCGGGTGATCTACGAGACCGAGCTGACAAATACCTCCTTCACGCCAGCAACGAATCTGGGAGCCGGAGCGTACCGCGTCTGGGTTAGAGCGGTTAGCGACATGGGACTCGCAACTCGGTGGAGTTCCGTGGTAGCTTTCAGCATCGTGTCAGCCACCGACACTGATGTTCTACCAACCGAAGAGCCGAACGTTCAGTTGACGGCTGTTTCTGAAGGTGTCGAATCATTCGTCATGACGACGGCTCAGTATCCACTGCAGGACGTCAAGTTGAATCCACAGCTCGACAAGCCTGCTGTACCTGAATTCAGCAGCATCGCTCCCACCGACAACTCGGCGAGCGATACAGAAGAGGTATTGTTGTGCGATTCCGTGATGGCCGACTGGAATGCTGCAACGTGGTGGGAGGAAGGTTCGGAAGAGGAATCCTCCAACGGTCACACCAATCTGGCCGCAGCAGCAATCCTGGCTCTGGCGACACCGAAGCGTCGAAACCGACGTGAAGATGGCGAGAACTGATAGGTTCAACGAAGACTGAACCACCAGAGATTGTCGAAGCGGAACAGGTCATGACCTGTTCCGCTTTTTTTTTGCCCCCACTTCGGTTCGAATGAAGCACTTCAGGCGATTGCCATTCAGAACGCTTTCGAACGTTTCCGTGTTGCTCCAGGGCCTGGGACTTTAGATATACAGGGATTTGCTGGAAAGGCTGTGTCACTTTCGCAAAGTGTTTCACGCCGCCACCCGCGGTGTACCGCGGGTCACCTGCTTCGGTCTCCTATGCAGGGATTCAACGTTTACGCATCAGTCGCCCTTTGTCTCTCGGTGGCAGTTGCCGTACATTGAGCACACCGCTGCCAGTTTGTGGTGCAGTTTTCACGTGTTCGTCCTTGCAAGAAGTGAAATGAGCAATACATCCATCCTGATCTTCGGCGCTTCAGGCGACCTTACTTCTCGAAAACTCATTCCTGCGCTCTACCAGTTGTCACGGCAGGATTATCTGAAAACCAATTGTCCGGTGATTGGTGTTGCGCGGCGGGAAAAGACGGACGAAGAGTTCCGAGCAGAATTGCGTGAAGCAATTCAGGAACGACTGGGGGAAGACAAGTTCGACGAAGCCGCATGGCAAAGGTTTGCCAAACAGCTTTTCTACCGCCGTCTGGATATCAATAAAACGGCTGACTACGACCAGCTCAATCAGGAGGTAACCGCCATTGAGGCGAAGCTTTCAGAAGGGCAACGGTCTCGAGTAGTCTACCTGGCGACAGCGCCATCACTCTTTGCCGATGCGGTCGAAGGTCTTCACTGTGCCGGAATGATTCCAAACCGTGCTGACGAAGGACAGCTGCGAGTTGTCGTTGAAAAACCATTCGGTCACGACCTGGCGTCAGCCCAGGAACTTACTGAACAACTCGCAAGCCGCCTCCGAGAAGATCAGATCTATCGAATTGATCACTACCTGGGCAAAGAAACCGTTCAGAATATCCTTCTGTTTCGTTTCGGTAATGCCATCTTTGAACCGCTTCTGAACCGAAACCATGTTGACCACATTCAAATCACCGTTGCTGAATCACAGGGTATGGAAGGTGTGCGAGGCGCCTATTACGATACTTCCGGCGCATTACGGGACGTCCTGCAGAATCATGTCCTGCAGCTGCTGTGTCTGGTCGCGATGGATCCGCCTTCGCTGTTTCAGGCCAGAGAAATCCGCGACGAGAAAATGAAAGTGCTTCAGGCACTTCGACCCGGACATTCAGGTTCCGTGGGCAACTGGGCGGTTCGTGGACAGTACATGGCGGGGCTGGTTGATCGACAGCCTGCACTGGGCTACCGCGAAGAAGAACGTGTGAACCCAAATTCGAATCGCGAAACATTTGTCGCAATGAAGGTTGCCATCGACAACTGGCGGTGGGCGGGCGTCCCGTTTTATCTGAGGACCGGCAAACGTATGCCCAAACAGCTGACAGAAGTCGCGATTCAGTTTAAGAATCCCCCGCTGAATCTTTTCTCGACTGTCGAATGTGATGGTGACCTGTGCGATCTGGTGGAAACACGTCCCAACCAGTTAATCCTGAGGATTCAGCCTCACGAATCCATCTCACTGCGTTTCTCGACTAAACGCCCTGGCATGCAGTATCAGGTGCAGCCAGTGTCTATGGATTTTGACTATGAAGACCACTTTACCACGCATCTTCCTGAGGCATACGAACGCCTGCTGCTGGATGTGATCCGTGGGGATTCCACGCTCTTCACGCGCAGTGATGAGCTGGAAGCAGCATGGAGATTCGTAACACCGGTGCTTGACGCATGGGAATCGAGTTCTTCTTCACCGGATCTTTACCAGGCGGGAACATGGGGCCCTCCGTCTGCCGACCGATTGATTGCGGACTCAGCTACAACGTGGCGAAGCCCGCGATGATTCAGACGGTAACGGAATCAGATTCCGGGATTTCCGTCTGATTCGAGGCTTTAAACTCATCGTCAACACACATCGTCTGCAGAAGATGTACCAGCCGTCGAGTCCCCAGCAGCGCGGCCGCGTGTGTCGCGTCCGTGATGTTTACGGAGCCTGCCATGACGGCTGAATTCGCGGCCCTGATGATCACCTTCCGCACGGAGGGAAACGCAGACACTTTCTCGACAAATTCAGAAAGCCCTGCGTCGCGACGTTCGAGCAGCTCAAACATCTCTTTCAGATTTTCAT
>JAGQQE010000098.1 GCA_020426345.1 Planctomycetaceae bacterium
AAAGACCCGGCTGATTTAAGTATCACCGGGTCTGATGCTCATTCATTTCCGCTGGATGGGTGGGATCGTCATTTCTTGTTCTTCGCCGGTGCCTTTGCTGGCGGTCTTCGTGACGGGGTAATCGACGCTTCCCCGTCTTTCTCCGGCACTTTCAATTCTGTTCGAAGTCGCGTCAGTTCGGAGTGAAGTTTTTCTCTGGTGCCTGCATAGGCGGGTTCGTCGTAGACGTTCTTCATTTCATTCGGATCAGACTCACGATCAATCAGCGTCCAGTAGTTTGTGTCCGGCTCATAGAAATGGAACAGCTTGAAACGATCCGTGACGACCCCGTAGTGTTTGCGGACACTGTGAGCACCCGGGTATTCGTAGTAATGGTAATAGAAACTCTGGCGCCAGTTCTCGGGCGTCTGCCCAGCCAGCAGCGGCTTCAGACTCGCCCCCTGCATGTCAGGAGGAACCGGTTGACCAGCAGCATCCAGAAAGGTCTCTGGGAAATCGAGAACCGAGACCAGCGCGGAACTGCTGGAGCCAGGTTTTGTGACGCCAGGCCAGCGCACCATCAATGGAGTCGTCAGGCTTTCTTCGTAGATCCAGCGTTTGTCGAACCATCCATGTTCGCCGAGGTAAAAACCCTGGTCGGATGAATAAATCACAATCGTGTTTTCAGACAATCCAGCTTCGTCCAGATAGTCCAGCATACGTCCAACACTCTCATCGACCGACAGGATACAGCCGAGATAGTCGTGCAGGTAACGTTGATAACGCCAGCGGATCAGATCTTTACCCTTGAGATCGGCCTTGCGGAATTCTTCGTTCAATGGGTCGTAAAACTTCGACCAGATCCTGCGTTGTTCCTCGTTGAGTGACCTGGGAACGGTGAGTTTGGCGTCTAGTTCTGTGAATGTTTTTGCGAGAGTCATATCCTGTTCGTGTTCAGCCTTGCCTCGCCCACTGTAGTCGTCGAACAAAGTTTCCGGTTCCGGGAACTTACGGTCGCCGTTCCACCCAAGGTACTTCAAGTTCGGAGACCACTCTCGATGAGGTGCTTTATGCTGCATCATCAACATGAATGGTTTTGATTCATCACGCTGCTTCAACCAGTCGAGCGAAAAGTCAGTGATTAAGTCCGTGGTGTAACCATCGTGCTTGACACGTTCACCATTCTTAATCATTGGTGGATTGTAGTAGGCTCCCTGCCCGGGAAGGATGTGCCAGTAGTCGAACCCCTGAGGATCAGACTCCAGATGCCATTTCCCCACAACGGCAGTCTGGTATCCGGCTTTCTTTAACAGCTTCGGAAACGTTTGCTGATCTCCGTTGAAGCGATTTCCATTTCGATAGAAACCGTTCAGGTGACTGTACTTTCCTGTCTGAATGACAGCGCGACTGGGACCACAAATGGAATTTGGAACCATGCATCGGCGAAACAACATTCCGGTTTCTGCAAGACGGTCCAGATTCGGAGTGTGCAGAAGATTCAGAGGGTGTCCGTATGCACTAATCGCCTGAGATGCGTGGTCATCACTGAAAATGAACACAATGTTTGGCTGTTTGGAGTCTGCGCGAATCAATGACGGACAAACCAGAATGAAAGCCAGTGCGGCAATGCACGATGACATTCGTCTGTGAATCCGGACTTTTTGCATGGGATATCCTTTGGTGCAGGGAGGCAGGAATCGAACGACGCACTGTCAGTTCGGGGTGAACACGTCAGGATAACACGTTCGTCGTAGCTGCTGAACCGTAGCGCGGCGCAAGTGCAGAAGGCAGACGCTGGTGACTGCACGGCTCTCAGGCTAGAATCGCTGAACCATATCCCGCCTGACTTTCCCGTCCCTCCTGAGATTCCTGCTATGACGAATGCTGATTCATCCGCTCAGAAAACGATCCTTGTGATTGAGGATGATCGTGAGATTTCGGCCACGGTACAAAGCGTTCTTTCGGCAGCCGGTTACAAAGTCCTGGCAGCCAACAATGGACAGGATGGCCGAAGGATCATCCAGAACAACAAGCCGGATCTTGTGCTGACCGACATGATGATGCCTCGAATGGGCGGCTTTCCGGTGCTGGAATTCCTGTCGGAACTCAGTGACCCTCCCCCCGTGATCATGATGACTGCGAACGAAGGCAGTCGCCACAAAGCCTACGCAGAAATGCTGGGAGTTGTCGATTACCTGAGGAAACCATTCGCAATGGAAGTGATGCTGGAATCCGTCGCTCGCGCAATCGCCGCACGGAATAATCCCGAACAACACTGATCATTTGACTAGTCCGAAAGGTTTTACCGCCCAGACTGGGCTGTCAGCACAATCGATTCTTCCATTCGTGCCAGGTTTTTTGTAAAGATGGCGTGAAGAAATAGTTATGCTTGGAACCGGACGGATCCGCAGATTCCTCAAACCGCGCGATCGAAGTGATTGGATTGTGCGGGGTGTTGCCAAAAGTCATCACACAAGTTGCTTTCTTTATCGTAAACTTCCCCGTAAGACCGTAACCACCCCGGTTAATCTGGTCATCTGACCACGGCGGGGAGTTGTCAATTACCTGAAACACCAAGAATCGTCGCGGGACTGAATCGGGTTTCGCTTAATTGCGGGTCCATTCAATCTCTCGGCAAAGCAAGCGCGCGGCGATATGTCGACAGATTTCCGAACGTGTCCGAGCTGCAAATCGATGGTCCTTGCGGACACTTACGAGTGTACGCAGTGTGGGCATGTATTCGACGAAAAGAAGTCCCGAGACATCGCTCAGGGTGCGTCGAACGATTCGCTGAAATCCGCAAGCCTCGAAGAAGAATGCGGCTCCTGCGGCGCCATGGTGCGTACGGGGCTGGTCCGTTGCTGGAATTGCAACGGCTTCATGCGCGACGACATCGCGCGCCGCTACGAGCAGCTCACAACTACTCCGCAGAAGATCATCTACAGCGATATCCCGCCTGAGCAGCGAACCGACTACCTTCCGCCTCGAATTGCAGAAAAAGCATCCAGGGCCGTCGCACAGGCTACAGATGGATTCACCTTGCGCAGCGATGGAGGCGGTACATCCACTCTGACTGGCGAATCTGAGTTCACACTCGATGATCGTGTTAATTCAGCGGTCGCCCAGCCTGCCCGCTCGAATCAATCTGAGACACCAGCCTCGACTCAGGCAGAATCAGTGCCCGTTGATGGTCCTGATAAGCCCAAAGATACGACCCCCGGGGGCAAGGCCGTTGCTGCTGAAACGAGCGAGACCGCCCCTGCATCCGCGGCGGATTCAGAAGAGACCGGCGACGTAAAGACATCTGAAAAATCGTCCTCGGCAACTGCTGGCTCTCGAGTCAATGCGGATGCAGATGACCTGTTGTCGATCGCCATGGCAGAAGAGAAAGAAGCAGACCAGAAAAAAGGTAAGGATGGAGCAGTCACGCAGATCCTGATTCCGTGTCCGAAATGTACAAATCTGGTGCGGGCGTCGGGCAAACAGGCAGGTAAGAAGGTCCGTTGTCCAAAATGTAAAGGTCCTGTCGCGATTCCGGCTCTTCCCGCCCCACCAAAGCCTCGTAAGAAACGAGCGAAGGAAGCAGAAAAGCCAAAGGTCGAAGTCACCTGGGTCAATGACGGCTGGCTGCACGTTTTCAGCCCCACGTCAGTCGTGCTGAAACCAGGCAGTATGGTCGAACCCCACTCGATGGTTGACATTGCTGTCACGGACGCTGGTGTCTTTCTGGTGTCCTATGTCAAAGAAGGCAAAGCCGGCAAAAAGGCTGGAAGCGACGACGGCGGTATGCTGGCATTTGTTCGGGACAAGCTGTTCGGCTTCCTCGGTAAGGGATCCACTGACGTCAAGCAAGCCGCCTCTGAACTGACAGACAGTTACAGCAAGGTGCGAGATCAGGTTGCCAAGACGGGTGAATTCAAGAATCTGCCCAATGCCGAAGTTCAGACCATCGACAAAGACTCACTTCACCTGACAAAACTCGTCCAGCCGATTATCAGGGTTCAGGAGTCAATGTTCGCAGGAGTGCCGGTCTTCGGAGAAGGCCGAATTGCCGTCTATCTACCGATTGAAGGCAAGGATGGCGAACAGAGCTACCTTTCACTTCCCATCAGCAGTTACCGTATCCTGGCCAGGACACTGAAAGCACAGTTCCAGCTGGAATTTCCAACGGCGGAAAACGGCGTACCCGAGACAGAAAAGGTCGAATCCCTCAGCTGTTTCCTCGATGAAACAAAGTTCGAAGCAATTCATGACGTCGTCTACTACGAACAGGATCCTGCCTTTGAACTGGAACTTGTCGGGCACCGCTGTTCCGCCTGCAGCGCGACAATTAGCGAAGAAGGCCGGAAGAAGAAAAAGCTTGGTGGGGCTGCCGGAAAAGGACTCGCCAAAGCCAAATGCCCCAAATGTGGTGCCAAATTTGGCAATGGCCCGCTGTACAAAATCTCCAAATCCCCGGAACCAGCCGACGCTGATTCTGAATCTGCCGAGTCAGTTGCTTAACGGGCACTGCTGCTCTGTCTTGTGTGCTCTGCCTTGTGCCCAATGGATCACAGCACGGAAATTTGACGTTTGTTGCTGCGCTGCTCAGGACAACAGCAACTCAGGCATCTCTGATGATCTCGTACCCGGAAGCGGTGAATTGTCCAGACTTCGAAACGTAAAAACGACTGACTTCTTGGTCTCGTTGCTGAAGTTGCGTGTCGCAGCATGAAAACAACGAGCATGAAAGAAGAGTGCGTCGCCGGGTTGTAACTCGACAGGGACGGAAGTTTCCAGCAGCGGTTTGTTGGCAGGAAGATCCTGCCGCAGGAACAGGTCGTCGTCCAGTCGTTCCCGGGGAGTGGGGTTCAGGTGGGTTCCCGGTAGAACACGCAGACAACCGTTGTTCAGATTTTCGCTGCCGAGTGCAATCCAGAGGTTCACCAGCTGTGGAGTTGTAAATGCCCAGTAACGAGTATCCTGGTGCCAGCCGGTATCACTGCTGAATCGAGGTTGCTTGGTCATGATGCAGTTGTGATGTGCAAGCGGCATGACCACATGGTTGCCAACCAACTGCTTCAGGCGATTCAGGATCAATGGTTCCTTGAGAAACTGGCAAAACACGGGGTCACGGCTGATCGCCTGCCGAAGTCTGCGAACTGTTTGTCCTCCTTCAGAATCACGGGATTCCGGCGCCCCGGGGTAGTTCAGATCGGCCTCAAATTCGATGTCGCCCTGAAGGAGCCTCAGGTCACGGTTCGTAACACTCAACATACGCTCAACGTATGAATCGGGGATCAGTCCCCGACAGACCAGGTATCCATCGCGCGCAAATGACTCCTGTTCGTCCAGGGTTAATGCTTCACTGGTCATAGAGGCGAATGCCATACCGTCGGTCCACACATGTGGTTAATCAAGAGCGATAGACCTGAGTGTGGTACGGTTTCCTGAATCTTCAAGATCAGCGATTCTCTATTTGTCGTGCTTTCCTGAAAACACCCAGGCACTACCAGATTCGGTTGCCGGAGAGCTCTGAAACTTCCGTCACCACTGCACCAGCGCGCTGATCGTTCAGTGACGCCCGACTTCGTTGCTGGAGAGTTCGGAACGGGGTGAGCCGGGAACACCGTCCCGCGTCCCGACTACGTCAGAATCTCAACAAAAAAGATTCACCTGGACGCACGGGCATCGCATTCAGGAACAGGGTTTCGCGAAACCTCATCCATTCTGTCTCATTCGAAAAATGAACGGCACTGACGTCTGGCAAGTGCCAGCGTTTTAAACGAGCTCGCGCATCGGTTCTCGAATATCCACCAGGAACTGAGGCCGGCCTGTAGGATCTGCCAGGGTCGTATTCATCACATCGATACCCAGATTGTGGTACGCGGTTGCAATGATCTCCTGGACGTTGACCGGACGAAGCGCTGCGTATTCGCCAAGTCGATTGGTTGCGCCGATTGCCTGACCTGTCCGCATGCCGCCGCCTGCCATAAGGGCGCAGCTGACCTGAGGCCAGTGGTCGCGGCCAGCTCCGTCGTTAATGCGGGGCGTTCTGCCGAATTCGCCCCAAACGAGGATCGTGACATCATCCAGCATGCCACGTTCTTCCAGATCCAAAACCAAAGCGCTCACCGCCTGATCCAGTTTTCCGCCATGATCACGAACAAGATCAAAGTTCTTACCGTGGCTGTCCCATCGGCCGAACGAAAGCGTGACACTGCGGACTCCAGCCTCCACCAGTCGCCGTGCAAGCAGGATATGTTCGTTGCAGGTTGGTGCTCCATCGTACTGATATTGGTAGGGCTTGCCGTCCCCGTAGCGAGCACGGACTTCAGCCGGTTCTTTTGAAAGGTCCAATGCATCGGCCAGTTTGCTTCCGGTGAGCACTCCGAAGGCTGCTTCGGTGAAGGAATCCATGCCATCCATCATGCCGGATGCATCGACGTTGCGTTTGATACCATCGAGGCTTGAAAGTAACGCTCGACGATCTGCCAGTCGATCCAGTGTGACACCATTGAGGGTCAGGTCATCCATGCCACCGCCGTTGGGGCGAAACGGCTGATAGGCTGACCCCAGAAATCCAGGTCCGCCGGGTTCTGACCAGGGGACATGCCGCGTGGTATCGGCGAGTGCAACACTGGGCGGTATGCCGGGATCCTTCGGGCCGAAGACTTTACCAAGAACCGATCCGACGGCAGGGCGGCCACCAATGGATTCGATGCTGCGGCGATCCCATCCAGTTAAGCACTGAAATGCGTCGTGCGCGCCGGAACAACCGACAACGGATCGAACCACCACCAGCCGATCCATAATGGCAGCCAGTTTGGGAAAGCATTCGCCAATCTGAATTCCGGGAACGTTTGTCTCGATCGGACTGAATTCTCCCCGGATTTCCCGCGGGGCGTCAGTCTTGATTTCCCACATATCCTGATGAGGAGGTCCACCCCCCAGGAAAATATTAATGATCGCCTTATCCGAACCACGAACACCGGATGCGGCCTGCACTTTCATCAGCGTCGACAGGTTCATGCCGCCGACAGCCCCCATGGAAAGGCCGCCAATCTTGAGGAAACTGCGACGGGACACACCATCGCAATAGCGCATCTTCTGGCCGTGGATTGTTAGCATCGTGATGGCTCCGGCAGGGGGTGGGATAACCGGTATGAGTCGCTTTGTGACGCGGGCGGGTAAGAGTGGTCGTCGAGTCTGGTACTCAATTCTTATCGTCGACAACGAAAACCACAAGTGGCGAACCTACTGCGGTCACTCGATTCATCGGACAATGGTTTGCAAAAACACGGTTTTGCCCGAAAACTACGCTCAAGTATGGCGACCGCGGCAGGTAAACGCGAGCAGACACCTGACATTTTGTCCAGTCCATCATCAATGATTGCCTGTTATCTGTCGCTGCCATTCAGCAGGGACTGACGAACGGCTTCCACCGAGAGTGCCACCCGAAATCCTGTGTCAATCCAGACGGATCCCTGCCAGAGGGCATATCGGCTGGCCGAACGTGCTTCTACGGGTTGCATGTAGAAACTTCCACCACGGACTACTCGAAGGCCGTCCATGGGCAAATCAATCCGCGGATCGGTTGACCGCACATCTGTCATCTCGCTGTAGGTGCCAGGCAGCCAAACGTCATGGCACCATTCCGCAACGTTGCCGTGCATATCGAACAACCCAAACGGATTTGCAGTGGCGCTGGCAACGAATCTTGGGGGCCTTGAATTACTGTTTGCAGCCGTCCAGGCAAAGCCATCGAGTGATTCCGGAGTGTCACCTGTCGAATACATCGATTCGGTGCCAGCGCGACATGCGTATTCCCATTCCGCCTCTGTCGGAAGTCGGTAGGCCCCCGCTCCGGTCATGGCAATTCGTTCGCTGGTGACGTTGTAGGCTGACGGCAGATTTTCATGGATTGTCAGTCGACCGCAGAACTCGCCGGTATTCATCCAGGTGATCATTTCGGCGGGAGCATTGCTTCGATCTTCGTTGGCGACGAATTCCGCTCCCTGGCCATCTTTGTAATACCAGAATGGTGATGTCCCCATGACCTGCGAATACTGTGACTGGGTTACTTCAGTTTCACCAAGGTAGAACGGCCGCGAAATCGTCACTTTCTGCCTTGGCATTTCGGATTCCAGCAGACCAGTGCGATTATCATTTCGAAGCTCGAAAGGTGCATTACGGAGCGCATCGATCTGACTGCCATCACTGCCGATCATGAATGTTCCCGGTGGGATCAGTCGAAATCTCATACCAATGGAATTCGTGAACTCGACCGGAACTTTGAGATAGCTGGCCCATTCCTGCTGATACTCTCTTGCAGCATCGGCAGAGAATGGTGCGACCGCCGGATTTGGAGTTCCATCCTGGCTTACAATTGGAGAATCCGGTGTTCCCACGATGTCAACGTCGGACGGAACGGATTTGTTCGCCGCTGAAACCGCCTCGATCGCCGTGTTCAGTTTCCCCACGCCAATATGTTTCCAGACGACGTTGTATAGCGTCTGCGAGCCACTCTGAACCGATGCAACCGAAACCGGGACTCCGCCCTGCTTCGCGACGATGCGGGTCACGCCAGGAAGTTCGTCGATGGGAAGTCCGATCGATGCGCTCCAGACACTTTTTGGCTGCGCATTGACGGTAACGGCATAAAGGCGACTGACGGCGCCATGATGATTCAAAGCCAGCAGTTGCAGTGGTTGCATGCCGTTGTCGCGAGCCTTTGCGAGTTCATTTGACATTTCCTTCATCGAAACCGGAGCGATCCAGTCAACGGCTGTGTATCTCTTGTCCGGGGCACGAATCAGCAGATACCTTCCTCTCTGCTGCCAGTGCCGTGAGTCCACACACTGCGGAATGTCATTCCACCCCTTCATTCCATCGACAATGCTGCGTTTTATCTGGGCATCGCCCGGACCATGAGAACTCCATAGCTTGCCATCCGCGATGCCTGCACACAATTTTCTGACACGCCCATCCTCCTGAAAATGAATCATGAATGTCGGGCGATGTGTCCGAAACAGCACCTCCTGTGGGTTCTCTTTCTCTTCGAACACGGCAATCCTTGAAGAGTGTCGACGGTACTCCGGGGCCCTGATCGCGACGGCATCAAATTGATTGTTGGTTCCGTTTGCTCGCAGCGAGATATGTTTTGGCCCCAAACCCGGCGGTAGTGATTCTGACCATTCGATGACGTCCGCTGCGGTACCGGAGTAAAGAACTGAAAAATGGGCGAATGAAAGGACGGTCCTGGATGTGGATGGGCTGGATGTATTGCTGGTCATTTCCGGACCGGGACCGAACGTTCGCAGGCGGATTCTTCGAAAGGCCACTTCACCTGACTGATGCTGCAGTAGAATGTGGCCCTTCAACTGCGTTCCGGCACCTGGATTCCGTTCGGCGATTGCGGGATCACTTATCTGCTGTTTCCATTCATCGGAGCTGGAAGTGTATTCAACGACGAGTCGATCATTGAGCCAATGCTGGACACTGCTGCCGCGGCAAATAATGCGGGCTGTATTCCATTCCCCCAATGGTCGTTCGGCATCCTCTTTCGGTGCTGCAACCCCGTAGAAAGAACCGGTACGGTGCGTTGGGGATCGAATTACCGGATGGTTCGGGGCAATCAACTGATATTCATTTCCGTCCAGCAGAGTTTCTTTTTCCTCGCGGTAATAGATCCCGCCGTTCGCCTGATCTCCGGAGAGTCGCCATTCCGCTTCCAGTTCAAAATCAGCAAACTCAGCTTCAGAAACTGCCATGCCGCGTTCTGCCGTCGCGACCAGAATCCCATCCCGAATCTCGAACGGCCCCAGCGCCAGCCATCCTGTCGCTTGCTGACCGTCAAACAGATCAATCCACGGCGAGGATTCTATACCCTGTTCAGCGGAAGCGTCCGTGTTCGATTTTTCGGGAGACGCCGCGAATTCAGACGTTGGACTTGTCGAGTTACCATTGCGTCTTCTCGTGGACACCAGTTGCATTTCGGAACTCGTAATCCGCAGGATCGACTGACCGTCTCTGACGATTTCAAAACGCTTAGGATCATGCACAAGAGTGTCACCGTGTTTGACCGAGAATTCGTGTTCACCAAGGGAGACAACAATTTCAAGATTCCTCGGATCACTGGCACCGGCGACACGAATTGTGTGTTCCGATCCATCCACAGTCAGCGTGAGTTCACCGCCCTGAGACTCGAGCCATTCGTCGTCCACTTCGACCGCAACCACATGCTCGCCGCTCTTCAGGTAGAAGATGGTGTATCCATAGACAACGAGAAATGTCAACACGGCCGTCAGCACCGCAGCCAGTCCCCATTGACGCAGCAGGCTGGGTTCCGGCACCGGTTGAAGTCGACCATTTTCAAAACGATACTGGCGGCGAAATGCCGGCGTCCTGCTGTAGGAATTCAGCGCCTTGAGTAATCGTCGCGCGTAGGTATTGCCGGGCTTGAGTTTCAGGAGACGGCGAACAAGCTGCTCCAGCCCTTCTGTCTGGTTTCGATGTTCTTTATCCCGGATTTCTTCCAGTATTTGTTCTGCTTCGAGCTCTCGCTTCCGCGCGACATTCAGGAGCTTGTCCATGTCTTCAGTACGCAGAAGTGACGGCACATCGTCCAGCAACTGAATACAACCTGGGTAGTCATGGCTGGCAAACATCTGTTGTGCGGTTTGATGTAGTGCCGCCAACCCCGCCGGACTCATGGCCCGAGCCTCTGCCTGCACTTCAGGTAATCGCGTGCGAGCCCAGGCCGCGGCGTCTTTTGCTGCAGGCGATGTCGCTGCCGCCAACTGTTTCAAGTCCTGAATCGCTGTCGCGTACTGACCTTTCTGGAGCATCATTTCAATGTGCGACTTCAGGACGTCAAAGCGGGAAGTTCCTTGTTTGATCGGTGGCGACAACTTCGAATGACCTGCCACAGGCTTTTCCAGCAGTTTGCCTATCGCATTGGCTACGTCACGCATCGACTTGAAGCGTCGTTCAGGTTCTTTCTGCAGCATCTTGTAAACGATGTCTTCGATCTCTTCGGTGACTTCACCGCGCAGCTGCTGCACCGATGGTGGACGATCTCGCAGAATCCTGACGAGAAGTTCGGGAAGAGTGCCCTCGAAGGGCAATCGCCCTGTCAGCATTTCGAACAGGATGACGCCAAGGCTGTAGATATCGCTGGCGACTCCGACTTTATCCTGCTGCCCACGCACCTGTTCGGGTGACATATAAGCTGGCGTACCAATCAGCAGTCCCTCCTGCGTCACTTTTGTTGAAGCCGAAGGAGTGATTCGCCGGGCGAGCCCAAAGTCAGTCACAATGGGTCGCTGTCGCTCGTCAATGATGATATTTCCCGGTTTCAGATCGCGATGGATCACTCCGGATTCGTGAGCGTGCTGAACGGCATCGGCAATCACGCGAACCATCTCTAACGTCGTATCCAGTGACAAAACAGTGGATGCCTGAATGAGTTCGTCGAGCGGAACTCCTTCGACAAAATCCATGGTGATGTAGGCCGTGCCTTCGATTTCACCGGCATCGTAGACTCGACAAATATTGTTGTGATTCAGCCCAGCTGCTGATTTGGCTTCGCGCGTGAATCGCGTCAGAAAATCAGCCTCCTTCGCAACCGCGGGTTTTGGCATCTTGAGCGCCACGCGACGATCCAGAGTCGTGTCCAGAGCCAGATAGACCTGCCCCATTGCTCCCTGGCCCAGAGGCCTCAGGAGATCGTATCGGCCAAATTTTCGAACTGTGAATTCCGAAGCGGTGTCACGTTGCCGTACACCGGGTGTGATCGTTTCTCGCCCCGACGAACCGGTTGCCCGAGGATCGATTCTGGTCGATGCCACCTCTTCATTCGACGAGGCCTCGTCACGGAAAACGCGTCGAAGCTCTCCTGCAAATTCGGGGAACGCGCGAAGCAACGCTTCCTGATCGACTTTATGTCCGTCGCGTTTTCGAGATTGGTACTGCTGAATCAAACGTTGCAACTTGCGCTGCCGAGCAGATTGTCCATCACTGCGATTCTGGTCACCCATTTGCATCACTCACAATCAGCCCGAAATTCCTCGTCCGGACCGGAACATTCCCGTGCAAGCCTACCCTGGGGACTGTTCGAAGACTCTCAGATCAATCGCCCAAAGCCCCGTGGGCAGGTTCACAATGCTCGTTCATGTTCAAATGCAGATGACACTCCCGCATTGCCCGGACAAACTTCAGTCGCGGCAAATCCGCCACCGGAAGTGGGTCGCGGAAATGACGGCGATCAAGCCAGACTCGTCCGGTAGGTATTACGACGGGTATCTACGCGGCACTTTTTTCCGGGAATTGGTTCTACTGACGCATCTGCCAGAGCTGGCCAAGCAGTTCAAACATGGCGGGGTCATGGACCTTCAACTGCTGCTTGTCAAACGGGAAAAAGTCGTTCCTGCTGAAGTACGCTTCGGTGGCTTCTGCGAAGTATTCCATTGGATTGTTCATTCCGTAGGCTCTTTCGAAAGTTCGCCGCCCCCCAACGCCGTGGAATCGTTCAACGCTGTCATAGCTCCCGCTGTTCTTCGCCCGGTCGTAGGCTTTCATAACCTCCGGATTATTGAAGCCCTTTGGAAGGAACAAGTTGTGGTATGCATGAGCAAGTTCATGAAGGGCAAAGTTGGGCATCCTGACAAGCTCCTGTTCAAAAATCAGGATGTTCGTAAATTCCACAGCTTTCGCCATTTGGGGATCGCGACCGTTATCGATCAGCCACTGCCGATTGGGATGGAACGCGGCCCCTGCCTTCCCGTCTTCGTAGGTGGGCGAAAAATAGAGCGGAACCGATGTCAGCGATTCCACAGCCTTCTTCGGGACGTTTTTTCGGATCTCAACAAGCTGTAGTTTCAATAGCTGCATCGCCTTGCTGGTTTCGCCGCTGTACCTGGAAAGCAGAATCGGGTGGACGTGCACCTTCCAGCCCTCGATCTCCTGCACAGATCGGACAGGAAAGGTATCTTCGACCGTTGCTGGCGTTTTCTTTTCAGACGCAGTGGCCTGCGTTTGCAGTGCGCGACCTGACAAATTCCAACCGGTCACGGCGAACATCAGGAACAGCACGACACATCGACGAAAAGACATCTGTTTTCTCTGTTTTATGAAATGGCGAATTGATCAAGCTTGTCACGAAGTAGCTGGCCACCATTGCCCGCTGTATTGGGAAAGACGACGCGGCCGTGGCTAATCTGCACGCCCGTGGCGGGTTGATCGGCCAGCAGCAATGCCCCATCCAGATCCGCGTAGTCGAGCAGTGGCAGTAACTGAGCAGCGCTGCTGATACCAATCGAACTTTCCACCATACATCCCAGCATCGTCTTCATGCCAAGTGTTCTGGCATACTGCAGCATGCGCAATGCGGGCGTCATTCCTCCGCACTTGCAGAGTTTAACGTTGATCCCATGGAAGTATTCGCGGCACCGGGCGACATCATGCTCCGTCTGGCAATCTTCGTCGGCAATAATCGGTAATGCGGACTGCTCGAAGACCAGTTTTTTTTCTGCCTCCGACGCTGATGGCGACATCGGCTGCTCAATAAATTCGACTCCCAGGTCGGCCAGATGTCCTGAATTTTCAATTGTTTGTACGGCGGTCCAGCCACAATTGGCATCGACACGAAATGTCGAAGAAGTCTGCCGACGGAGCTGTCTGATGACTTCTATATCGTCAGCGGTTCCAAGCTTAATCTTGTAGCAGTTCCAGCCATCCATCGAGTTCAGTTTGCTGATCATCATATCGATCGAATCGATCCCGATCGTAAAGCTGGATTCCGGGACATGATCGATCGAAAGACCCCACCGATTCCAGGTGGAAGTCTTCAGTCGTTTTGCGAAAAGATCGTGAGCCGCAGCATCCAGAGCACTGAGTGCAAAATAATCGTCTGCCAGAATCTGCTTCATGATCGACCAGGTCGACTCGGGTGTTCCCGTCAGATACTGGTCGAGGTGTGGTCTGACTTTGTCCAGCGACAGCCGGATGGATTCCAGCGAATGCCCGTAGTACCTGTTTGCGGTGACTTCCCCAAATCCGCTGATGACATGGACCGGCGAAGCGTGGCCGCCGTTTGCTGTTTCTGCAGCATTGGCATTCTCTGTTAGTTTCAGTTCAACAATCAGGCTGGATTGTTTGGTGATGGATCCACGAGAGATTGTGAACGGCTGTGCCAGTGGCATTTGCACCGAGTGGGTCAACATCCGGATCGAAAGCGACGTGTCATCTGGTGTCACAGGTTTGCCTCTCTGACTTGAGCTCGTCATTCCATTTCGTTCAACAATTCTTTTCGCAGATGAATACAGGCCTGTACCAGTTTTTGAGCTCCGGTTCGATAGACATCACAGGCGGGGAGTCCAAATCGTTGTTCGGCAGCATCAATGGCCGCCAGAGCATCCACGCTGGTCAGGTAGCGCGTATTCACGGCTATTCCGATGGTCCTGCAGGGATGTCGAAGCCGTGCCATCGCCTCAAATGCACTGAGTTGCTGTTCCAGAGGCGGGATAAGGACGCCATCCAGCCCCTTGACCTGTTCACGCCCCGCTTCAAAGCAGAATATCAGGCCATCTGGAGCGCTGCCGTGCAACAGGCCGACCGTGACGGCGGAAAAGGAAGGGTGAGAAATGGTTCCCTGCCCTTCAATCAGTAAGAAGTCATGGTGTTCGTTGCTTCGACAAAGTTCTTCTGCAGCGCCATTTACAAAGTCGGACACAACGCAGTCGATGGGGAGACCATCGCCGGAGATCATCATTCCCGTCTGCCCGGTTGCCAGGAAACGAGCATCCTGTCCCGCTTCGGCCAAACCCTGCTGGACTTCGATCGCCGTGACCATTTTCCCGACACTGCAGTCGTGTCCAATTGTGTGGACTCGAACACACCCTTCGCGGAAGTTGTGACACTTTGCCGTCGATCGAAAACCGTTGCGTCGGACATCGATCAACAGGCAGCCGTGCTTCTCGGCGGCCGTGACATATTCAATGTCGTCGCAGAGAAAATCGTGCAGCCCTGAAACCAGATCCAGCCCGCGATTCAGGGCTCCCATCAGCAGCTCTCGCCACTGTTCGGGCAGACGACCTCCGGGGGGAGCGATGCCCAGATAGATCGAATCGACATCCGGGATTTCCTCCAGGGAGCCCACAACGGGTATGCCGCCGCCTGAGCCAAGCAACTGTTGGGCCGACTTTCCAGCTTCCTCCCGGTCAATGACCGCTACGACGTCACCAGTCCGATAGCGAAGCAGGCTCATTGCTGTTTTGGCGAGCCTGGGCGTCGAATAACCGTCCGTTAGAATTGCAATTCTCTTGTGTTGGCGAAGAGTCGTAAGGGCTTGTTCCTTAAACACAGATTTCTTCCTCGCCGGGATCCCCTGAACAGAAACGGACGGTGCATGGTAGATTGGTAAGACCTGATACCAAAGTCCGCCGTGAAAACTGAATTCTCGGACGGATTGCAGCGATTTCCGCAGGTCCCGGGAAGCCGGGGACAGTCCGAAAAAAATCCCGCCGGATCGGCCCTGCTGTGGTAGGTGCTGCGGAACGAGTCGTAGACAAACCTTGATTTCGTTAGTTTCGGTTCGGTTTACCCAGACCGAAAGGTCGAAGGCTGCACGGTGGAGTCATGTCAAGTGTGCGGGTGGCGGAATCACGCAAGTGTCGGAATCTGCAATTTCCTGCCAATTGATCGATTGCCATTTGTTGCCCGGATGCATCCAATGGAGTCGGGGAAATGGGTCATACCCGGCTGGATGCCGGGTTCTTCGAGAATTCGTGAACTGAAGAATTGTTCGCGGTGAGGGGTCACTGCGACGCTGGGATTCAGGGTTCGCGATCATTCGTGTCAGACAATGGAAAAGCAATTCTTATTCGTCGACGTGGCTAATCCCACGTGGCTTGTGTATTTGGCCGTCCTGGTGATTGCTGTGTTCTTTCGCTTTTCGCGTTTGTTCACCGTGAGAAATCTGGATCTGGTGATGGTACTTGCACTTTCTGCATCTCTGGTAGTTGCCAGTGAGTGGAAATCACAGACGAAATCTGTGCCTGCGAATCCATACCAGCAGACTGCCATCAGCCCGGCATCAATCGAAGCGCAACAGCCAGACTCGGCAGATTCGAACGTGCTGCTCACATCCGCCGACGGCACTCTTCACCCTTCCGGTGCAGAATCGGTCAGTCTACCGTCAGCACGCGAAGAGAATGCTGAATCCGGGAAGATCGAATCCGACCACGCAAACGATGCCGCCGCAAAGCGAGACGGCAGTGTCACACCGGAAAGGGAAATTGCAGTTCCGGCCGGTCTGAATCAGACGGAACCGCAGCACGAGCGTCGCAGTCCGCAGTTTCATCCCGTCTATCACTGGTCTTCGGCCGTCCTGCTGGTCTTGTCCGTACTCCTGATGTTGCGGTTAGTATTTGACGAATCAATGACACGTCGCCCCCGGCTTGAACAGAATCTCAACCAGGCGGGACTGGCATTCCTGTGTGTTCCCGCGTTTGCACTACTGATGGTCAGCGTATTCGTTGTGGAGCCGCCCAACAGTGCAATGGCCGCCGTGCAGCATGGCAAAGCATTACTTGAACGTCGTGAAGCTCCATCCGGCAGCAAAGCAGAGGAATCATTGCCACCAGCCCCCACCGAAACGCTGATTGCAGCCGGAGCGGCGGGCGTGGCACAGTTATCGGGACAGTGGCAGCCTGAAGATGCGCGAGGTTACGCGCCTTCGGAATTTGAAAAGACCCTGGCGCAGACGCTTGTTGTCATTGCGCACACCATCGTTGTTCTGGGTCTGCTGCATATAGGCCGTCGGCATTTTGGAAGCCTGCAGCTGGGATTATCCATGTCCTGCCTCTATCTGCTCCTTCCATGCACTGCGTTCAATGTCCATCAGCTGAGTCACGTCCTGCCCGGCGCTTGTCTGACATGGGCGATTGCAAGCTATCGAAAACCAGTGGTGTCTGGTGTACTGCTGGGACTTGCCTGCGGGACGCTTTTCTTTTCCGTTTTCCTGCTGCCGGTTTGGGCCGTGTTCTATGGAAAGCGGGGCGGGCTGCGTTTCGCACTGTCGGTCATTTTCGTTGGGACCATTCTTGCCATCTGTTTGATGCTTACGTCCAGCAACACAGATTCATTCATCAGCAAAGTGTTCACGACGATGAACTGGACCGTGTACCGTTTGCTCGACGAAACAGGAGCAGCACCCGAAGCTCCCTTCGGGCAGTTGTTTGTCAGAATACCTCTGGCGGCGGTTTTCTTCGTGATGTTAACTGCAATGACTGTCCTGCCCAGAGCCAGAAATCTGGAAAACCTGCTCGCAAACTCCACAGCCCTGGTTGTCGCCGCACAGATGTGGTACCCGGAAGATATTGGAACATATGTTCTCTGGTATCTGCCGTTGTTGCTGCTGGTGGTTTTTCGGCCCAGACTGGATCGCTTCACGCCCCCGGATACAACGGACCGATCCCAGGCCTCTGCGTCGCCGCCCACAACCGCCGGTGCGCCTTCAAGCATAGCCATGTCGCGTTTGACGCTTTATCAGTGAAAAACCATCGCATCGACGCCATTCGCCCATCCAGACCGACGAGTACCCTGGATCCAAATCATGGCGTCTCTGTGCCGATTGCAGCACCTTCCGTCACTCAGGGCAACCGAATTTCACCGTCACAGGCAGAATGTCGATCTCTCGAATGTCGGAGGCCGTTCAAGTGGCTTCCGGCCACGACTTGAAACCCCGGCGTAGTTGATTCAGAATGCACAGCAGACAGCTGCAGCGTGGATTCATCGAGGGTGGATCCGGCAAGAGATGAGTCTCAGCCGCTGGATTGTTCGTAGCTCTGGAAGCTGCCTGTGCCGGGCAGTGGAAAAAGTTGCGATCAGGCAAATGCTGAACGCTGTGCAAGGGTATGCGACTTCAAACAGGAACGAGCAAAGACGATGTCAATCGAACGTGCGGAACGACTGAAGAAAGAACTGACCGACAAGTGGGTTGTCGTGGCAGACGGTGTTCCTGAATTGAAGCGATTTGCAAAGTTCACCGGTCAGGTGAAGACCGTCAATATGAACTGCCGAGCTCTGGTGCAGTTCGATGGTCCGGTCGACATCGGCTGGTACGACATCGACCCAGGTTTTCTGACAGTGGTGGACGGGCCTCGACCAAAGGCCGCCCCTGCAAAGGTGGAAAAGCCCGAAAAAGCCCCGTCAGCTCCAAAAGCAGCACCCGCTGCTGGTGGCGGTTCTCCGCTGGATAAGATCCGCGCAGCCGGTGGGGCTGCGAAACCCTCTGGTGGCGGTAGTCCGCTGGACAAGATTCGAGCCGCTGGTGGTGCAGGGGCTGCCGCTGCTCCAAAGGCAACAGGCGGCTCTCCACTGGATAAGATTCGAGCCGCTGGTGCGGCCGGTGCTTCAGCAGCAGAGCCGGCCGCCACACAAGAGCAGTCACCAGCTCCAGCTCCCCCTGCCGCAGCAAAGCCTTCTGCGCCGGCCGCCGGTGGCTCACCACTGGATCGTATTCGAGCGATGGGTGCTGCAAAGAAGGACGATTGACCGTTGTGCTGCTGGGATCGTGTTTCTGAGCTGCCAAAGAGTTCTGATGTTCCATCCTGTGGGAGTACCGGCTGTTTAGGCCACCTCTTCCTGAGCCGTGCG
>JAGQQE010000099.1 GCA_020426345.1 Planctomycetaceae bacterium
CCTGGTTCCGTCATGAATCGTGGACATAGCGTTTGACGTTTTCAAAGAGCAACAGCTCTAACGTTACACACCGGGAAGGATACTGAAGCAGTGACTTCGGTCTGGACAGGTTGCGAAGTTATCGAACACAGCCTTCGATTGCCGACGGTGGTACTACTTCAATTCGATCTCGCCTGTTTGTTTTGGTTGAGATTCCGAAGGACGAACATCAGGCTGCAGATCGTAGATCACCACAGGTTCTGCTTTGAAGTTCGCTGCCGGGTATTTTTCCCTGGCCTTTTGTAGTGCTTTTCCCCGAGCGGTGTCATCGACTTTGTATCGCGAATGCAGATCCTTGTGTTTCTGAGCGAGCTCGATTTCGCCGATCTCGCGATAAAGGCTGGCGAGATTGTAATGAGCGTCAACGTTTTCAGAATCTATGGAAAGCGTCCGATGAAAGATCTGAATGGCCTCTCTCATCCTTTGGGCACGCTCTTCTTTGCGAGCATCACCTCGAATCTGCAGCGCGCGATCGAAGATTGTCTGGCCTAAGAGATTGTTAACAACGTAGTCGCGGCTGAAGTCAAATTTTCGTCGGACTGTCTCCTCGGTTTTGTATTCCAGCACCTGTCGGAAATTGTCTTCAGCCTCCTTCAGGTAACCCTGTTGTCGATTCACGACTCCGCTGAGCCAGGCAAGAGTCCACGGTGGAGCTGGTGGGTCGGTGTAAGTTGCGGCTCGCTTCACAGCTTCAACAGCTTCATCCAGTTGTCCGTGTCCGGCTTCTTCGAACAACACACGGGCCAGATTTAAAGGTCCGTCGTAGCGTCCCAGCTGCTCAACATGCCGAAACGCATCGGCCGCCTGTTTGAGTTCCGCTTTCCCCTTCAATAGCAGGCCTATGCCGTAGTCGTTCCATCGCTGCCATTCGGGAATCGTGGAGGGAGCATTCTCGACGTCAACGCCACTTCCGTGTACAGGAAATGTCATCTCGTCTTCGGCCAGCAATGTGATAGGAAGTTCATTTCGATACGCCTGCCCGGCTTGATGCCCTCGAATTGGACTTCCCATCTCCGCAAGTTTCTTGTCAACGTATTCCATGTAGATCGAGTCGAACTTCCGATACAGAAGCCGCGCCTTGACCGTGACGGGATGAGCTACGTCGTCCGGGACGGTAAATCGATAATGAGCGGTCTGCCCTGCACCAGGAGGAATCTGATTGGTGTAGAGTGGGATAAAGATATCCTGAGCATTTCTCCGGTCGATGCGATTACCATCTTTATCCAGCATGAAATTGTTGACGAAATGTGCGTACGGATCGACGCTGTTGTCTTCCAGCAGTTTTCCACTTTCTCCCAATGTTTGGCCGTCACTGGTCATGGTCAGATGCAGCCAGATCTCGTTGGAGTCCGTCGTCCCCTGCGTAAAATGGTGCCCCATTTTCAATGTTCTGATCACTGCCTCCAGCAGGTAGGTCTGGCCGGGTTTCAATGGCGGGACTTGTGGCCGCAATGGAGCTGTCAGCGGTGCTTCGACCGAAGGACCTTCCCGCAAGCCAAACAGATCGACCCGCATGACGCCCTGAAGATAGTCCTGATGAGCCTTGATAACCTCCGGCTGGTCTCTGAGCCAGGCAACAGCAGTGTTTGCGGACGGAAACAAATGGTTGTGGACCTTGAGCTGCCCGGATTCATCCACGACCTTCGCACCAAAGTCACTGGATTCGCCGACGGGCATGTGACATTCGTTGCAATTGTTCTGTGCAGTCGGCGGGTAGTAGAAGCTCCTTGAACCATGTCCGGATACTCCGCTCAATAGCCATGAGTCATAATGATTCTGTCCGCGCAGAAAGTCACGATAGTGGTTCAGTGCAAATGGCAAATGCACTTTGTGACAGGCGCCGCAGTATTCGGATGTCTTGTGAAGCGGCTTCAGGAATGTCTTCTTATGGAATGACGGTTTTGCTTTGACAAGCTGATTGTTCACCCATTGAAGTACCGGGTTCTCGCTGAATGCGAATGGGTAATGTTGAGGCTCTTCAATCGTGAAATCAGCGTTACCAACATTGCTGTTGACATGAGTAATTGCGTGGCAAACGGTGCAGGTGATGCCGGACTTCGCCGTTTCGTGGTTCAGCATATCGAAGTTGGGATCGTCGAATGCTCCGCTGAAAAATGGCACAGGATCATGACATCCGGCGCAAAATCGTGATCCCTGAACATTTCCATCTCGCTGCATCCCGACTTCACGAGTTTCAGCAACCGATGCGAGATAAGCCGGGTTGTTGAAAGAACTGAACTTGTGAACGCTGTTCGCCCACTGGTCGTGAGCGTCCTGATGACACTTCATGCAGTAGTCATTCATATCCAGCGTCTTTGCCGGAATGAATTTGCCGGTCGCGGTCCGTGCGAGTGACGGTTCAAAGTACCTGGTACCTGTCTCTGGTCCGACAACATTCCAGTCGCGAGGATCCTGCGACTGCAGAATCACCATCCCTATGGCCGCGGCCCCGGCCAGACTGGCGAGCGCCAGTCCCGACTTCCATCGCATTCGCGGGCCGACAAGGCGATGCAGCCAGTAAAGCCATCCTGCCAGAACCGGACACGCCACATGCATCCAGTACACAGCATTTCGAGCTGTTGGATGTTTCAGGTCGAATACTCCGTCGATACGAAGGAGCAGAAATCCGGAAAGGAGCACGAGAAGACAAACGGCGAACAAGGCATATCCAATGCGAACCGTCCGACGAATCTTCCGATCCTTCGTATTCTGCATGTGGATGATGCCGAAGACCAGAAATGGTCCGACGATGCATAGACCGAGGACAATATGAACCAACAACATCAAAACGTAAAAGTAGTCCTGATATGTTTGACTGGTCCACCACTCCAGACAGGTCACCCCCGCAAGGTACGTGCTGTTTGCGCCGATCAACGCCAGCAGAGCCATCATCACGTAGAACAGAACTCGCAACCGAGGCCCGATTGCCTTTTTGACAACTCGCCTGGGAATGACCGCGCTGGACGCAGTGCCCTCTTCAGAGTCTGATGGTATGACAGCCATGGTTGTCTCAGTTCATCTGCGTCATGGATTGGTAATACAAGTATCAAGAATCATCATCACTTCTCGGACCCCCGCTGGGCGACCGTCTGCCGCCTCACTCGGAATCATCTGCAACCGGCGCAAAAGTTGGGGCAACTGCCTGCGGTACATCACTGTACGTTCGAAAGTTGCCCCTTGTTTGCTGATTCACTCGCGGAACGGGTCATCAGACTTCAGGATATAACGGTAGTGAAACGCCGAAGAGCCTCTTCTACGTTAGCTCGGCTATTGAACGCGCTCAGGCGAAAATAGCCCTCTCCTGCAGCCCCGAATCCGCTTCCCGGCGTTCCTACCAGATGTCCCTTCTGCAACAACTTGTCAAAGAAGTCCCAGCTTGACAATCCGTCGGGAGTCTTGAGCCAGACGTAAGGGGCGTTAACTCCACCAAAAACGCGAATTCCCAGCGACTCAAGTCCATCGCGAAGCAACCTGGCATTGGTCATATAGAAATCAATCAGACCCTTCATCTGTTGACGGCCTTCATCGGAATAAGCCGCTGCCGCCCCTTTTTGAACAATGTAGCTCGCACCGTTGAATTTGGTCGAATGCCGTCGACTCCAGAGTTGATGGAGTGAAACTTCTGTACCGTCTGGTGTTGTGGCAGTCAGTTGCTTCGGGATCACGGTCATGGCACATCGAACACCCGTGAAACCAATGTTCTTGCTGAAGCTGCGAAATTCAATCGCGCAATCCTTCGCACCTTCGATTTCAAAAATGCTGTGGGGAATCTCCGGGTCGGAGATGAAAGCTTCGTAGGCTGCGTCGAAGAGAATCAGAGATTTGTTCTCTCGCGCATAATCCACCCACCGCTGGAGCGATTCCCTGGTCGCCACCGTTCCTGTTGGATTATTCGGATAACACAGGTAGATGATGTCAACCTTTTCCGACGGCAGATCCGGGACGAAGTTGTTGTCTTCTGTCCCAGGCAGGTAAACGAGTCCTTCGTACCGACCGCTGGCGTCTGCATCACCCGTGTGCCCTGCCATGACGTTGGTGTCGACGTAAACCGGATAGACCGGGTCTGCGACGGCAATTCGGTTTTCCGGGCCGAGGATGTCCAGAACGTTGCCGGTATCACACTTCGAGCCGTCGGAGATAAAGATTTCCTCGGGCGTGATATCCACACCGCGAGCCTGAAAGTCTGATGCAGCGATTGGTTCACGGAGAAATGAATAGCCCTGTTCCGGACCGTAACCATGGAACGTGTCGCGGTTGGCCATTTCGTCCACGGCGTCGTGCATGGCTTGCACGATCGCTTGTGGCAGCGGCTCTGTAACGTCTCCAATACCGAGCCGAATGACCCTGGCGTCGGGGTTGCTTTTGGTGAACGCCGTGACACGCCGACCAATCTCAGGAAACAGGTAACCAGCCTTCAGCTTCAGGTAGTTCTCGTTAATTTGAAACATGAACCGTCGTTCTCACGTTTGTCGCCAATGAAACAGTGCGCTGCTGCGCCTAATGCAATACGGGGTCGCATTGCCAGTCAGCGGCAAATCTTGTGGAGATCCGAAGCAGATTTCCACCCGAGTACGCAAGATTGGTGCAATTCCATCAACAAGGAATCACACGAGTGCGATTCGCTGGTTTCTAGCGGCCGACAAGCATTCCGAGGTATTCCTTGCCCATGGCGGTGTTGGCCGCCAGTGCATCCGCGGACGGAATCAGCATCAGGAGAACTTCTCCTGTTGTTGGAGGGTTGATTTCGGGAGACTTTCGGAAATCTGCCGGTAATGGCTGCGGATTGAAGTTGTTCCGGCGGGCCAGCCTGAGTGCGCGAGGCAGGTGCCATGCGGACGTCAGGATCCCGATTCTCTTGTCCGACGTACCAAACCGTTCCCCAAGTGTCTTCATTTCTTCCGATGTATTCCGACCACCAAGCTTTTCGATCGCAGATTCAGGGACTCCAAGTTTCTGAAGCACTTCTGCTGAAACATCGGATGGATCGACCCCTGAGGAATTCATGGATTCGATTCGCTTACCCGTGCAGATGAAGTTCTCTGTAATTCCCTGATGAAACAGCTGCGCTGCGAGAATCAATCGGTCACCTGAAGAGTTGCCCTGCATCCGGTTGTTACCGCCGATGGAACCTCCGCCCCCCAGCACGACGACAACGTGGAAAGGCTCTTCTTCCAGCGGGCTGATCGCAAGGAATGGCGATTCCAGAGAGTCGGCCACCCAGCCGGCGACAAATCCGCTTCCTGCGAATGTGACTGCAAGCCAGATCATGAAAATAAACATTGCTGATGCTTTCTCCCGGCGGGCGATTGCCACCGCGCAGGCGAACAACAGGAGCATCCAGATGATCCCAACCGGCATTGCAATTGCCGTCGCAACTTTCTCGGCCGCCATTCGGCCTAGACTAATCCAGATGGTTGCCAGACTGACGCTCGTGATCACCACAAATCGGATTGCAATAGCATGAAGAGAAACGGAGTGCATAGTTTGCAACTTTGCTGCAGTGATCAACGCATGGCATGCGCTACTGCAATGGGAAAGCTTCAGCGAGGGATGGTGTAGGCGGTATTCCGCTGTTCGATGAGAACAAGGGTCGTGCACCGTTCTTTGACGGAATGTTGGACCGTATTCTCCTGTTGTCCCCATCGCACTTCAATGCCGACCACCTCATTTTCCGGTTTCCCGCTTTCGCTCCGAAACACA
Organism: Planctomycetaceae bacterium; assembly: GCA_020426345.1. Taxonomy (GTDB): domain Bacteria; phylum Planctomycetota; class Planctomycetia; order Planctomycetales; family Planctomycetaceae; genus F1-80-MAGs062. The sequence continues at coordinate 5,740 of JAGQQE010000099.1, forward strand.
AACACAGACTGAAATTCGTTGCTTGCCTGATACCCCGAACCTGCCTGGACCTGACGGAATTCAGATTCATCGGAATGCGTACCAGACAACGAAATCAATGTGCCGACGGCATCCCTGGAGACAGAGGTGCCAACCACCCTTACCGCAACGCTGTTGACACGATCCTTGATTTGCAGCCCCGAGATGTTCTCCAGCAGTGCGTATCCTGAGTTCAGGTGAGAAACTGCGAGGTCCTCTGCACCATCACGATTCCAGTCCAGCCGAGCCACAGCTCGGCCAAGCCATTCCTGCTGGAAATAGTCAGAGTCTGCGTTTTCTGCACGTACTTCAGAGAAACGCCGGGAGCCTTCGTTCAGAAAGAGCTGCGGCCGCATCGCCCACGGTATCCCGCGATCCCTGAAATCGTCCACATGACCATTGGCCACAAACAAATCCAGCCGACCATCCAGGTTAGCATCGATGGCCTGAGTTCCAAACCCAAGCGACTGAATACTCGCCGGACCAAGGTTGGAATGGACGGAATGGTCAAGGAAAACGGACGTCCTGCCAGTCGGTTGATAGAACGTGTTTGATTCCTCGTAAAAGTTGGTCACGAAGATCTCAAAGAATGTATCCCTGTCAAAATCCGCAACGGCCACTCCCATACACGCTTCGGTTCTGCCGGTCTTATCAAGAGCAACTCCGAGCGGAAGCGCAGCCTCACGAAATTGAGGGCCGGTGTCTCCTTCAGAAACGCCGGCGGGCTTCTCCACTTCATTGAGAAACAGAAAATTGGGCGTACCATCGTTCGCAATGAAGAGGTCTGCGTGTAAGTCGTTGTTGAGATCACCAACGATCAGACCAAGTCCCTTTCCTTCATAGCCGGCAAAGCCCATGGCAGCTGTTCCATCAACGAATGAACCGTCGCCCTGATTCACGAAGATTTGATTCTGGCTGCCCGGAAATGCCTGCGGTGCGCAGGAGTCACGTGGTCCGGATTCATCCCTGCAAATCCGTGTCAGATAGTCGCCCTCGACGTAGCTGATTGCGATCAGGTCCGGCAGACCATCTTCGGTGATATCGGCGATGCCGCAGGAGGTTGACCAGCGTTCTGCATCGCCATTGACCTGTTCGGAGACGTTCGTGAATGTGCCATCACCGTTGTTAAGCATGAGTCGGTTGCGACCAATATTTCCGATGAACAGATCAGGGAATCCGTCGTTGTTCCAGTCACCAGCCGCAACACCCTGACTATAGTCCGCCAGCACATGATTCAGCGCGACGTCCGACACATCAAGGAATTGGTGGCCTCTCACGTTGCGGAATACCCCCTCGTTTGGCCCGATCTCCCGAAGATGTTCGCTGTCAACTGCATTCACATACGTCCCCTGCGCACAGAATATGTCCGGCCACGAATCGCCATCCAGATCGATGACACCTACGCCACCGCCAGTGAAGTCATATGCCCATTGTTGCCCCGTAATTCCGGTTGAAGTACCGTTATTGAATTCGAACTCGAAACCTGATGCCTCGGCAATATTCCGGAACATCCTGTTCGTTGTCCAGGCAGGTGATTCATCCGAAGCCACATCGACGTGCGATTGACTGTTGGTTTTGCGGAAGAGATCTGCCACGACATGGCTCAGGTCTTTCGTAACGATTGCCCGTTGTGCCGTTTCACTCAGTTTTGGCAGTTCACACCGCTTCTCTGTCGGCGGTAGACGCGTTCTGCGTTCCTCTGCTCCGCTATCAGGTTTAGACTCGGCAATTCCACGTGTCTGCTGACGATTGGCAATGAGAGTTTGCCATGCTTCTGCTTCAATGGCTAATCCCAGGGCGGTCGCAAGGTCCTGCCCCTCGCGCAATGTATCGATCGTAACGACAGACTCATCCCCTGCAGTGGCCGCATGGTCCAGCAGTTTTTGGTAACGCTGCAATTGCTGCGCTCGCAACAGGAAGAGCTCCGCGTCTGTGCCCAATTGCATCAGCTGGAGACAAATCCCCAATCCATAGTTCGCCTGAATAGAAGCCGGAGTCAATTCCAGTGCAGCGAAAAAACAGGATGCCGCGAGCCGGGGCTCATTCTGCTGCCGAGCGTACTCGCCCGCGACCAACCAGAACCCTGAGTGAGCTTCAGCCCCGCCGGGCTTGATGTCAAACCAGGTGCTGAGTTCTCCGGTCGAGTCTTCCAGAAGAAGCAGGTTGCCGAGTTGTACCCACGCATCGACGGATTCGGGATCCTTTTGACATGCCGTTCTTAAAAGAGCCTCCGCGTTCCGGAAATCCTTTCGGAGCAGGAGTGGCTTTGCTTCAGCCAGCCATAGTCCGCCGCATGTCGGGTCGGATTTCTGCAATGTCTGAATCAACGCAGTTGCCGGAAAGGCGAGATCACCCTGAATGACGGCGATCAGCCGACTCAAATCCCCAGGAGCCTCATGAAGCGCGGAAAGTTGCAGGACAGCTGAGTCGTGATCGCGTCCCTGCAACTGTAGCGTGAACAGCAATCGATCCCTGGCAAAGGTACTGGAATCATCAGACTCAAAAGCCGACCGGAAGCACTGTTCAGAGCGTTTGACCTCGCCCTTCCAGTCGAGCAGCAGATTTCCTGCCATCATCATCGCGTTGGAGTATTGGGGGGTTCCTGGGGCGACGCGAAGACAGTAGTCCACTGCGGTCTGGTAGTTCCCCAACTCCGCACTGGCAACAGCAGCGTGAAAAAGAGTTTCGGAGTGATTGGGATGTAAGGCAAGGATGGCGGAGGCCAACGCGTCCGCATCACGGAATCGCCCGTCGGACATTGCGATCCGGAGGTCCGGCAAGGCGTTGTCGATGGTGGCAGCCGCCGAAGCATTGTTCGCGCGAGGCTCTTGATCGTTCCCGGTATTACAACCCGGAACACAAGCAAGCAGCAGACTGAAAAGCAAAGTGAAACTCAGCAGGCGAGAGAGCATCAGTGCGTTAATGATCGCGAAAGTAAAACGCCCTCTGGCGAAAGCGTCAGAGGGCGTGATGTTAACTAAGCACCATCTTTTCCCATGCTTGGATCGTCGAAGCCAACCCCGCCATTGGGGTCGTCGTCTCCGCCGGGTGCACCTGGTGGCGGAGGTGGTGGTGGGGCACCATTCGGGACTGCACTTCCTCCACAGCCAACAATATTGGCCGTGATCATCAGCAACATTGCGAAAACCACAATTCTCATTGGACCTTCCTTCGCGAACAAAAAATCGACCGTTTTGGCACCGGACTGAACCAACCGCTGATATCACGATGAATCATCGTCGATCGTTCATCTGCAGTATTGACTTCAGTTGCTCGCTCGCCGCTCCGGCTCGATCAAAATGCGGGTCAAGCCGCAGGCATTGTGCATAGCCAGCCATCGCCTTGTCAAACTCTCCGATGGCTCTGTTTGTTTCTCCCAGGTAAAACCACGCCTCGGCATGCGCAGGCTGCATTATCACACATTCCTGCAGACCCTCCAATGCTGTACTGAGTTCGTTGGCCCGAAATGCCTCAACTGACCGCAAGTATCGGACTCGCTCCTGGTGCAAAGCCTGTTGCTCAACATTATTCGCGTAAGAATCAGCCAGCAACTGATGCAAATCCACTGATGGCTTCATGGCAAGAGCACGTTCCCAGATCTGCCGTGCTTCTTCCTCTCGACCTTCCTGCTGCAAAATCAACCCTTCGAGTTCCAGAATGTCGGTCCCGTCGTTCGAATTCTTTCGAATCTCGCTAATCAGGCCGCGCGTGGCCTGCAGGTTGCCGAGTCCAAATTCAACATGAGCTGCTGCCAGGAAAACCGACCGATAGTTCCATAATTCATTTCGTCGAATGATCCGAAGGGCTTGAGCCAGTGCTGCTTGTCGCTCCTGAAGCGTGCCGGTATTTTTGAGCTGCATAGCCTGTGAAAGAACGGCCGAAACTCCGTGCCTGGCAGCGAACATCGTGATGAAGCTCTGTCCATATTCCAGCACCAGCATGTAAGTGGCGCGTTGCTCGCGGGACGCCCATTCCTCAACAGCTGCGGGATCATTTCTCAAACGTGCCAACTGAAGCTGAAGCTGTGTCAACTTGAGAGAATTCGGATATGCGGCGAGTTGTTCCTGCAACAGTGTGGATGCTTCATCGAGACGATCAGTTCGCAACAGAATTCGTATCAGCTGATAAGTGGCTGCTGCCGAATTCGGAGTTTTCCGGAATGATTTCTCTGCATCCGCCTCGTTACCATCTCTTAAGTGACAGCGACCGATCTGGTACCAGCAAGTTTCCGCCAGTTGCGGGTCGGCCCGTCGAATGGTGGCTTTGAATGCTTCAACAGCCTCAGCGGTTTTGCCAACTCTTTCCAGACAAAATGCCTTCCCGTACATCGCCTGATCATCGTCCGGCGCCATTCCGGCGGCGTGATCGAAGCAACGCTCTGCTGCCAGATAGAACCCCGTCCCCAGATAGGATTCGGCAAGGTAACGCCAGTCTTCGCTGCTGCCTTCAATGGCTCTGAGACGCAGGTTCTGGATTTCCTCGGCGGCGTCATCATCAAGTTTGTTGAGATTCGGAACCGGAGGCACTGCCGTCCTGAGTCTTCGGACAACAACCACGGAAGCGGCAACTGATTCCAGGAGGATCACGGTCAGCAACAGTTTGAATGCTGTTTTCATTTTGTCAGCACCACCTTCCCTGTTGCGTTCGGGACCCCCTGGTTCTGCCAGATCGTGACCCGACCAATGCGATCATAGGGACCGCGGATATGCAGACCTCCCGCGACAATGTCGTTAATCCCGTCTCCCGAAATGTCACCGATGGAGACTGTGACCAGATGGGTCGGAGCGCTGGCAATCTGCCATGTCGTGAAATTCTGCTGACCATCATTCTCGAGCCAGACCAGGCTGGCACGATCTGATGCATCCCAGACATTAGCCATGCTGACCAGGGCAACATCGTTGTCACCATCCCCGTCCAGATCACCCACATCGGCGGCGTAGGTTCCGCCGAGCGTCGCAATTCTCCGGCTTTCGAAATTCCAGTCTCCCTTGTTCTCCAGCCAGAAGCAACCGTGGTAAGGCTGGGGAAAGGGATCGAAATCTTCAAGGTTGTCACCAGCAGGAAGTAGCAGGTCCATGTCGCCATCCTGATCCAGATCGGACTTGACCAGACCGGCGCTCCCGAGGTCAAAATTCCAGGTAAACCAGATTCTTCTCGCTGTGAACTGCCCGGTGCCCGAGTTTTCGAACCCCCAGATTTCTTCTTCATCCTGTGAAATCACGGCGGCAATATCGAGATCGCCGTCGCCATCAAAATCTGCCGCAGGCACATGAATGACGCCCGGAGCCGTCAGCAGTTCGTGCCGGACAAAATGGAGCTCGCCCCGGTTTTCAAGCCACAGAACCTGACCTCGGTTGTACCCGAACACTGCAACAGCGAAATCGATGTCACCGTCTCCGTCAAAATCCCCCGGCTGTACATCGGCGACTCTTCGCACATCGTCCAGGATGACATGCGGTTGAAAACTTCCTGAATCGTTGATCAGCAGGATCACCTTGCCAATAACGTCGTCGTCCGGTTCGATGTTGCCGAGAACCGCCACCGCGATATCCGGATCAAGATCGCCATCGATGTCGCACAATGTTGCATGGGCGGGAGCGATGACATCTTTGAGTATTGTCTGTTCATTCCATACGCCCGATGCATACTGCATAACAGAGACAGTATTGCGACCTGCATCACAGACGATAATCCCGTTGCCGCTGGTACCTGGTTTGCCGGTGAGCCCGGTCGCTGGCTGCACATCGACATGACAGATTCTCGGATGCCCGACCGGAGCGGATGGAATCACCTGCAGGAACGCCAGCTTCGATGTTGGAAACTGTGAGCCATCCACCGGCATTTCCACCGGAAGTTCTGTCGCAGGGACCAGCGGTAAGAGCAGGTAAGTACAGATGGGTATTGCCATCGCTGTAATCACCAGAAGAATGAGCTTCCACTGAGGTTTCATCACCGACTATCCTGGCTCCGGAATGAAGACACCTGGAGACATTTCCGGCAGGGAAAGAATCTCTGCTTCACGAGTTTCAGTATCAACTACGGCGACCGTCGGTTTCCGAAACATCCATCCGCCGACTTCACCTGGGTTTACGAATAAGCGTCCATGCCGATCCTTCGCAACACTCGATCGATGCGTATGCGCAAAGATGACGACATCAGCACCATCGATGCAGTTTCGAATGTCTTCCAGCTGATGGGCCATCAGGAAGTGAACGCCGTCGGGTGATCTCCAGCAGATCGCTCCAAAGCCGACAGTACCGATAATCTTCATCCCGCCGAGGATGCCGGTTTGATTGCCGTCGTTGTCACCAAAGCAGGAAATGACGGGGCACGTCAGTTTGCGCATAGACGGTACGACGAGCGGTGATACGAAATCACCAGCCAGCAGAACTGCTCTCACCTGAAGGTAGTTAAAGAGATTGATTGCGTGCCGAAGATTATCCACGTTGTCGTGAATATCTGACATGATGCCGATTTTCATTCGGGAACATTCTTCCAGGGGGAGTTGAAAATGATCAGGGCACCAAAAATAAGGCCTGACGATGAAGGACATCGCCAGGCCGTTATTCGTTCAAGCGGGGCTCCTCAACGAATCGATCACAAAACCTTTGTCACACCGGGCATTGGAATCGCGTATTCGAGGTTCTCATTCGGAAGCACTGGCGGCGTGTCTTCAAAGCTATGGTACTGCTCCACTGGTGAGATGCGAACTTCACTCGCCAATGCATCTTTCCATGAAACAGGCTTTCCGGAATACGTCGCCATACGCCCCAGTACTGATGTCATACTACTGTAGGCACCGTACTCCGCTTCATTGGGGATTCGACCCGCTCGCAGGTCAGCGAACAGATCGTGGTGTTCCTGCTGGTGGCCATCATGCAGACCGCCGCGGCGTTTGCCGTTGGCGTCCTTCTTCGGGAACTCCCATTTCACATTGCCCTTCGCGTCATAGATGATCCCGTCAGCGAGGTGGCAAAATCCATCGCTGCCGTGGGCGTATTCATCCACTTCATTCCAGCAGTTTGGAATATGCCGACATTGACTCAGCAGTGGCACTTTTATGCCATCGCTGTCTTCATAAGTGAATTCAACGAAGTGATGGTCGTAGATCTCGCCGTATTCTTTTCCGGTTCGAACCTGACGCCCCCCCTGGCCCTGGGCCATGACTGGATAACCTTTCATCAGCCAGTTGATGACGTCCAGATTGTGAATGTGCTGTTCGGTGATGTGGTCACCGCAAAGCCAGTTAAAGTAGTACCAGTTTCTCATCTGGTATTCCATTTCTGTTTGTCCATCCTTGCGAGGGCGGACCCAGACACCAGCACCGTTCCAATAGCAACGAGTTGCCACAATTCGGCCGATGGCGCCATCATGAAGTCGCTGGATCGTTTCTTTGTAGATGGGTTCGTGGTGACGCTGAAGACCAACAGCCACAGCCAGATTCTTCGCTTTGGCTTCCTGTGCGACCGCAACTACCTTTCGTACACCTGCGGCATCGACAGCGACAGGTTTCTCCATGAAAACGTGTTTGCCAGCGTTGATTGCTGCTTCGAAATGCAGAGGACGGAATCCGGGAGACGTTGCCAGGATTACAAGATCGATGTCCTGCTCCAGAACCCGTTGATAGGCATCGAAGCCAACAAAACGACGGTCTTCAGGGACATCAACTTTGTCTTTGTGGGCTCTGACCAGAGTCTTGTGAGCACTCTCCAGATTGTCAGCAAATGCATCCGCCATCGCGACCAGTTTGGTCGGACCTTCCGTGTTCATCGCCTGCTCAGCGGCGCCACGACCTCGTCCCCCACATCCGATCAGACCGATCTTGATGGTTTCGTCGTAACTCGTGTGGGCAGCCATGACAGGGCTGAGTCCTGTCAGCAGGCTTGCTCCAGCGGTTGCTGCTGAACTGGTCTGCAGAAAACTGCGGCGGGTAGTTGAATCGGAATTGTTTTTCGCCATCGCTTTTGGGCTCCGGGTAGATCGGTGAATTTACAGCAAACCAAATGACCGTGTTTCCATGGTAACGTCTTGTTACCCCAGATCAAAGTCGGTCGAAGTTAAGGTAGATCGGTGGTACCCATGAGGTATCGGTCCACTTCACGTGCCGCTCCACGTCCTTCATTGATTGCCCAGACAACCAGGCTCTGCCCGCGTCGACAGTCACCGGCGACAAAGACGTTGCTGACGTTCGTGGTGTACTTCTCGTGTTCTGCCGTGAACCAACTCATCCCGCCGCGACCCTCGCGGATATCGATTCCAAGCTGCTGCGCTGCCGGATGTTCGGGCCCGAGAAATCCGAGTGCCAGGAAGACCAGGTCCGCAGGATATTCCTTCTCACTGCCCGGGATTGGCGTGAATGGAGCTCCACCTTCGGTGATTTTCTGCCAGTCGACTTCACAGGTCTTAACGGCCTTCACGTTGCCATTTTCATCACCAATGAATTCGAGTGTCTGTACGCAGAATTCGCGAGGATCGCGGCCAAACTTTGCTGCAGCTTCCTCATGACCATAATCCACACGGAACACGCGAGGCCACTGCGGCCAGGGATTGTTTGACGAACGCTGCAACGGCGGCTGTTCGACGATTTCAAAGTTGACAATCGACTTGCATCCATGCCGCAATGATGTGCCCAGACAGTCATTCCCGGTGTCACCACCGCCGATCACAACCACGTGCTTGTCTTTTGCATTGATGTGGTTTCCATCAGCCAGATTTGAATCCAGAAGGCTCCTGGTATTCGGCCGCAGGAAGTCCATCGCAAAATGAATTCCCTTGAGCTCCCTTCCCGGAGACGGCAGATCTCTTGGACGAGTAGATCCCGTACAGAGCACTACGGCGTCAAATTCACTCTTCAGCTTGTCCCCCGGGACATCCCGGCCGATTTCCGTGTTGGTAACAAAAGTGATTCCTTCCTGCTCAAGCAGTTTCACTCGACGTTCAACAATGTCTTTCTTGTCCAGCTTCATGTTCGGGATGCCATACATCAGCAGGCCGCCCACGCGATCATCCCTTTCAAAAACCGTCACCAGATGGCCAGCCTTATTGAGCTGGGCTGCGCAGGCAAGCCCGGCCGGGCCTGAGCCGACAACTGCAATCTTCTTCCCTGTACGGGCGGCGGGCGGTTCCGGAACAATCCATCCGTGCTCGAACCCATGATCAACGATCGCACATTCGATGTTCTTGATCGTAACCGGGGGTTCATTCACTCCAAGGCAGCAGGAACCCTCACACGGCGCCGGGCAGACTCGCCCGGTAAACTCAGGGAAATTGTTCGTCTTGTGAAGTCGGTCCAGAGCATCCCGCCAACGACCGTTGTAAACCAGGTCATTCCACTCCGGAATCAGATTATTGATGGGACAGCCGCTTGCCATATTGGCCATCATCTCGCCGGTATGGCAGAACGGAACTCCGCAATCCATACATCGCGCGCCCTGCTTTCGCAGTTCAGGTTCGTCCATGTGATTGTGGAATTCGTTCCAATCCAGAATTCGCAGCAGCGGTTCACGGTCGGTTGGTGTCTGTCGGGCAAATTCTTTGAAGCCTGTTGGCTTTCCCATGACTCTCTACTTTCATTCTTCAGAACGTTGTGCGTGAGTAACTGAACCAGAAGGACCGCCAGCATTGATGGGCGGATCCTTCTGCAGGCGTCAGCGAGAAGCAACAGCGGCTTGTTCTTCGGCAAGCTCTCGAAGTGCTCGTTTGTAGTCCACAGGCATGACTTTCCTGAATTGACGCAGGCTGTTGACCCAGTCGTTCAGGATTGATTTTGCCACAGTGGAGCCTGTGTATTTCAGATGGCTTTCGATCATCGTCTTCAGTTCAGACACATCCTGCTCTTCAACGACGTCCTCCAGTTCAACCATTTCCAGATTGCAATTCACGAGCAGCTTGCCCTCAGGGTCGAAGACGTAGGCAATGCCACCGGACATGCCAGCAGCAAAATTGCGACCTGTCTGGCCGAGAATGACGGCTCTGCCGCCCGTCATGTATTCGCAACCATGGTCCCCGACACCCTCGATAACAGCCGATGCTCCGGAATTTCGAACGCAGAATCGTTCGGCCGCCACTCCTCGGAAGTAGGCCTCACCCGACGTCGCGCCATAGAGCGCGACGTTTCCGATCAGGATGTTTTTCTCAGCGACAAAATCAGACGTTTTCGGTGGGTACACAATGATCCGCCCACCAGAAAGTCCCTTGCCGGTGTAGTCATTTGCATCTCCCTCAATCTCGATCGTTACGCCGTGGGCCAGCCACGCTCCGAGACTCTGCCCTGCCGAGCCCAGGGCTTTAATGTGGATCGTGTCTGTCGGCAGACCTTTGGCACCGTGGGCCTTGCTCACTTCGTTGCTCAGTATGGTGCCGAACGCCCGATCAATATTCTGAATGGTCGTATCAATCCGAACGTGCTTTCGTTCACGGATTGCGGGCTGACATTTCTCCAGAAGTTCCATGTCACGGACATTGTCGAGCGCATGATTCTGGTCGACGGTGCAGTAGGTGCCCACGTTTTCGTGAGGCTTCTTTGCCGGCGTCAGAATGGGCGACAGATCGAGGTGTTTTGCCTTCCAGTGGGCCACATTCTCGTCCAGTTCCAGCATATCAACACGTCCCACCATTTCGTTGATGGTCCGGAATCCCAGTTCGGCCATGATCTCCCGCGTTTCTTCGGCGACCATGAACAGGTAGTTGACGACGTGTTCCGGCTTGCCCTGAAATTTCCTGCGAAGTTCCTTGTCCTGTGTGGCTATGCCAACCGGACAGGTATTCAGATGGCACTTCCGCATCATGATGCAGCCAAGAGTGATCAGGGGGGCAGTTGCAAATCCATATTCTTCTGCTCCCAGCAGTGTTGCGATAACAACATCGCGACCGGTCTTCAGCTGACCATCCGTTTGCAGTCGAACCCGACTTCGCAGGTCATTCATCACAAGAGTCTGGTGGGTCTCTGCGATCCCCAGCTCCCACGGCAGCCCGGCATGCTTGATGCTGGTCAGCGGGGAAGCACCGGTACCACCTTCGAACCCTGAAATCAGGATGTTGTCGGCATGGCCTTTTGACACGCCGGTCGCAACTGTTCCCACGCCAACCTCAGAGACCAGCTTGACGCTGATTCGGGCGGCCCGATTCGAATTTTTCAAATCGAATATCAGCTGTGAAAGGTCTTCAATTGAGTAGATGTCGTGGTGAGGTGGCGGGCTGATCAAGCCCACACCCGGTGTCGAAAGGCGAGTCGCAGCAATGATCTTGTCGACCTTATGACCAGGGAGTTCGCCGCCTTCTCCGGGCTTTGCCCCCTGCGAAATCTTGATCTGCAGCTCGTCGGCATTGGTCAGGTACCAAGAGGTCACGCCAAATCGTCCGGACGCAACCTGCTTGATCGCCGATCGACGCAGATCACCATTCGGATCCGGTGTGAATCGGTCGTACTGTTCTCCGCCTTCACCAGTATTGCTTTTGCCGCCCAGACGGTTCATCGCAATCGCCAGTGATTCGTGAGACTCTGCCGAGATCGAACCGTAACTCATCGCTCCCGTGCAGAAGCGTTTTACGATTTCCTGAACCGGTTCGACTTCACTTAGAGGTACAGGTTTCCCCGTGCGAAACTTCAGCAAACCTCGCAGATTGCATGCACGCACAGTTTCTTTGTTGACCAGCTCTGCGAAATCGCGATAGGCATTCTTATCCCCGGTTCGAGCCGCTTGCTGAATCCGTCCGATCGTGTGTGGATTCCATGCATGCTTCTCTCCATTCCGTCGCCAGTGGTAAAGCCCGGGGTTCGGCAGCTCATGCGATATGCTGTCAGGATTCTCCGGGAATCCAAGATGATGTCGCATCAGGGATTCCTGCGCCAGTACGTCAAATCCCACACCTTTGATCCGGCTCTGAGTTCCGGCAAAGCAAAGGTCAATGACCTCTTTGGCGAGACCAAGTGCTTCGAAGATCTGAGCACCTTTGTAGCTTTGAAGCGTCGAAATGCCCATCTTGGCCATGACCTTCAACATGCCGTTTGCGACACCGGAGCGATACGAAGCGATGATGCGATCGTCGTCCCAGTCTTCGGACAATTTGCCATCAACGCGAGCCTGTCGCAGCGCGTACAAGGCCAGGTAAGGGCTTACGGCATCAGCCCCATAGCCCATCAGAAGACAGAAGTGGTGGACTTCACGCGCCTCACCGGTTTCGACAATCAATCCGATCTGTGTGCGTTCTTCATGGCGCACAAGGTGATGATGAACAGCACCCGTCGCCATCAGTGCGCTCACGGGGACGCGTTCCGCGCTGATCGCCCGGTCAGAAAGGACGATCAGGCTGTAGCCATCGCGAATGGCTTCGCGAGCTTCGCGGCAGATTCGCTCCAGTGCCGGCTTCAGCCCTTCGGTCCCTTCGGCTCGAGGGTATGTGATGTCGATCGTTCTGCTGCGCCATCCGCGATAGTTGATCCCCTTCAGATTTGCCATCTGATGATTCGTCAGAATCGGGTGAGGAACAGCAAGGCGGTGACAGTGCTCAGCCTTGGTGTCCAGGAGGTTTCCTTCCGGCCCGATGTAACACTCCAGCGACATAATCACGTTTTCACGGATGGAGTCGATCGCTGGATTCGTCACCTGAGCAAACATCTGATGGAAATAATCATAAAGCATGCGAGGCTGTTCGCTCAGGCATGCCAGTGCAGCATCATTGCCCATCGAACCGATCGGGTCCTTGTCTGCCTTCAGCAATGGCAGCAGCATGAACTGCATCGTTTCGGATGTATATCCAAACGCCTGCATCTTGTTCAGCAGTTCCTGATCTACAATC
>JAGQQE010000009.1 GCA_020426345.1 Planctomycetaceae bacterium
TGAATGCCGAGCCTGATGAACCGGATAAGAAACTGATTGCATTTGTTGTCGTCGATCTTGGCCAGAGAATTGGGCAGCTATCTCAGGCACTTGAAGTTGCCGCTCCTTTCCTCAATCGTCTTGAAGACCCAGCAGGCTTTTCATTTACTGAAGCCTGCGTCGACGCCAATCGTCTGGATTTGCTGGAACAATTTGCGAGAGAGAACGACGACATCCTCAGCATGGCAACAGTCCTGCTGACGCGCAAAGCTGACTGAAGCCGATCCGTTATTGACTAGTTTTCCCAATCGCAGAAACCTGCAGGCGCTATGTCTGGCAGGTCATGGCATCTGCCATTCGCGAACGGAATCGAGAGGGTAAATCAGCATCAGGATGTTCAGCAGCAAGCTATCTCTGATTGTCAGCAATAGAAACAGTTCGGTTGCGACAAAGAGTCCAGTCGACCATCGGAAACCAATCTGTCGTGCCAACAGAAAACCAGCACCGCAGGCAAGTATGTCAACGCAGGAATTGGCCGTCGAATCACCGAGATAGTCCAGCGAAATTGTCGCTTCACGATATCGATTGATAATGAAGGGCGTATTCTCCAGGACTTCCCAACCGGCTTCGATCGTTAACGCAATCATGTAACGTACCAGCCACGAAACGCGTTGTGGAAGCAGGACAATCAGCCCACAAAATGCGATTCCGTGCAGAACATGAGTCAGAGTGTAGGGATCGACGAAATGCTGTGAATTATGGCTTGTCCAGATATCCCACGACCACGGCACAGGACGACCGCATTTGCACCAGGCAGGCTGTCCCATCAGCAGAAGCACTGCACAAACGACAGTACAAACGATGATCGTGCCCACCAGCATTTGTTTGAGTTCATCTCTGCGACAAGGGATACCCTGATGCATTGCCAGCAGCCTTCATGGGATTCAAATAAAGATGACTGGGTACCTGTACTGGGTACATGTACTGGGTACCTGTACCAGGGCGACAAGAAGATTGGCCCACGATGGAAATTCCGGTAACGGCAGACACAAGTCCCGATGCAGTCTCATATTAAACGCGAAGAAACGGTGACGTTTAAAGGCTGGTGAACCGGCAGAATAACACGCCTGTCGCGTGAAAAATATGCGATCGGTTGGTGATGCAGAAAAACAACAGCTCCGGCAAACCGTCGTCGATTTGAGTGGCAAGCCATGAATAGTAAACAATACCTGGAAACCCAACGGATAGAGCTCTATTTTCGGGCCAGCACCGTGAGGTGGATGGCCTTACGACAGCGACAACTGAATCTGAGACAGAATCCCTGCTGCAACTCGGCAGTTCAACAACGCAGGGCAAAACCAAAACGCTGGGAAGAAAGTCATTCATCATGATACAAGCTGTGGCGACATCAGAATTGCAGGACGGCGTAAGCAGTAAGCTCAGTGGGCTGGTGAATTCAAACTGCCCCTTATGCAATTCTCCGAAATCAAGGTTCGAAACAACGATTGCCACTTACCAGCTCGACAAATGCGAGAACTGTGACTTTGTTTTCATGAATCCACGATGCACTCCGGAGCACCTCGAGGAAATCTACACTGTTCGTGATGAGGAAGAGCTAGTCGAGCTCTATGCGAAAATTGCTTCGGCCAGTGTGATCGCTGAATATCAGCAAAAACTTGAGAGAATTGAAGCACTGGTGCCGAACAAAGGCCGTCTTCTGGATTTCGCCTGTGCTGCGGGGTACTTCTTTGAACAAGCTCAGAATCGAGGGTGGGATGCCCATGGTTGTGATATCGGCCAGTGGGCCAATCGAGCAGCAAAGGAACGCGGACTGAAAAATCTGCACGTTGGTATGCTGGATGAAATCGGGTTTGAGCCAGAGTCCTTCGATGTCATCTATGCGGCACAAGTATTTGAACACCTTCTTTCGCCGAAGGTCGATCTCGCAAACCTCCTTCGCCTGCTGAAACCCGGTGGGCTTCTTTACATCGATGTCCCGAACTACCAGACACTGCCAATCATGCTTGGCAGGGACGACTTTATGCTGAACGAACCCCCGCAGCATATCAATTACTTCACACCGTCGACGCTCAGGCAAATGCTGCAAGACGTCGGCATGGAGAAAATCAAGCTGACATCCGATGGAGGACTAAAGTGGGAGAACCTTCTGGGGCGACCAATCACCAGCGACATCGCCAGTGCCTATGGCCTTGGGGAGGATTCGCAGGAGGATCGAAAGCATGGATCTCCCGGGGACGACGCAAACGTTGTCTCAACTCGCCCCGGCCTGAAACAGTCACTCAAATCGATGGTCAAAGCCACACTAATCGAACCAGTGTTTTACAATCGATTCCGAGTTGGGATGAACCTGGCCGCCTATTCTTTTAAGCCAGTGAAGTAGAGGCAGGGACTAACCTAACCTAACTGTCCGTTGAAGAATCGGGACAGGCACGCAGGACGACTGGAAACCATCGTGTTTTCAGGCCTCCTGCTCGAACAAGTCCCGTTTTTCCACAGGCTGCCAAACCTGCATTCCTGGTGCAGACGATCAGCGCACAGGCAACATGCCTGTTCGCTGATCCAGCCCCAGCATCAAGTTCATATTCTGAACGGCAACTCCGCTCGCACCTTTGATCAGATTATCCAGTGCAGAAAAGACGACCAGCTGTTCACGATTCATGCGCACAGTGATATCGCAAAAGTTCGTGTGCGCCACATCTTTTGTGGCCGGAATATGATCTACGATGCGAATGAAAGGCTGCCCCTGGTAGAATGATCGGTACACTTTCAGCAGTTCCTCTACGCTCATCGACGTCCTGAGTTTTGGATAAACAGAACACAGAATTCCGCGATCCATCGGCATCAAGTGAGGATTGAAAGCGACATTCACGTTGTCGCCTCCTCCCACGTCCGTCAAGACCTGCTCAATTTCCGGCGTGTGTCGATGAGTCCCAATCCCATAGGCCGTTACAGACTCGTTGCATTCAGAAAACAGGTTGCCCAGCTTTGGATTTCGACCTGCTCCGCTCACCCCGCTTTTTGCATCGATAATAATGCCCGTTGGTTCGATCAGTTTTGCGGCCAGCAACGGTGCAAGTGCCAGAATTGACGTGCTTGTGTAACAGCCGGGGTTGGCAACCAGATCAGCAGAAGGAATTTTGTCTTTATAGATCTCGGGCAGACCGTAGACAGTCGTGGCAAGCCGTGTCGGATCTGTATGCACGTGCCCGTACCATTGTTCATAAACTCCAGGATCGGTGAGTCGATAATCAGCACTCAGGTCCACGACTCGGCACCCGGCATCCAGCAACTGCGGAACGGCTTCCATACTGGCGGTATGTGGCAATGCACAGAACGCAATGTCACACCGCTGCCCCGCTTCGTCTGCACTCAGGTTCTCGCAGTTCACGTCCAGCAGGCCGGTCAGGGAGGGATGAATGCTGGCAATCGACGGCCTTCCCTCCTGACGTGTCGTCAGAGCCGTCACTTCGACCTCCGGATGCCTCACCAGGATCTTCAGAAGTTCCAGCGCTGTATATCCCGTCGCTCCCAGTATTGCTACGCGTGTCATTTGTTTGCCGTTTATCGCTGGCACTGATCTCAAATGCTGAGTTTCTGAAATCAGACCGAAGGTTTCAGTTGCGGTTCATCAGCCCGAAGTATAGACCGCGACACAGCACACTCAACGAAGGCTCGGAGCTGAAGAATTGCTTTCCGGAGAATTACCAGACAGACAAACAAAGGTGAACTTTGAATCTGCATCTCCACCGCCCCAGCCTGCAGACCGCGAAGGCCGATTCCTGGCAGTCCATCGAGATGAAGTTCCTGGAATGGAATCTTTCGATCCGCATGTCGTGGCGGGCTCTCGAATGGAATGCCATCCTCCCGCGTTAGAAAGATGATTGCCCATGCTGATATTGTTTCTGACGTTCACCGGGCTTGCAGCCGTGATCATCGTCGCTGCAATGTTCCTGGCCAGATATGCAGACCGTATTGCTGACCAGACAGGTCTTGGGGGTAGTGTCACAGGACTGGTGCTTCTCGCCGGAGCGACGAGCCTTCCGGAATTCTCGATTGGCATGAACGCCGTGACGATGGGTGCCGTCGATCTGACGGCTGGCGATGTGCTCGGCAGTTCCCTGATCAATCTGCTCATTCTGGCCATGATGGATCTCGTCTCGCGAAACACTGACCGAATTCTTTCGAAAACGGCGGCGGCGCATGCCCTGTCTGCAATTGTGGCGTGCATGCTGACCGGAATCGTATTGCTGGGAATTGTTTTGGATTGCCCCTGGTCCGTAATGCGTCTTGGCCCTGTCAGCTGGGCACTGTTGATCACTTATTTCCTGTGTGCTCGTTTGTTGTTTCTCGATCAGAAAACGGCAGCGCGAAGCAGTGTTGAGGGCGATCGGTCAGGACTAAGAGAAGCGGACCTGATTGAAGCTTCTCAGGACCCGAAAGAACGAACGCCCGGGCGTTTGCCTCACAATATCGGGGCATTCATTGCAGCCGCAGCGGTCATCTTTTTCGTTGCACCCAGACTGGCTCACACCGCAGATACTCTGGCGGCAGAAACTGGTCTGGGACGAACATTTTTCGGCACTTTGTTTGTCGCCGTGATGACATCACTCCCCGAAGGAGTGTCCACTTTTTACGCCATACGGATGGGAACGACCGACATGGCTATCGGAAATATTCTGGGCAGCAACGCATTCAATATGGTCATCCTGGCAGCGGTTGATCTGGCAAGTCCAGTGCCCGTCCTGTCCATGGTCTCCAACACCCACTGTATAACGGCAGCCTGTGTCATCATCACGACATGTGCGACCATGCTGAGCTTGTTGTATCGAGCAGAGAAACGGTGGTGGATCATTGAACCGGATGCTGCACTTGTGTTGTTGCTCGTAATCGGCTCCCTTTGGCTTGTCTATTCCAACGGTTAGACTCCTCAGGTAAAGGATAACCATCATGAGTCTGACGATTGAAGAAAAAGTATGGGCCCGAACAGCCGAAGACATCCTTGCAGGATTGAAGTCGAACGCGGAAACAGGCCTCACCTCAAAGGAAGCGGCGGATCGACTCAGGCAATATGGTGCAAACGAACTGCCGGGATCAACCGGGCACTCTGCGATACAACTGTTTGTCATGCAGTTCGCAGACTGGATGGTGGCACTCCTGGCGGCTGCCGGCATCATCAGTGCCCTGGTCGGAGACATCAGCGATACTTTGCTCATTGCGATGATTGTGTTTGGGAACGCCATCATCGGGTTTGCACAGGAATGGAAGGCCGAGAAGGCGGTTGATGCGCTCAGGAAACTCTCGGAACCTCACATCGAAGTCATCCGGGACGGCGCTGTAAGAAAGATCGCCGCAACAGAACTAACGCCGGGCGATATTTTTCGTGTCCGCGCCGGATCCGCAATCCCAGCAGATGCCCGGATCGTTCAGGCAGCCGAAGCGGAAGCGGACGAATCACCGCTGACTGGCGAATCACTGGCGGTCGAAAAGAATGACCGCACTCTGGCCGAAACCACAGCGCTACCAGATCGAAGCTGCATGCTGTTTTGCGGAACCGCACTGACAAACGGACATGCGACCGCAGTCGTCACGGCAACAGGCACGCATACGGAACTGGGCCGGATCGCTCGGATGATTGCGACGGCTCAGTCCGGGCCGACTCCGTTGCAGCAAAGATTATCGCGCCTCAGCAAACAACTTGCCCTGCTTGTCCTTGGAATCTGCATCGCAATCTTTGTTGCCGGTGTCGTCCGTGAGCCATTCGACCGCTGGAATTCGCGACTCATCTCCGAGATGCTGCTGACAGCCGTTTCCCTGGCCGTCGCTGCAATTCCTGAAGGCCTCCCAGCGATCGTCACAGTTGCCCTTGCGCTTGGTTCCCAGCGGATGGCTGCAAGAAATGCGATTGTGCGGCGACTGTCGGCAGTCGAAACTCTCGGGTCGGTCGATGTCATCTGCTCAGATAAGACGGGCACGCTCACCCAGAATCGCATGACCGTTGCGGAAATCATCGCAGCGGATAACGGCTCCGCCAGGACAGATTCACACGACAACGAAACGTCAGTCCGCGGTGTTCTGGTCGCCGCTTCTCTCTGCAACGACGCTCGTCCGGACCCGGACGGAACACCGACTGGCACTGCAACGGAGGTGGCATTGCTGACAGCTGCGATCCGGAATGGAATCGCAATTGAATCTGTTCAGACTCAATGGCCGAAATTGAGTGAACGACCATTTTCCTCTGACCGAAAACGGATGAGCAGCCTTCATCTTTCCGAATCGCATCAGCCAATAGTGCTGGTGAAGGGTGCCGCCGAACGCATTCTGGAAAGAGCAACTTCACACGGCAGCCTTTGTGCGGAAACACTGGAACTACGCGTCGCAACTGCGCCATTCGATCATCAGCACTGGGCCGACCACGCAGCAGTGCTGGCATCCCGGGGACAGCGCGTTCTGGCCGTGGCGGCCCGCAAATGGGCTGTACGCGATACTCTTCAAAGCGATACTGACGATGCAGAAAGCGGCCTGACCATTCTGGGTTTGCTTGCCATTCACGATCCCGTTCGACCGGAAGCCGCAGACGCCATCCGCCAGTGTCATTCGGCAGGCATCCACACAGTCATGATTACGGGCGACCATCAGGAAACGGCCCGGGCTGTCGCAGCAGAAGCAGGACTGAAGCCGACTGTTGATGGTTCGATGTCCGGACAGGAACTGGAATCGGTCACGGATCAGGAACTACAGAATCGGCTGCCCGATATTCAGGTGTTCGCACGAGTCGCACCGGAACACAAACTCAGAATCGTGAAGGCCTGGCAGGCCAATGGCGCGGTTGTTGCCATGACCGGGGACGGAGTCAACGATGCCCCGGCTCTGAAGCAGGCCGAAATCGGTGTTGCAATGGGCATCACCGGCACAGACGTTTCGCGCGAAGCTTCCGAAATGATCCTCGCCGATGACAACTTTGCAACCATCGTTGCTGCTGTCGAAGAAGGCCGTGTCGTCTATGACAACATACGCAAGTTCGTTGCATATCTGCTGACAGCGAACATCAGCGAAATTCTCGTCCTGTTCCTGGGCGTCGTATTCGGGCTGCCACTTCCCCTTTTGCCGGTTCAAATCCTTTGGATTAATCTCGTCACAGATGGACTGCCAGCCCTGGCCCTTGGTTTCGAAGCGGCCGAACAGGATGTCATGCGTCGGAAGCCACGAGGCAGAGAACCGTCCATATTCAGCGACGGTCTAGGTCGGATGGTGATTGCAATTGGAACGTTCATGGGAGCGTGTTCGCTGGCGGTCTTCATCATGAACTACGAACCTGGCGCCCCGGAAGAGACGTTGCCGATCGCCCGGACAATGCTTTTCACAACTCTTGCCCTTTCTCAACTGTTCTACGTGCTGTCCGTTCGATCGAACTCCCGAACACTCTGGGAACTCGGGCTCTGGAGCAACTACCGTCTGGCAGGAGCAATCATTCTGGGCTTTGTCCTTCAGATGTTCATCCTCTACCTTCCCGCGTGCCACAAATGGTTCCATACGGTTTCTCTCACACCTTCCCAGCTCTTAGTTGCACTTGCCGCATCCACGTTACCCTATTTCGTGGTAGAATCGACAAAACTGTGGAAGAGACGGAAAGCAGCCATCCCATAAACCACACTTCGGCATATTCGCATCGATTTGATGGCGCTGGAGCCAATCGAAACCCAGGCGCACTTCTACCGGAAGCAGCCGTTGACGGGCATCAGGCGAAAGATTTCGTTCAGACCGGTGGCCGCAAGTTCGAGGGTCAACCTCAAATCAGGCCTCGGATATGCATCAAAACTGTCAGTCGCTTCTCAAACGGCAAAGTCCCCGTCAACATATTGCGCGAAGGTTGTTCCCCACCGGCGGTTCTCATGAATTGACCTGATGCCGTCGATAAGCCCGGGGCACTTTTGTCCGCATGTCTTTAGATGGGTGAATGGTCGTAGGATCGCCTTTCGTTCTGCGAAAGCTGAACTGCTTTTGAGGAGCCAGAGGCGATGCAGACGTCATTCGCGCAATCTGCACGAAAAGCGACGGCGTCCCCCTCCATTTTTCTCATTCTGCGTGGTGACTTCACCACAACCAGCATTTCCTAACCGGCAGAAGCAATGGCAAACGTCGCATCGTTGAGATTACTTACTGATCGTCGTCGGTATGTTTATTATTAGCAGACTTCGATCATTTTTCTGACTCCTGAAAGGCTCAAAACATGTCCCACGGATCTCCAAAACTTCACAATGCAATGTGGCCCGGTTTGGTCGGCAAAGGCGACGGTGAAGGTCAGGAACCACCAATCAGTCTGCAACGCATGCTTGAGCTGACGGCAGCGGCCAATGTGGATGGTCAGAAATTTGACGGCATCGACTACTTCCTTTTTCACCCGCACACGGATCCGGATGCCAGCGAGGATGATCTTCGTCGCATTGCAGACCAGATCGCATCCTTCGGTTTTTCCGTCGGTTCGCTGGTGGCTCCGATTTGGCCCGGTACCGTTGGCGATTCCGCCATGGGTTGCCCGGTTCAACGTGCGAAATTCATTCTGGCGGTAAAGAAAGCCTGCCGCATCGCCCGGATTTTTAATGAACACGGTGTACGCCAGTATGGCGTGATCCGGATTGATTCGGCGGAGTTCGGTGTAAACGCATGGCGGGAAAACGCGGCCGCCAACACAAAGACGATCGCTGCAACGTTTCGTGAAGCTGCCACCATCGCCGCAGCCAATGGAGAACGACTTGCAGCCGAAGGGGAAATCTGCTGGGCTGGCATGCACAGCTGGAAGGATATGCTCGACCTGCTGGAAGCTGTCGACATGCCGGGCTCCCTCGGCTTCCAGTGCGATCTGGCTCACACTTACCTGTATCTTCTTGGCTACAACGCGCCGGAGCATGCACTGGTTAAAGAAGGCTATAGTGAAGACGAATTCTATGCAGCCTACAAGACCATGACAGACAAGCTCCGTCCGTGGACAATCGACTTTCACGTCGCGCAGAATGACGGCCAGGTCCACGGAGCGGGCTCTCATGACAAAACCGGCAAGCACTGCCCGGCCGACGACCCCAATGGCAAGCTGGACATCGTCAAGTGCGCCGGGTACTGGCTGGAAGGCGCAGCCGATCGCGGGATCAGGCATATCTGCTGGGACGGCTGTATGTTTCCGAATGCAACGCTCGAAAACCCAGCCACCTGGAACACTATCCTTGACACCATGATCAAAGTTCGAAACGCCCACGGCTGGCAGTAATCGACTGTTCCGTCATCTCGACGAGAATATCACGGAGAGTATGACGTCCTTCGCAGATCAACGATTCACATGGTACTGACCAATGGCGGAATCATTTAACTTCACTCTATTTCACAGGATTTCATCATGAAACCTCTTAACATCGGGCTCATTGGTTATGGCTTCATGGGCCGGACTCACAGCAACGGCTACAAACGCGTCAACGATTTCTTTCCGGAACTGCAGCACCGCCCGGTCCTGAAAGCTGTCTGCGGTCGCAGTGAGGACAAGGTCAAAGCGTTTGCAGATCAGTGGCAGTACGAATCCACTGAAACAGACTGGCGTGCCCTGATTGCCCGACCCGACATTGATGCGATTGACATCTGCACTCCGAACAACTCGCACGCCGAAATCGCAATCGCGGCCGCCGAAGCCGGAAAGATGATCCTTTGCGAGAAACCTCTCGCACTGAATCCGGCAGAGGGTCAGAAGATGGTCGACGCTGTGGAGAAGGCGGGGGTCGCAAACACCGTTTGGTACAACTATCGCCGCGTTCCTGCCGTCACACTGGCAAAGCAACTGATCGATGAAGGACGGCTCGGACGCATCTTCCACTACCGAGCAAATTTTCTGCAGGACTGGACAATCAACGCCGACCTCCCACAGGGTGGAGCCGCGCTTTGGCGACTGGACGTCGAAGCTGCTGGTTCCGGTGTCACGGGCGACCTGCTGGCCCACTGCATCGATACGGCGATCTGGCTGAACGGATCAATCAGGAACGTGACGGCGATGACAGAAACGTTCGTCAAAGAACGTATGCACAACCTGACCGGCAAGGTTGAAAAAGTTGGAATCGACGATGCCTGTGCTTTCCTGTGTCGATTCGAGAATGGCTCACTTGGACTTTTCGAATCCACTCGATACGCACGCGGGCACAAAGCTCTCTATACTTTCGAAATCAACGGTGAAAAAGCGTCAATCAAATGGGATCTGCACGATCTTCATCGTCTGGAATACTTCGACTACAGCGATGATTCTTTGATCCGCGGCTGGCACGATGTGCATTGCACAGATGGCGATATGCCCTACATGGATAAATGGTGGGTGCCCGGACTGCAGATCGGATACGAACACACATTCGTGCATCAGGTTGCCGACTTCATCAGGAGCATCGAAAGCGGCACCGCCTGCAACCCGACATTCCGGGATGCTCTCGAAACGCAGAAGATTTGCGAAGCCGTACTGGATAGCGCAAAATCGTTGCAGTGGACAGAAATTGGGTAGTCGTTAAGGTTTACCACGACTATACTCACACTCATCGAGTCATCCTGATCGGCGGTTGAAAGCGCAACTTTCAGCCGCCTTTCTGCTTGAATTACCAATGGTTCCTGTCACGGCAGGAATTGAGTGATGTTCATGGGATGATTCACCCGAAACACAATTGAATCAGCACTTTCAGCTGAATCAGCACTCAAGGCAATCCGTTGCCAGTCTCCGAAACAACGATTTTGCGAGACAGTGCAAAGTGAAGTTAAAACCTCGAAGCGACTCGGACAATGGTTGAGTCGTTTCTTTTTTTGTTACTGCCGGATGCAACGCATCCACAAGTCCCAGGATGTCTGTCATGGAACGTCAGCCCATTTCCCGAGAAGGTTACGACAAGATCCGCGCAGAAATCGAAGCGCTGGAAGCGACAAAGCCTGACGTGCTGGAACGCATCAAGACCGCTCGCGAAGAAGGTGATTTGAAAGAAAATGCGGAATACCACGCCGCCCGCGAAGCCCTCGCGCATCTGGAACGACAAATTGGAACCAAACGCCTGCAGCTCTCAAAATGTGAAATCGTGAAGAAGTCTGATGGCCCCAGTGACACCGTTGCGTTCGGAACGCGGGTCACGATCAAGGATCTCAGCGACGACATGGAAGAAGCCTACGAGCTTGTTGGACCGGGAGAAGAAGACTACTCCGGCGAAGTCATGAAGATCCTGACGTCCAGCCCAATCGCTCAGGCGATGCTTGGAAAGAAAGTGGGCGACCAGGTGGAAGTTGAGATCCCGGCTGGTAAGCTGAACCTGGAAATACTTGCAATCGAATAAACCCACTCCCTGGCATTACCGCAAATCCTGGCTCACCTGAGCGCACAAAAAAGCCCGACTTCTGGTTGAAGCCGGGCTTTCTTCGTGTCATCGTTCCTGATGGTCCTGCCCTGTTCGGGGCTGATCCTGCTGGAGCAGCTCGGGTTTGCCGCGTCCGAGTGAACTGGCCAATTCCAGGAACCAACTATTTGCTCATCGCCTGCTTCATCGCATCACCCATTCCTCCGGGACTGTCTGAGACGATAATCCCTGCAGCTCGCATGGCCGCCATCTTTTCGGCAGCTGTACCGCCACCACCGCTGATAATGGCGCCAGCATGCCCCATTCGCTTTCCTGGCGGGGCAGTCTGTCCGGCGATGAACCCGGCGACTGGTTTTGTAACGTGTGATTTGATGTATTCGGCTGCTTCCTGCTCTGCACTACCACCGATTTCACCAATCATCAGGATGCCTTCTGTGCCAGGATCATTCTGGAACATTTCCAGCAGATCGATGTAGTTGGTTCCGTTGATGGGATCGCCACCAATGCCAACAGCAGTGCTCTGGCCCAGACCCACGCGACCAAGTTGCCAGGCGGCTTCGTAGGTAAGCGTTCCGCTCTTGCTGATGATGCCAATGGTCCCGGGCGTGTGAATGTAGCCCGGCATGATACCAATCTTTGCGATACCGGGAGTGATCACACCCGGGCAGTTGGGACCGATCAGTCGGGATTTCGATTTCTCGAGTCCGCGTCTGACACGAATCATATCCATCACCGGGATGCCTTCGGTAATTGCAATGATGAGATCAATGCCGGCATCAGCCGCTTCAAGAATTGCATCACCACAAAACGGAGGAGGAACGAACACCATCGAAGTATTGGCCCCGGTTTTCTCCCGAGCTTCCCGGACGGAATCGAAGACGTGGAAACCATCAACGGTTGTTCCACCTTTCCCCGGGGTCACACCACCGACGAAAACATCGACGCCGGGCTGACATTCCGCTGCGTATTCGCGGCATTTCTGGGCATGGAACAAACCAGTCTTGCCAGTAATTCCCTGAGTTATGACGCGAGTCTCTTTGGTTACAAGAATGCTCATGATTTTGAATTCACTGAAGAAACGACGAATGAGATGTAAGAAGACCGGGTACGCAAGCCGACGTGCAATATGTCCAGCGGAAGCACACGTACCTAGGCACTCAACGACGCAACAACCTTCTGAGCTGCATCTGTGAGGTCTGCTGCTGCGATAATATCGCGGCCGCTTTCTTCGAGCATTTTGCGAGCCTTGTCCACGTTGGTACCTTCAAGCCGAACAACCAGCGGCACATTGAAACCAACCTTTTCGTAGGCTTCGAGCAGAGCTTCGACGATAACGTCGCAGCGCATAATGCCACCGAAAATATTGACCAGTACGGCCTTTACGTTGGAATCCGACAGGATGATACGAAAGGCTTCCGTAACCTGATCCACATTCGCACCGCCTCCAACGTCGAGGAAGTTCGCCGGCTCGCCCCCATGGAGTTTGATCAGGTCCATGGTACTCATCGCCAGCCCTGCCCCGTTCACCAGACAACCAATGTTGCCTTCCAGTTTCACGTAGCTCAGACCAGTGTCCGCTGCACGCACTTCAGACGGATCCTCTTCGGACAAGTCCCGCAGTTCAACGATGTCTTTGTGACGGAAGAGAGCGTTGTCGTCGAAAGAGACCTTTGCATCCAGAGCCAGAAGCTGACTGTCTTCAGTCAGAACAAGGGGATTGATTTCCGTCATACTGCAGTCGTAATCAACAAAGAAACGGCAGATTCGGGGAAGGAACTTCTCGGCGCTGCGAACGGCTGTTGCATCGAACCCCAGTGCGTAGGCCATCTTACGAGCCTGATAGGGAAACAAACCTTCGGCAGAATCAAATGGCTCACTGACAATCTTCTCAGGGGTGTTGTGGGCCACTTCTTCAATATCCATGCCTCCTTCGGACGACATGATCAAGACTGGTCCGCCAGCTTCACGGTCAACGACGATGCCCAGATAGAGTTCGCGAGCGATCTTCAGCCCCTGCTCGACAAACAACGTGTTCACCTGCTTGCCTTCGGGCCCCGTTTGTATCGTGACGAGCGTGCTGCCAAGCATCCGTTCGGCATTTTCTTTTGCTTCTGCGGCAGATCGGACAAGAACCACCCCAGCCTGATCGGGATGCTCTTTAAACCGACCTTTTCCACGACCGCCGGCATGAATCTGAGATTTGACGACAGCCAGCGTTCCGCCAAGCTGCTCGAATGCAGCAGCCGCTTCATCCGGAGACTTCGCAACGATCCCCTGAGGTACCGGAACGCCTGCTGCCTTGAAAAGTTGCTTTGCCTGATATTCGTGGATTTTCATCGATGATGCCGCGATGTTCTCTGAACGCAAACAGATCGAATTCGCACGCGGGGATGCTGGCTGTGTTTGCGGCAGCCTGCCTCCACCCGAACAGTCTCCGGACTATAGCGACCTGCCCCGGACCGTACGAGGTACCTGGAAACAGGAACTCTCGTTTTCCAACAAAACCCGCGATCGGGGACCATCTTCTCTTTCTCAATCACAGTCTTCGGTCGCGCGTTCATTGTACTGCGGGGCACGGGCTGAAATACTCCGCAGACACGCAGTGTATGGCTGCCGAAGGGATGAACGATCACCAGACCCAACAACACCTTTCTCGCCCTGCAACCCGGTCAGACGACATTCAGCCAGGTGGCGGATTTCCATCAAAATCCTGTTCTACGATTTCAGACTACGGAACCAGATTGCCATGCTTTGGGAAGTTGAAATTCTGCCTGCCGGAAACAACATCGACCACGAAGGAAACCGAGTTCTGGCCAGCGCTCAAAGCCAGGGAATCCGGGGACTGAGCACTGTCCGAACTGCTCGCTCGTTCCTGATTCAGGGTGACCTGAATCACGCAGCCGTGACTTTGGCCGCGCAGCAGGTACTGTGCGATACCGTAGTGGAAGAGTTCCGCATTCACGAGCTGCCGATGAGCGGAAGCACCACTCCGGATACACAGGTACATATGAATGTCCTGCTTCACCCCGGAGTCACCGACAGCGTCGCAGAAAATGCCGCCCGCGCACTCAAACGTCAGGACTTCAGCGTCACCAGCGTGGCGACGTGTCGAAAGTACTGGATCACAGGGGAACTGAGTCCGGCCGCCGTCGCACAACTTTCGAAAAAGGTCCTTGCAAACGATGCGATCGAATATGTTGTCAGCGGCCCATTGCAGATCAGAGACCTCACCCTGGGAAGTGATTATCAATTCCAACTGACAACCATCGCCATTCGAAGCATGAATGACGACGAATTGATGGTCCTGAGCAAGAAGGGACAGCTTTATCTGAGCCTTACCGAAATGCAGACAGTGCGCGATCACTTTCAGTCGATTGATCGTGACCCCACAGATATTGAACTCGAAACGATCGCTCAAACATGGAGCGAACATTGCTCGCATAAGACGCTTGGCGGCCGCATCCACTACACCGAGACCTGCAACGGCGAAGTCGTGCGAGATACACACTTCAACAACATGTTGAAGGAAACCATCTTTAACGCCACGGTACAGATCCGTGATCATCTCGGTGCCGAAGACTGGTGCGTAAGCGTTTTCAAAGATAACGCGGGCATCGTAAAGTTCGATGAAAAGCAAAACGTCTGTATTAAAGTGGAAACCCACAATCATCCGTCCGCCATCGAACCATACGGCGGGGCGAACACCGGATTGGGCGGCGTCATTCGCGATCCACTGGGCACGGGCCTGGGCGCTCGCCCCGTTTGCAGTACGGATGTTTTCTGTTTCGCCCGACCGGATTATCCGGCGGATCAGCTGCCTCCCGGAGTTCTGCATCCGCTTGCTGTGATGCAGGGCGTTGTGGCTGGTGTTCGCGACTATGGCAACCGCATGGGAATTCCGACAGTCAACGGCGCTGTTTGCTTTGACGACCGTTACCTGGGAAATCCCCTGGTTTACTGTGGTAACGTCGCCATGATTCCCGTCGACAAGTGTGACAAGAAAGTCAATCCGGGTGACCTGATCGTGGCAGTCGGCGGACGCACTGGTCGAGACGGAATCCACGGCGCAACGTTTTCTTCCGTCGAATTGACTGAAGAAAGCGAACACATTTCAGGAGGCGCCGTTCAGATCGGAAATCCCGTAACCGAAAAAATGGTGATGGACGTCATCCTGGAGGCACGAGATCGGGGCCTGTATACCGCTATAACTGACTGCGGGGCGGGTGGGTTCAGTAGTGCCGTTGGCGAAATGGGGGAAGAAACCGGAGCCGAAGTATGGCTGGATAAAGCCCCGCTCAAGTATTCGGGATTGTCGTACACCGAAGTCTGGATCAGCGAAGCACAGGAACGGATGGTCCTTTCAGTACCGCCAGACCATTGGCAGGAATTCCACGACCTTTGCGCGTCCGAAGGAGTTGAAGCGACAGCGATAGGCCGATTCACAGACACAAAACAGCTGGTCCTGAAGTACGGTGAAAATGAAGTTGGCAACCTGAGTCTGCACTTCATGCACGAAGGTCGGCCCCCGGTCGTGCGTGAAGCGATCTACGATATTACTGCACCCGATTCAACGTCGTCGTCGTCCACAGCAGTACAGCAAACGATCGATCACACCGAGACGCTTAAGAAAATCCTCGGCTCACTAAACGTCGCCAGTAAAGAATGGATCATCCGACAATACGATCACGAAGTGCAGGCTGGCAGCGTAGTCAAGCCGCTTGTCGGAATTAACAACGACGGGCCATCTGACGCTGCGGTCGTTCGTCCGGACCTGACATCAAAGCGCGGCCTCGTGGTTTCCTGCGGCATCAATCCCCATTTGGGTGATCAGGATCCTTACTGGATGGCCGCTTCTGCCATCGATGAAGCCGTTCGAAACTGCGTCGCTGTGGGAGCCGATCCGGACCGCATCGCCATCCTGGACAACTTCTGCTGGGGAAACACCGAACGCGCAGAAACACTCGGAACCCTCGTTCGAGCCGCCGTTGGATGTCAGGACATTGCAATTGCATATGGAACGCCATTCGTCAGCGGCAAAGACAGCCTGAACAATGAATTTAGTTACGAAGACTCCACCGGCACTCGCCGGACAGTCGCTATCCCTTCCACTCTTCTGATCACGGCACTCGGCCAGGTCGAAGACGTCGAAACCTGCGTCACAATGGACCTGAAAGGCCCCGGCAACCTGCTGTATCTGATCGGCGAAACCAAAGAGGAAATGGGGGGCAGCCACTACAACCTCGGCCTCACCGGCGGCAACGTGCCGACCGTCGACAAAGAGATGGCTCCCAGAATCTTCCGAGCCCTCCATCAGGCCATCAAACAAGGCCTTATCCTCAGCTGCCACGACCTCAGCGAAGGTGGTTTGGCAGTGGCTGCGGCGGAAATGGCATTTGCAGGCGGGATTGGCGTGGAACTCAGCGTTGCTAACGCCACGGCTCTGTTCTCGGAATCGAATACGCGGTTTCTCATCGAAGTTAGAAGAGAAGTTGCCGATCAATTGGAATCCGTCTTCGCTCAGTTATCGCTGACCCGCATAGGTATCACTACCGCGACTGACTCAGTGGCAGCAACAGTGGATGGAGCAACTCTCATCACGGCACAGTTGGCAGAATTGAAATGTGATTGGCAAACACCCCTGAATAACGTTTAGCAAACGAGCACGCATGAAGAAAGAATCCACCGCACTGATTGTCACCATCATTATCTCGTTTGTTCTGACTTTGTTTGGATTTGCAGTCCGATACTCGGTCATTGACTTATCCAGCCGAATGCGTCCACACGGATTTCGCCTCGAAGGCATGGTTGTTGGTCTCTTGGGGTTCGTGCTGTTTGCGTACGCGAGTGTTCGACTGGCGAATCAATCTCGAAAATGAACGCCGCCTGTGCAATGGGGCAGACGGGTATTCGCTGTGTGAAGAGTCTCATCCGGCCTGTGTTCTTGACAGCACGACTTCTCTTTAGGGCGTCCTTGTCAATCTTTTTCGCGCAATACGCGTCGACTTGCGTGTCGTTGGAGACTTTTGCCTGGCATTTGATTCAGGCAAAGCCGTCTAATCGCCTGAACCCGGATTTTGTGAGCTCGGCACTCTGCTCCTGAACCTTCGAGAACAACATGAATCAGATGAGATTGCTGCGAACTTAACACGGGAAAATTTTCTGAATGAACTTTGCGGACCAGCGAAAGACACACGGTTCTTTACGGGAACAAATTTCCCTTACAATAAGCGGCTGGTTCTGAGATTGTTTTGACCCCCGAAGGATCGTACGAGAATCCTTTTCCAGAGATATTCATCAGTCTTCCCACAATCCATCGGAAGGACGGCCTTGAATGCCTGCACAGCCACTATGTCACCCGCTGATCGTGTTGATTTCGGTTTTTGTTTCCACATTGACCTGCGCCCATTGTGAAGAACACGTCGAGTTCCTGATCGGTGATCGTATGGAATCCGAGGGTGGTCACTGGCAGCCCGCTGACAGTCCGGTGAATCGGCCGTTCGGAGTTGATTTTGATACTTCCGGGAACATGTATCTGGTGGAACTCGAAGGCGGACGCGTCTTCAGAATGGATACGAAAAGACAACTGACACAAATCTCCGGAGATGGAAGTAAAGGGTACACAGGGGACGGGGGCGTTGCTGGCGATGCAACCTACAACGGGATGCATAACTGCGCGGTGACACCGGCTGGTGACTTGTTCATCTCCGACAGCTGGAACCACTGCATTCGTCGAATTGACCTGAAGACAGGACTGGTTTCGACAATTGCAGGAACTGGAAAGAAGGGGTTCGGGGGCGATCAGGGTCCTGCCACTGATGCAACGTTTGACTACCTGATGTGCATTTCGCTCAGCCATGATGACTCGCTGATTCACATCACCGACCTGTCGAATCGTCGCATTCGCGAAATGAACCTGAAGACCGGCATGGTTCGAACTGTCGCAGGTAACGGACAAAAGGGCGTGCCAACGGATGGCGCGATGGCCGTCAGCAGCCCCTTCGTTGATCCGCGAGCAGCGGTTGCCGATTCCCAGGGGCGACTTTATGTCCTGGAACGCGGCGGACACGCACTGCGAGTCGTCGAAACCGATGGAACGATTCGCACGGTGGCTGGCACCGGCAAGAAGGGGTTCGCCGACGGACCAGCGCTGTCAGCACAACTGAATGCCCCCAAGCATATTTGCGTCGATCCACAGGACAATGTTTACATCGCAGATGACGAAAACGCCGCCATCCGTAAGTACGATCCAGTCACCCGGACGCTGTCAACGCTTCTGGGTCGCGGATTTGGTGACAAGCAAATCCAATTGTCACACCCACACGGTGTCTGCGTTCAGGGCGACTGGCTGTATGTCTGTGACTCCAGTAACAACCGCGTGCTCCGGATCCAACTGGCAACCCGGTAAACCCACAAGCCACAGGCTAATACGGATAACCGGACGCTGCGGAGCCAGCACCAACAGCGTGCGTTTCAGGCGACAGCGTGCGTTTCAGGCGACACTATCTGCGAGCTTGGCGGGACCAAAGACAGCTCGCCCCACCGGATAGGCCGCGAATGCTGCAATCATACCAGGCATGAGTTTGAAGATATCGCCGTCGTAACCCGCCATGTTCCAGACGATGACGGTGATAACTCCGGCAAACATCATCAGGGTAAACGTGCCGGAAGCGATCGGTACGCGAAACAAGCGCAGCAACAGCGCTGGACCAAGTCCTGCGCCCAGGGCGGACCAGGCAATCAGAACAAGTGAAAAGACCCCCTGCCCCGCAAAGAGAGCAACCGTGAGTGCAAGAAGTGTCACCGCGACGGTTGATAGTTTGGATGCGTAGTACGAATTCTTCCAGCGGGGATTCAGATCCTGCGTCACCGCGCCGGAACAAACAAGAATCTGAGAATCCGCGGTCGACATTGTCGCAGAGAACAGTCCGGCCAGCGTCAGACCGATGAGAACAGGGGGCAGTGTTCGACGCGCCATTTCCGGCATCGCCAGTTCCGTCGCCTGAGACTCTGTCATCCCGGCGGTGAGTGGAATCTCTGTCAGGTCCGGCATCAGCGCTCGTGCGTACAGGCCGACAGCAATACTGGCGACAAAGAACGGAATGAACCACAGAAAATAGATGGCTCGAGCTCGACCAATATCCCCGACTGAACGCAACGCCATAAAACGCACCAGGATATGCGGCTGCCCAATGGCACCGAAGCCTCCAAACACCATGCCCAGCACGTAGAGCGGAAAACCAAATCGCAGCCCCTGCGGAAAGAAATCCACCAGCGATGCATCCTGCGCTTTGAGATTTGCCCAGACATCCGAAGGAGCCCCGACCTGAAAGCTGGCCGCAATCAGCAATGTTGCCATGGCAATGATCATCACGAAGGACTGAGCCGCGTCTGTCCAGATGGAAGCACGAATGCCCCCGGAAAAACAATAGAGCAGCACAATCACTGCCCCGATCACCGCGCCGGTCTGAGGAGCCCAGCCGAACAAGGCCTGCAGTGCAGTGCTGCCAGCCTTCAATTGAGCAGCAGCGTAAACGGCCAGCAGCAGAAACGTCATGACGGCAGACAGGATCACAATCCATCGGTGTGACCCCTGAGAGTGATGGCCCAGAAGTCCGGAAACAGTAGCGGTCCCGGAGGATTCCGACTGAACACGAACCTGCGGATGCACGAGCAGCCAGGCAAGAAAGTCACCGATGACCCAGCCGATCATCATCCAGACAGATTCAATACCGACGCGGTACGTGTAGGCAATCAAACCGATGAACATGAATCCGCTGTTATTGGTCGCCACCGCAGACAAAGCCGCCAGCCAGGGAGGGATGCTGCGTCCTGCAATCAGGTAGTCCTCCGTTGTTGACTTGTGTCGTCGCACCGATGCAATGCCAATCGCGACAAACATCAACAGGAACACCAGAAAGCTCACAACAACCATTATTCCCACTCAACCGAAAAAACTTTCGGACCCGCAAACCAAGTAAGACCAAGGCTTTAACCGTTGTGACCAAAGTGATCTCACAGAAACAGACGGATCGCGGTTGACGCCACGACCTCATTCCTTAGCATTGTTGAGGATCATGTTGAGCGTTTCAAACTCCGCTTCCAACCAATCATCAATTCCAGGCGGATGAATGAAACTCATGGTGTCTGATCATTCTTTTGAACCACATGTGCGTCGTCCCTGCGTGGATGACGCAAGCGAGATGTGGCGCGTTGTCGCAGAATCGGGAGTGCTTGACTGCAATTCTCCCTACCTCTATCTGCTCTTGTGCCGTCACTTTCGCGAGACCTGCCTTGTGGCAGAACATGGCAACCAGATCGTGGGATTTGTCTCCGGCTATCGATTGCCTGAAGCAGGCAACACACTGTTCGTCTGGCAGATTGGTGTGAGTCCGTCAGCTCAGCGCAGGGGTGTGGCCAGCCGATTGCTGCACCATTTGGTGCAGCAGTGCAGACAATCATGCCTCGAATTCGTGGAAGCAACAGTTTCGCCGTCGAACACGGCTTCTCGGCGGTTGTTTCATTCATTAGCCCG
Source organism: Planctomycetaceae bacterium (assembly GCA_020426345.1). Classification (GTDB taxonomy): domain Bacteria; phylum Planctomycetota; class Planctomycetia; order Planctomycetales; family Planctomycetaceae; genus F1-80-MAGs062. The sequence goes on from JAGQQE010000009.1 coordinate 20,887, forward strand.
AACACTGAACGTTCCGTTGACAGAAACTACAGGATTTGAGCAGAAGCATTTCCCGGTTCCTTCAGATGCGAATGCCACACCGCATGAAGCAGAACCTTTGCTGCGGCTTGGTCCCTTGACTTAAGTGGGTCTGCGGTCAGTTGACGACCGGTGCCCAAAGAAAGATCTCGAGAGAGAATGGAAGAATTTGAACGGCTGGAAAGTAACGTCCGGGGCTACTGTCGAAGTTTTCCGACAGTCTTCCAAACGGCTTCGGGCGCGACCCTCACGGACGAACAGGGCAAGTCCTATATCGATTTCTTTGCTGGTGCTGGTGCACTGAATTACGGGCATAACCCGCCGGCGATTCGCGACCGGCTGATTGAATATCTGCGCGGTGACGGCGTCATCCACGCGCTGGACATGTCAACGACGGCTAAGCGGCAGTTTCTGACGACGCTGGACGAAGTCATTCTGGCTCCTCGCCGGATGGACTACAAAGTCATGTTTCCGGGGCCGACAGGTACCAACGCGGTTGAAGCCGCGCTGAAGCTGGCTCGCAAGGTCACGAATCGCCACAACATCATTTCCTTTACTAACGGCTTTCATGGTATGACGCTGGGATCGCTGGCCCTGACAGGAAATGCATCCAAGCGAGCTGGTGCAGGTGTGCCGCTCAACAACGTCGTCCATATGCCTTATTGCGACTATCTGGGTCTCGACGCCAGTACAACGAATGCACTCGAGCGGTATCTGGAAGACACAAGCAGCGGCGTCGATATTCCGGCCGCATTTATCCTGGAAACGGTTCAGGCTGAAGGCGGCGTGAATATTGCCAGCACCCAGTGGCTGGCAGAGATTCAGCGGCTGGCCAAGCACTACGGAATACTTCTTATCATTGACGACATTCAGGTTGGTTGCGGACGCACGGGACGTTTCTTCAGCTTCGAAGGAATGGGGCTCGATCCCGACATCATTTGCCTTTCCAAGTCACTTTCCGGATTCGGGCTGCCCCTGGCAATCACTTTGTTGAAGCCGGAGCATGATGTTTTCTCTCCGGGAGAACACAATGGCACGTTCCGCGGACATAACGCAGCATTTGTGACTGCGACTGCCGCACTGGATCTCTACTGGAAAGATCATGTTCTGTCTTCGGACGTCAATCGAAAAGCGAAACTCATCCGTGAAGTTCTCCTGAACATCGCGGACGAATTCGATGGCAGCAGCGTGCGTGGTCGGGGCATGATTCAGGGCATCGAGTTCGAATGTGCCGACACGGCAACAGAAATTTCCAGGGCTGCGTTTCAGGCTGGCCTGATCATCGAAACCGCTGGTCCAAGAGATGAAGTGCTGAAGGTCCTTCCACCTCTGACCATTCCGGATCAGCAACTGCTCGAGGGGTTGCAGATTGTTACCGAGTGCAGTCAGCAGATTCAGACAAATTCCGTCGGTTGATTTCTCGTCCGTGCCGCGATCGCCGCAAAAGCATGGCGTTTCATGCGGTGGTTGACGCTCGGAATACCGACGTTGCTCGAAAAAGTAAGAGACGCGCACTGTGCGCGGACCGCTTCCGATGAAACTCTAAATTCCCGGAGAGACGCAAGCAAATGATTGTCCGCTGCCTTGATCAGCTGTCCGAAACAGATCGAGAAACCAAAGCCGAAACGTGGAGCAGTCGGCGCTTTCTGCTGAAATCCGACGGCATGGGGTTTTCGCTGCACGACACCATCATCCACGCGGGAACGCGCACGGAGATGCATTATCGAAACCATCTGGAGGCCGTGTATTGCATCGAAGGGGCAGGCACCCTGACAGATCTCACCAACAATTCTGTGCACCAAATTCAGGCTGGCACAATGTACGCACTAAACGGTCACGAAAAACATATTCTGGTTGCACACGAACGTATGCGGATGGTCTGTGTGTTCAACCCGCCACTGGTTGGACCGGAAACTCACGACGCAGACGGCGTCTATCCCCTGCTGACGGATGTCTCTGGCAAAACACACCAGCCCACCAATGCGTAGGCCGAACGGCAGCAAATTCTGCAGGGGAAGATTTCCATCGACGACGATGGGTGCGGTGAATTTCCCTTTGTTCGACGCTTAGCATTCTCCCGAAAACATCTGAACTCGAACTCCCGGAATCTTACGGACGATGACAACACAATCTCTCGCCACTGATCCATACCATTCGCGCACTTCTGAAACATGGTCGGCTGCTGACCGAGTTGACCCCGTGGTATGGTCTGAGAACGATGGACCACTGACGCAGCAGGAAGTGGAGTCCTATGAACGGGACGGCTTTCTGTTCTGTCAGGACCTGATTCATCAGGACGAAGTGCAGTCATTGCTGGATGAAGCCACCGGACTTGCTGACAACTGGCCCAGCCAACAGCCAGGCCTGGTGCGAGAGCCGGACTCCCGCATTGTTCGATCGATTTTTCAGCTGCATAGACACAGCGATCTCTTTCAACGCATGTTTGCAGACGAACGCTTACTAGCCCGAGTGACTCAGCTGCTGGGCTCAGACGTTTACATTCACCAGTCCCGGATCAATTACAAGCCGGCGTTGAATGGAAAGGAATTCTTCTGGCATTCGGATTTTGAAACGTGGCACGTCGAAGATGGCATGCCTCGAATGCGTGCCATCAGTGTGTCAGTCTTTCTGACAGAAAGCCATGAATTCAATGGGCCGCTGATGCTGATTCCCGGTTCACATCAGACCTACATCCGATGTGCCGGTGAGACCCCTGAAAATCATTACGAACATTCACTGCGTCGGCAGGAATACGGCGTACCAACAGAGGATGCGTTGAAACTTCTGACAGAAAACGCATCGATTGTCGCCCCGAAAGGTCCCGCTGGGTCAGTAGTCTTCTTCGAGTGCAACACGATGCACGCATCCTGCGGAAACCTGAGCCCGCAGCCTCGCATTAACCTGTTCGCTGTTTACAACAGCGTTCACAACACTCTGGAAGCTCCCTTTTGCGACCAGCCACCGCGCCCGGATTTTCTGGCAGACCGGAATTTTCATTCACTGCGATTGAAATGAATTGTCGCATGGAGAATGAAGGGCAACTCACAGAAACTGTCCACGGCGTGTCTGAAGACCAGACAGTTTCAAACTTGTCACTCTTCGTGCGTTATCATTCCTGATGCCATGCATTCCACTGTTCATCAATCCATCCGGCATCTGCGGGCCCATCAATAATCAGGTATCGATACCGGCTTTCATACGGGTGAGCCTTTTCGATACTGAATTCACCATCCACGCATGGTGAGAAAGCAAAATAGGGTTTCGTCGGGTGCAGTCGGGCAGCCTGAGGCGCTCGATAGTTGTGTGAATGAGAGAGAACAGCGATCGTCACCGGTTGACGACTGAGTTTGCCGGTCATTGAAACCCAACGGGTATGTTCGTGGTTGCCTTTGATTCGATCTGAGCCTGAATCATTCAGGAAGGTCGATCCGAGGAATTCGGGCGAAACATCCTTGTCGTGTATTTTCCTGACATCCGAATCTGACTGCGTCAGCCATTCGACGGGGCCTCGCACCGCATGGCCTCCATAGTGATACTCATGAAGCTGCAACGGCAGGTCAGTTTGATTGACCTGCGTCGACTGAAGATCAAACGCGTGCCACACACCGCTGGTCGGCAGCACGGTCACTTTCCAGCGTTCGCGAAGGATGTCAACGACGGGATCGGTCTCAGTTCGATGAATCAGGTCCACTTCAAATCCGACATTCTGCCCATCCGCTGAAGTGCTGATGACTCGCTGATGAAGTACTCGGCCCGTCCCGCCGGCCAGGTTCCAGAAATCAATCTTTCGGTTGTTCCAGGTCGTCCGGACCCATGCCGAAAAAATTCCGTGCTGGTGAGCATGATCGAAAGGAAACGCAGCAGTCACAATTCCTCCGTCCGGGGACATGACCGGGTGAAGAAAACCACTGCGATGGTAAACAGGATTGATCCCTTCAGGTACCGGAGGCGACACCTTGTTGTAGACAAGAACTACACGATCTCGATTGCGGATCGTGATTGTGTCTGCGGTTTCTTCAAGGCTCAGAGAGCCGTTCGAGATATTCCCTTCATAAGGTTGTGGCACAGCTGAGGCTGCAAGCTTTTCGGCATCGAAGCACGCTTCAAGTGATGGCACCTTTTTCAGTAATTCAGTCACAACGAGTGGCGCAACTGCACGGCTGCCGTCGAGATTCAGATGCGTGTGATCGGCACCGTCTTCCGTCATCGGTTCAAACGCACGGAATGCAGTGGGCCCCAGAAGCTCACACTGTCGAATGCTGGACGTGTGCAAATCAATCACAGGAATCTGCTTTTCCCCGGCCACAATCAGAGTTGCCTGCGCGTATTCTTCCAGTGACGGAACGATTTTCTGACCGTCCCACTTCCGACGGGTCAGGGATGTGAGCAACACAGGCTGGATTCCAGCTGTCCTCGCCTCGTCGACATATTGTCGCAGATGGTCCCGAAATTCTGTTTCTGGTTTCGATTCACGTTCCGGCCCTTTGCCAGGCTGGTCGTTGTGGCCAAATTGAATCAGCAGGTAATCAGGCTTCAGGTCCAGACATTTCTTCCACCAGCCTTCCGTCCGATAACTTCGAGAACTGCGTCCCCCCCTGGCCATGTTGATACACCTGGCACCTTCGTTCAGCAATTCCGCGAAACCAGCGCCCCACCCTGCCTTGTCTGTCACCGTCGAATCACCGGCAAGAACAAACAGCGGCTTACTGTCCTGCCCACCGGAATCGAGGGGCGACTGAGCCATTAAAGTTGTGGCAGGCACGGAAACACAAAGCAGAACTGCGACAAAAAGAAGTCGACCCTGGTGTGTTGTCATATCAGGTTATCCGAGAAGTTATCCGCGAACTTGAAGTCAGGAGTCATGGAAACGCGGGCGGTAAAGCCAGTCTGCCGCCGTTCAATTGGAGTCACTGCGTCAGCCATTTTGTGACAGATTCTCACAGATTTGCTTCATGACGGGAACTGGCAGGCGGAGGACAGCCGATTTCTACCCGGAACAGACTCCGACCCGAAGCGAATCTGGCGAGCAGGAGTCCTTCGAATGCGGAACCTAAGTCTTTCTGACGGCAAATCGATCGGTTCGGCTTCTGTCAACGCGCTGCGCTGATGTAAATTCCGCCTTACTGCTTTGTCCAGCCATGAAACCGGGGACCAGGATTAGCTATTGAACGCCACGCAACGGCCTAAAACCCGTCAGCGTGTTCCGGCTGGTCACATAAGCCCCGGTTCCTGACGTTGACGAGGCATTGCGTTACCTTTCGGTCAGCCATAACACTGTTCTGTGATCAGCGATCAAACGTCATGAAAACCGACGAACTACGTGAAAAATACCTTTCTTTTTTTGAATCCAAAGGATGTGTTCGCCGCCCATCGGATGTGCTTGTCCCGAAGGATGACCCGACTGTTTTGTTTACGCCTGCCGGCATGAACCAGTTCAAGAACGAATTCCTGGGGATTGGCAAGCTGGAATTTACCAAGGCGACGACCTGTCAGAAATGCCTGCGAACCGGCGACATCAGCAACGTGGGTGTCACCGCTTATCACCACACATTCTTTGAAATGCTGGGGAACTTTTCCTTTGGCGATTATTTCAAACGCGAAGCAATTCACTGGGCGTGGGAGTTTCTGACCGACAAGAAGTGGCTCGGATTGCCTGGTGATCGCCTGACTGTCAGCGTCTACAAGGGCGCCCATGGATTTGACGAAGAAGCTTACAACATCTGGAAAGATGAAATCGGACTTGATCCCAGGGCCATTGCCTGCCTGGAAGAAGACGAAAACTTCTGGCCGGCAAGTGCACCCAGTGAGGGTCCCGATGGCGTCTGTGGGCCATGCAGCGAGATCTTCTTCCATCCGGAAGGAACAGACAAAGATGTCGAGATCTGGAATCTGGTTTTCACTCAGTTCAATCGCGTGGGATCCCCACCCAATAATCTTCGGCCCCTGCCCGCTCGCAACATCGATACCGGAATGGGTCTGGAACGCATTGCGGCAGTCATTCAGGGCAAGCTCAGCAACTTTGAGAACGACGTTCTGAAACCGCTTTGCCTGGCAGCGGCCGACATCGTAGGAGTGAAGTACGACTTCAACGCGCCGGAAGGACGACCTCTGCGCCGCATCGCCGACCACGCTCGCGCAGTGACATTCAGTATTCACGAAGGAGTAATGCCGGACAAAGAAAAGGAGAACTACGTCGTCCGGCAACTCCTGCGCAGAGCTTTGCTGGAAGGCTATCTACTGGGCAAGCGAGAACCGTTTGTTTACCAGATGGTGCAGCCGGTTGTCGAAGTCATGAAGAACGCCTACCCGGACATTGCAGAATCCGTTGACAGTGTTCAAAACAGTATTCGCGAAGAAGAAGAACAGTTCCTGGGGACAATTGAACGCAATCTGGACCAGTTCGAGAAAAGTGCTGTTGCGGCGAAGACATCTGAAAAGAAACAAATCTCCGGACGCATCGCCTTCAACCTGCATTCGGAAGATGGATTTCTGATTGAACTGACAGAAGCCCTCGCCGCCAACCACGGCCTGACCGTTGATCGAGCCGAATTTGAACGGCTGATGGACGAACATGGTGTCATCAGCAAAGGCAATCGCGAAAGTTCTGTGATGGTCGCCGGACCACTGGATCTGATTCGAAAGAATGCAGGAGACACAACGTTTCTCGGCTATGACGTTCTTTCATCAGAATCGAAGATCGTTGGGTTGATTGTTGACGGCGCCGCAGTTGAAAAAGTTGATGCGGGATTCACACGACCCGTTGGAATTATCCTGGATCGGACACCGTTTTATGGCGAAGCTGGCGGCCAGGTCGGCGACACAGGCTCGCTGACAGCCAATGGCGTTCATGTTGACATCACTAATTCGCTGCGACACCAGCAAACCCTGTTTGTCCTTGAAGGTCGTTTGAAACTGGGCAGCCTTTCCGTCGGTATGAATGTGACAGCAACCGTTGATGCCGATCGCCGATCCGGCATTCGGCGAGCACATTCGGCGACGCATATTCTGCATCATGCCCTGCATCAAACCATCGGCCCTCAGGCAACGCAGCGCGGTTCAAAAGTGGAAGCGGATGCGCTTCGATTTGACTTTGCTCACAAGCAGGCCCTGACCCCGGATGAGATTCGGCAGGTCGAAGACATTATCAATACTCGCATTGCATCCGGTGCAGTTGTTGATACCCAGCTGATGGATCTGGAATCAGCTCGCAAGAAGGGAGCGATGGCCCTGTTCGGTGAAAAATACCCGGACAAAGTTCGCGTTGTTTCAATGGGCGACTTCAGTGTTGAATTGTGCGGTGGAACCCATCTTTCCAACACCGGTCAGGTCGGCCTGTGCCGGATTACTTCCGAAGAACCAGTAGCTAAAGGAGTCCGACGGATTACGGCACTGACAGGACCAAGAGCTTTGCAGAAAAGCCGGGAAACCGATGAGTTAGTGGCAAAGCTGCAGATCATGCTGAAGGCAAATCAGCCCCAGGATCTGCCGGGGCGGGTCGAAACGCTGCAGTCCGAAATCCGCAACCTGAATAAAGAATTGTCTCGGCTGACCAGCGCATCTGTTGCTGATGCTGTTGGGGATCTGGTAAAGGACGCCCCCACTGTGGGAGGTGTACGGATTGTCGCAAAATCTTTGCCTGGAATTGCCCGTGAATCCCTTCGTGAATTCACAGATCAACTACGCGATCAGTACGGCCCGATTGCCATCATACTTGGAACCGTGATCGATGAAAAAGTAGCCCTGATCACTGCGGTGAGCAAAGAACTGATCAAAGGTAAAAACCTGAACGCGTCCGAATGCATCAAAGCAGCAGCGAAGGTTGCCGGAGGCGGGGGCGGAGGACGCCCCGATCTGGCCGAGGCTGGAGCGAGGTTTGTTGACAAACTGGACGACGCAATCAACGCTGGTGCCGAATACTACACAGGTGTGTTGAATTCGTGATTCAGCACTGATGCCGATCGGGAACACAGCCCGCTCTGTGCGCACCTGATGTAACGAATAAACGTGCTGCCGGAATTCCGGCAGCACGTTTTTTATTGGTAGCGATAACCCGCTAAACGATTCACTCGGTGACAGGCTATTCTTGACTCACGGATCTCATTTCTCGGTCCGACTTTTGAAAATCACTCCCATCAGTTGAACTCCCGTACCTTTCACCAGCAGTTGCACCGGGCGATGAAATTCATTCATCACCCGATCAAACCTGCAAACGGAACTCACATGAACAACGCCAGCCCCGGCGTGACATGGTCTTCCAGAGTCAAGAACACACTTTCTGAAGTCAAACGCAGCTTTCAGGCTGAAGGGGCAGCGCCATGAAGGAAGAAATCGAACGATTACTCTACGAAGCGCAACGGACAAAATTCACGGAACGAAGAACCGAATCCAGACATCCTTTTGTCCGTCCGGTCACAATCTACGTGGGGACAGAACCGGGAATGACCGCCTTTGCCAAGGACATTTCGATCCTGGGCATCGGCATTGTCAGCCCGATGGAATTTTCAACCGGGTCTCAGGCTGTTCTTCGAATTCACAGCGTCAACGGAACCCCGGTCTTCCTGAGAAGCGAAGCCCGCTGGAGCGATGCCTTCGGCAAAGGCTGGTTCAATGTCGGCTGGAAGTTCATCTCTGCTGCGTCCCCCCCCGCTCAAGCGCACCGTTAGGCTCGACACTCGCCAGTCCTGACTGCTCGTTGCGGTAATGAACGTAGCAGAGCTTCCCATTGCGGTGTCCCCACCGACGAAGCGATGCCGGGCAGGAACTGACAATTCCGGCCGGAACGCACTCAGACTGAATCTCATCCGCTACGCTTTCGGTTGATCACACGAGCCGTGCAGAATTACTTCGATGCCGATGAGACCATCTGCTCAAAGACTTCCCGCTGCTCGATTAGGGCTTTGACTTTGTCTGAAGGATTCGTACGTGCTTCCAGCAGAATCCAGCCAGCGTAGTTCATTTTGACAAACAGATTCATCAGATCCTGATACGGGTAGTCTCCTTCGTTCAGTTCGCGGACGTGCACCGTACTTCCAAATCGACCTTTGACCAGATCAAAATTGTGTGCCAGGCCAAAGCCCTTCAAATCTTCGCCGTTGGAATTCCAGCAGACCTTAGCATTGGGATGTGTTGCCACATCAAAGATCGCCTTCATGACCGGCAGTTCCTGAGTTCCGCTGCCGTGCACTTCTACCCGAATCTCCTGACCGAACTGTTGCCCATATTCAGCGACTTCATTCAGCGCTTTGCCGATCTGCTCAATCGTTTTCTCCCGCGGGACATCTTTGGCAAACCCATTTGGCTTCACTTTGACACCCGTTGCGCCGCAGTCGTGCATTAATTCGATGTACTTTCTTGTGAGCTCAATATTCGCCTTCAGTCTGGCCGGATCACTTGAGTGGTATTCGGCATTGGATCCATACCCAACGAGTTCGACAGGGCTATCCGCAAATCGCTTCCGAACGTCTTCACGCTGCGCAGCATTCAGGGAGGGTTCGACGCCATGTTTGTGTTCCGTCCGCAACTCGACCCCCAGAATGCCCGCCTTTTCACAGACATCAAGCAGAGTTGGCAAATCCATATCCTTGCCCCACAGATAGGTCACGAGGCCGAAACGCATGTCTGATACTGGCCTGAGTGATGCACCACGAGCAAAGGCAGGCATTTGCTGTGTTGCACCTGTTGCCATACCTCCAGCCAGTAAAGCACCACGCAGCAGTATAGATCGGCGGGTCAAAGTCATCAGATACACTCCTGAGAATTGTGATGGCAGCGACGAATCATTTGTTCGACTTCTGCAGTCCGGGATACTACTCGCAGCGCGAGCGGCACTTAACTTCGACGATAAAACGGCAACGGAACAACAGTCGCCGGGACCATGGTCCCGCGAAGGTCAACCTGCAATTCTGTTCCAGCAGTGGAAAGATTGCAGGGAACGTACGCCATCGCAATGGTCTGCTGCAAAGTTGGGGAAAACGTACCGGAAGTCACTTTCCCGACAACCTGGCCGTTCAAAGTGACAGGAGTTTCTTCGCGGGCAATCCGACGGCTCTCAAGTTGCAGACCAACGCGTTGCAGTTGCAGACCACGTTCTCTGATCGCCAGGATAGCGTCGCGGCCCACGAAGCTGGACTTTGTCAGTTTCACTGCAAATGCTAACCCTGCCGTCAGCGGATCGACGGACTCACTTAGTTCGTGCCCATACAATGGCATCGCTGCCTCCAGCCGAAGCGTATCGCGACAGCCAAGTCCTGCAGCCACCACGCCGGCATCGTTGCCGAGTTCCAGCAAACGACACCAGATCCGTTCTGTCTCTTCAGCCGGCAATGTGAGTTCGACGCCATCTTCGCCGGTGTAGCCGGTGCGTGATACGAGCCCGGTAATTCCTGCATAGGTCAGAACCTGGCCGGAGTAATACTTCATACAAGACACATCCTGACCGAGCAGCTGATTCGCAATGCGGATCGCCGCAGGTCCCTGGACAGCAATCATACCGGTTGCCAGTGTCTGATCATCGAAACCACAATGATCAAATCCACTTTGCCGGCGGAGCCACGCGACAATCTTTTCCCGGTTTGAAGCGTTCACAACCAGAATCCACTGATCCGGCAGGCGATAGACCAAAACGTCGTCCAGAATGCCTCCGTCTTCTCTGCAAACCAGAGAATATCGGATCTCGCCTGCCTTCATCTTTGCGGTGTCGTTTGTCAGCACACTGTTCAGAAAATCGCCGGCGTGATCTGATGTAAACGTCAGCCGCCCCATATGTGAGATATCAAAAAGACCAGCTCGAGTGCGCACGGCCGTGTGCTCGTCCACAATCGAACTGTACTGGACCGGCATCTGCCATCCCGCAAAATCAACCATGCGCCCATTGTTCGAATGATGCCAGGAATTAAGTGGAGTAAGATTCATGATCACATTTCAAATGAACGAATGAAAACTGAAAATCGCGGTCGGTTTGAAACCACCGCAGGAAGATCGAAGAGTGTGCTCCGAACAAACGCCGCTCCGCCTCAGAACGGAGTCTACCCACCTGATTCGTTGAAACAATGTCCAGCGACTGCTGCTCTGATATGCTCCGCAGACCGAGACACCGTGCGACGGAACGTTTTGCCCTTCTGCGCAACTGACAGTTGCCATCGCAAGCTGATAGAATCGGCCTTTCGGGAGTAAATCTCGCACGGGAACATTTACAGATGACCCTCAGCGGCGAACATACCTGCGATTAATTGCCCCCCGTCAGGAGACGTAGAATGAAACTTGGCTCCGGCACCGTCGTGATTCACAACGGACAAATCGTTGATGGCAATGGAAGTCCGCCAATTCCGTCCGGCACAGTAATCGTCACCGCTGGAAAGATTGCATACGTCGGTCCATCTGCGAATGCTCCGAGCTTTTCGGATACGGCAACGCAAATTGATGCCAACGGCGGAACCATCATGCCGGGTCTGGTTGAGGCGCATTTTCATCCGACATATTTCAATGTCGCTGCGCTGGAAGATCTGGATATCAAGTACCCTGTTGAATACGTCACGCTTCTGGCTGCCAATAATGCCCGACTTGCTCTCGAATGTGGTTACACGGCTGCACGCAGCGGCGGCAGTCTCTTCAATATTGACGTCTGGTTAAAAAAGGCAATCGAGAACGATCTGATCATTGGACCACGACTGGCAGCCAGCGGTCGCGAAATCTGCGGTGCAGCCGGACTCATGGACTGGAACCCTGACTACCGCAAGATTGGCATGGAAGGCCTTGTCCTGCTGATCAATGGCCCTGATGAAGCGCGTGCTGCCGTCCGCAAGCTGGTAAAAGATGGTGTTGAGTGGGTGAAGACATATCCCACCGGAGATGCGGCCTCCCCCGAGATTAATGACCATCATACACTCTGCATGACAGCCGAGGAGATGCAGGCTGTTGTTGCAACTGCCCATAATCATGGAATGAAAGTGACCGGACATTGCAGAGCGACTGAAGGAATTCGCAACGCGTTGATAGCTGGCTATGACGCGATCGAACACGGCACATTTATGGACGATGAAACCATGGAACTGCTGCTCAGGCGAAACGTCCCTGTTGTTCCCGCCCTTTACTTCGAATTCGCCAGCATTCAGCTGGGGCCACAATTTGGTATGCCGCAGTCTGTCATTGATGGTCATCAGGAAACTCTGGATGGCGGAGCCGAAAGCGCTCGACGTATCATCGCCGAAGGCGGCCGTCTGGGCATGGGCGGAGATTATGGCTTTGCCTGGAATCCACACGGCGACTATGCCCGTGAACTGGAATTCTTTGTCGATTTCGTGGGACTCAAACCGCTGGATGTGCTCAAGTGCGCGACTCGAACAGGAGCGGAAATTCTGGGGCGAGCCCACGAAATTGGTACCCTGGAGACTGAAAAAATCGCCGACATCCTGATTGTCGATGGAGATGTCGTTAACGATATCGCCATTCTGCAGGACCGCTCGAAATTGATCGCCGTCATGCAGGGTGGCATCATCAAAGCTGAACGAGGACGCAGTATTTCACCCTCCGCGATTTAAGAGGGGCTGGTATTTGACTGATCCCGGTACGCCCCTAGATTCGTCGAGTCGCTGCCTGGCGATTTCAGCCATCAAGACCTCTCAGGATCCGCCTGGCCGATCCGACTGGCCACAAGGCAATACGATCGGAACTGGCGACTTTGAGGCTTCTCAGGCGGCTTTCAGCCCAGCCTGATCCGATTCATCCGATTCCGCAACTCGCAGCGTCGATCTGTTCTCGTACAGATGCTGCCTCGTGCATGGCATGCCCGATAATCCTCGTGAGCCGTGTCTGGTTGATACGGTTTGATAAATGCGAGCTCCACCGTCTCCAAGAGCAAAAACGCATCCAGCCAGATACAACGTCCACATGCGATATTTTTCATAACCGATCAGTCGAATCGCTTCGTCGCGATTGGCTTCCAGACGCTGGCACCAGTGGCGACAGGTCAGTGAATAGTGATCACGCCATCCTTCAACATCATGTACATCAAAACCATTGCTTTCCAGGCACTGCGTCATGTGGCCGAGATGATCAAGTTCGCCGCCGGGAAAAATATACTTTGCCAGCAGTCGGCGTTCGGGTGACTGTTTTCGGAAGGCCTTGTCCGTCGCTTTGGCAGGACGAGTAATTCCGTGATTCAGAAACATTCCGCGATCGGGGAGCAGTGAACTGACCTTGGCCATGTATCCGGCCATGTTATCGATGCCAACATGCTCCACCATGCCGATACTTGAGATCTTATCGAACGGGCCTTCGACATAGGCATAGTCTTTCAGCTCAGCAGTAACCCGGCCTTCCAGACCCATCTCACGGATGCGTCGAAGCGTTAACGACAATTGTTCTTCGGACAGGGTAATTCCATGCGCGATAACACCATAGTTCTTTGCCGCATGGCAGATTAACGCCCCCCAGCCACAACCAATGTCCAGGTAACGCTCGCCCGGCTTCATTTGCAGCTTTCGACAAATCATGTCCAGCTTATTGACCTGAGCTTTCTCCAGCGATTCCTCCCAATGATGAAAGTAACCGCAACTGTAAACCATCTGCTCATCCAGAAACAATTTGTAGAAGTCGTTGCTGACATCGTAGTGAAACTGAATGAAGTCCTTGTTTTCCTGCTGTTCACGATTCACGCCGGTTTCATCGCCATCGTACGTATGCTCTACGTCGATGTTCTCGCCCTTCTCCAAGATGAATGCGGCTGCGAACCGGGCTATCAAAGCTAACGGAAGGCCGCGAGCCTTCCTGCGACTATTTCGCACGCGGGCCTTTTCAATGAATGTCACCAGGTCCGCACCTGTGTAGTCGATTAATCCGCGCGCAAACAGGCGAAGCAGCGTATCTGGTTTGGGACGACGCAGAAGCGTCCCAATGACTCCGGGTCCGGCGATAGACAGTTCCAGTCCCGGTTCGACCCGATCAGACAAGGGAATGACACTTCCATCCCAAAGCCGTACGGAAATCGGTGATTGAAGACGACCACGGAGAAACTCGAACAACGCCGTAGCCTGCTTTACCTGTCGTTTTTCTTTTGCATCCCTGCCAAACACTGCTGAGTCTCCGCGAGTCCTTGCGTTCGAACTTCAGGCCATCACAAACCCTGCAGAAGGCATCCTGATAGTCACGGAAATACCATGAATACGGGTACAAATTCAGTTTTTGCAACGCTGTTCAACTTCCGACTCTAGCACAAGACACGTGTTTCAGGCGATAGTACTTCCGCGACTCCCCGCCTGCGTCGGGCAGATTCCTGCCATCGAAAGATCACTCAGTACATTCAGTCCATGGATTGAACTCACGACCGGATCAAACCAACGACAGCTCACGCTATGAAAGCGGATCCAGGCAATCGGGCACAAAACCCCTACTCGGCTCCCGCAGCCAGAGAGGCGTGGAATCCCCAATTCATCAAACCCTCACGGCGCGAACTGGCTGATCTTTTTCAGGCGTGGATCAGCAACGAAATCTCCAATACTCAGTTCCACTCATCGCTTGAGACGTTTTTTGACTGTCAAGATGATGTGATCGAATGGTGCCTTTGGGAATTTCCGCCGTCATGGGATCCCGGTGCAGAGTACCATCGCCCAGAGACGCGCGAACAATGGGAGTTTGCTCAAAGGGTGATTCTGTTGCTGCATTCCGGATTTGAGATGAAATCGACCACTAAAATACGGTGGAGTCTTTGGCAGATTCCCGCACTCCTGATCGTTATGGGAGTGACGTGGGCGGTTATGCGATGGCCAGCGCTGGATGTCTGGCGGCTCACGGTGTTCCCAATTGCGTTCATCTCCGCACAACTCAATCGCGTGCGCAGTCAAATTGAAACAGCTTCAGAAGCAGATCCGTTGACCGCGCCGTTCAGGTCGATCGAAGACCTGGAACAGGCGGGCAGGCATTCTCCGGATTTTGTTTGGCGGCCATTCCCAGAGACGACCGCCAGCACTCAACCCGCCCGATTTCAGGGTGGTAGGCCTGTCGCAGGCAAAGCGCAGAATTTGTTGATAATGGCCCTGCTCTGGATGGTTTCCTGTCCCGTCAGCATTCTCGCCCAATGCTTTCCCATCCGTTCGGAAGAAAGCGTTCCGGTTCCCTCAGACAACTGACCGCACCGACATCGCTCCAGTTCAGGAAACGGTGTTCATGGCCGTGTTCACCATTCGGTCTGCCTGCTGCTGCCCGATCGTGAAATGGTCTGCATCAACGCGAAACCCATGACAACCAACGCGGACGCATGCAGACCCGGGACTCGTACGATCGTGATAACGCCCGCGCAACCTTAACGGCTATTTCGCTAACGAATTCTTTGACTTGGACAGATTCAGGGTCACCGGGCTGAAGGGGACCGAGATTTGCAAATCAACCTGAACATCCCCCGCCAGTTGTGACGCCATCGCGGCCAGTTGTTCGCTGCCCACGGCCTTGTACGACTCAGTCAATTCCTGCCAGGCAAATCGCCTCACCGGTGAGGGCATAATTCTTGCCGCCCGCTCCAGATGACTGATCGCCTCCGGATGTCGATCAAGCGTCTTCAGTGCGATTCCCATCAGCAGATGTCGCGGGCCATCCAGCACGGTCGATTCCGGCATGCATTCCAGTTCGGCGATCGCTTTTTCGGGCATGTCCAGATCCAGATAACCGTCTGCGGACATCAATCGTCGAACGGTTTTTGGGGTAATCTGAATTCGCATAGCGGCCAGCTCCTTAGTCTGCTTTGAACGAACTTTGACGTCCGATTGTGCTTTTTACGATTCCCAGCAGGACTTGCAACAAGTGACTTCCGTTGTGTTGTCCTTCTGACACCAGAATTAAGCAAGTGTCGCGCCAAACAGCAGGCGATTCAGCATTTTTTCTGTAACCTCCTATTTACAAAACACTTACAACACCGAAGGACGACTGAACCGGGGAGACCTGACTGCCAAAACTACAATTCGATGAATGAGTTTTCCGAATTTGCGGGCGAATTGAAACGCTTCCATTGCAATAGTTACCAAACCGCTCCGGTTCCAGCGAGAAAAAGTTGTCGTACCAGACCAACATGACGTAAGTCAAAGCGGCTGTGGAATTCCGGCGAAACGAACCGATGTATTTCCGCAGAGACGAGGCGGAAACAAGGGGTAAGTTCGAGGTAGCAATGCTGGAAGTCCTGGTGGCGGCGTTCCTGGTGCCGATGGCAATTTCGGCCATCGTAGTCCCGTTTATTCGTGGGCTTGCGCCAACCCTTGGACTCATCGACCAACCAGGGCACAGAAA
Organism: Planctomycetaceae bacterium; assembly: GCA_020426345.1. Lineage (GTDB taxonomy): Bacteria > Planctomycetota > Planctomycetia > Planctomycetales > Planctomycetaceae > F1-80-MAGs062. Next base: position 37,174 of record JAGQQE010000009.1, read on the forward strand.
GGTGCATGTGCAGCCAACCCCGCGGAGCGGCGGAATTGCCGTCTGGCTGGGAATCGTGCTGACCATTCTCATCGGGGTGCTCGGATGGAAACTGCAATGGCCCGGATTTGCCGCCCGTCTTGAAACGCTGACGGATTCCATGACTGGAAACCCCGAACGGATGCGTCAGCTGATGGCCGTTGCTGTGGGAGGATGCCTTCTTTTCTTTGTGGGTCTTGCTGATGATCGATTCAACCTTTCCTGGAAGATCAGGCTTGGTATTCAGTTGTCAGTTGCGGCAGGAGTCTCCCTTGCCGGCGTTCGGGCAACGATCTTTGTATCGCAACCCTGGATCGGCCTGTGTGTCAGCATCCTCTGGATCATGATTCTGACAAACGCCATGAATTTCCTTGACAACATGGATGCGTTGTCGGCGGGAATCGGCGTAATCGCATCTTTAATCTTCGCGGTCATCCTTGTAGTGCTGCTGCACAATCCTGTCTGGTCCGTGGCCATCGCGCTGGTGATGCTTGCTGGTTCACTCACAGGATTCTTATTCTGGAACCGCCCACCTGCCTCAATTTTCATGGGCGACTGTGGCAGTAATCTCATTGGGTTCCTTCTGGCGACATTGACGATCGTCGGAACCTTCTACGACCACTCCGGCAGCCGACATGTCATTCTCGCTCCGTTGTGCGTTCTGGCGATACCCCTGTACGACTTCAGTACAGTCATTCTGATTCGACTCCGGCAGGGTCGAAGCCCTTTCCATGGAGACAAGAGCCACTTTTCTCACCGACTCGTTGAACTTGGCCTGCGTCCCGGGCCAGCGGTTCTGACAATTCATCTCGCCACTCTGATGACAGGACTTGGCGGCGTTCTGCTTTATAAGGTCTCCGACTGGTCGGGCGCAGTGGTTGTCCTGAGTCTGATCGTCTGCGTGTTATGCATTGTTGCAATTCTGGAGACCGTGGGGCGAAGATCAGTCAATCAGATGACGGCGATCAAGGCCACGCAGGAAGCCAACCATAACATGGCGGGTGCAGGCGGTCCTGATGTCGCTGTGACCAGTCCATCATGAAACGCTCTGTCTTTGGACTCATCGCGGCCATCATTACGGCCAACATGCTCTGGGCTTCAGAAGAAGCCTACGATGGTGCGGGCCTGCACTGGGTCGTCCTGTGGGGAATGGTGGGCCTGCTCGCTTCGCTGAACCAGTTCAGCCGCATGCGGTCTGATGAACAGCCAGCCGGCGGTCCTGCAAACAAAACCTTCCGAACTGCACAACTGGCTGACATTGGCTGGATGTTGATTGCTGTCGGTCAGTGGATTTCAACAGCGAGACTGTTCCGAACCGGAGGCGATCGAAGAACAGCGTTGAATTTATCGCTGGAGTGGTTTGCACTGGCCATCGCGTGGTGGGTGTTCCGGCAGTTGCAGCGACATCACGACCAACGACGCCAGCTTGGTATCCTGTTCGCGTGCCTGATCGCCGGAATTGCAACCTATGGTCTGTGGCAGCATCATGTTATCTACGTGCAACAATCTGACTGGTACACAGGTATCCGCAACGAACTCGATGAGCTCGCAGGGTCAGATAACCCCGCATCGTTTGGCCAGATTGCGAAACTCAAGTCCGAATTGCAGCAGAATGGCATCCCACTCTCCGGCACGGACCGAATTCTTTGGGAAAACCGACTGCTGAACAGCACTGAGCCGACAGGCACCTTCGCCCTGGCAAATACGCTGGCAGGCTTGCTGGGTGTGGGATTGGTGATGATTGCGGGCCAGCTGGCAAACGAATGGATGAAGAACGTCCATCGTCGCAAACTGCAAATGCTCTACCTGTGCATCGTCTTCACTCTGGCTGGCTATTGCTTCGTCCTGACAAAAAGCCGTACGGCCTGGATCGCCACGCTGGTCGGTTTCGTCATCCTGTTTGCTCAAAGAAGACGAACCCCTGCATCCACGAGACGAGCGTTCAGAATTGCGGTCTTCGCCGGCGCTACGATGCTTCTGACATCCGCGATTGCAGCGGCCACAGGCGCTCTGGACAAAGAGGTCCTTCTCGAATCGCCTCGATCTCTGCAGTTCCGTCTTCTGTATTGGCTGGGCACCAGGGATGTCCTCCTGGAGTCCCCTGTATTTGGAGCTGGTCCCGGCAATTTCCGGCAGGCATACCTGAGACATAAGCCACCTGAATCCAGCGAAGAAATCCGCGATCCGCATAACATGCTGCTGGAAGCTTGGACATCCGGCGGGCTGATGAGTCTTGTTGGGATAATTCTGTGTTCGACCGCGTGGGGAATCAGTTTCCGCCACTCACGAAGTAGCGACCGTGAGCAGAATGAACGTTTGAATAAGCGAGTCACAGACTCGGAAGTAACTGAGTCAGCGGATGCGTTCAATATTGAGGGAGCGTTGTGGAAAGCCTGCGTAACTGGATTTCTCCTGCATTCCGTCTGGCAATGGTTGAATGGCCGAGACTTTTCTGACGCGATTGATCCGTTTCTGCTGGTTCCGTTCACTTCAGTGGCAGGATGCTGGATTCTTACGAGATCGATTCGACCAAGACGATCGCCTCAGAAGGAAGGACAGCAAGGCCGGAATGAATCGGAGTTCGAACCGATGTCGAACCGAATCTGCCTGGCTGCCTCCGCTGTACTGGGCATACATCTGCTTGGCGCGGGTGGTTTCCAGATGCCATCCGTCATGCTGGTGTTTGCAGCGATGCTGACCGGTGCCACTGGCAGCGATCCTGTTCTACCGCCCGCCCAAAATAATGCTGCTGAAAAGAGCAATTTGTCAACAAGGCTTGCAGCCACAACAAATCTGGTCCTCTGTACGATCGGGCTGTTTGTCAGCATACGGTTTGGCTTGATGCCCGTTCGGGAATCTGAGCAATTCTCACAGCAGGCTCAGTTCGCGCTGATCGATGGTAATACATCGACCGCTGTCGCTTTTTTCAAAAAAGCGGCCTCTGCAGACCCATTTGGCGTGCATCCGCGCCAACAGATCGCAGAACTCGAAACGTACAGGCTTCAGGAAATGGTCCGTCAGCAAGTGCAGGGTCACTCGGCAAGCGTGCCACCGGATGAAAGGCGGGAGATCAACCCGGCTCTCACTCGGCAGTTCAAACTGGCATTGCGGGCCTGTGAGAATCTGGAAAATGCTGATCTTCAGAGTGTTGTTGTGCCAAGACTGCGATCTGGATGCGAATACGCTATGTTCGAAGGCACAGGCGACCGCAGTCATCTCGGTAAAGCAGTAGAACATCTGCAGGAAGTTGTCAGAATGTATCCGACAAATCCGGTCGACTTGTGGAGACTGGCGATAACAGCGGCTGACGATTCGCAACGATTGCCCCTGGCAAAAAATGCGGCTGCAAAGGCCGTCCTGCAGGATGAAATCAATCACAAATGGGGTCACATCGATCGATACCTGTCTGAAGATCAACTAGCTCAGTTAGAGTCCATCCTGAATCAGTAATTCGTACAGAACGCACGCATCTCCGTTGATAACGGGGCAATGGCCTGCAAGGTAATGCAAATGAATAAGTCTATCGTGGTTGCAGTTGGAGTCGTGGGCCTGATCGGCGCTGGTATCGTGTTGTTTCTTTCCGATGGACAGTCGACTGAGAAACTGCTTTCTGATCCATCAACACCATCCGCTGAATATCCCTGGCTGCCCGGCAATCAGCCTGATTTGGCAGCGGACGATCACGCAGGTCACGATCATTCGCTAAGTGGCCCCGAGGCAGATGATGAAAAAGAAAAGCCCCGACCAAAGATTGCAGGAAAGGGCCCCTATCCCAAAGCGGAAGTTCCGGAGACATTGTTTGACTTCGGTCGACAGCTTCTGCATTCTGAACCCGGACAACACGATTTCACGATCCGGAATACCGGCGAAGCCGATCTCGAACTCGTCGCTGGCGAAGCAACCTGTCAATGCACATCGTTCGACGTGAACAAAGCCCGGATTGCACCAGGTGAGGAAGCCATTGTCCATATTCGATGGAAAGCAGAGCGACGTGATGTCACGTTCAGACATGGCGGACCGGTCTATACCAACGACCCCGAGAATCCAGAGATCACGTTCAATGTGACCGGAGCGATTGACGAAGCTGTCGAGATTCTTCCCAGCAGCCAATGGGACGTCGGCAACGTCTATGCCGACCGGAACGGCAAAGTGCAAACAGCATTTGCATCCAGAATGGTGGATTCGTTCGAAATTGAATCCATCGAAGCAGATTCGGAATTCATTACTGTCGAGACGACTCCTATGAGTCAGGAAATGCTCGCGCGCGATGACTGGCGCTGTGGCTATTCCCTCACCGTCACGGTCTCCAACGAGATCCCCAATGGTTCGTTCCAGGGAAAAGTGAGTGCAAAACTCTCCTGCTCTGATGAAAAACTCATCATCCCCGTGACCGCCCGCAAGCAGGGACGGATCCGATGCCTGCCAATGCCGGGCACGTTCTTCGATCCTGAAATCATGCTCCTGAAACTGGGTGTATTCTCAGCCAGTGAAAGCAGAAGCGGTAAGATTCTGTTGCTGGTTGACCAGGAGGGACTCGAAGGGCCGCTCGAAATCACGAACCTGGAAGCCAGCCCTGGCTTTGTCAAAGCAACGATTGAACCGGACGGTGACCAGTCAGGTCCAAAACGACGTTATATTCTGACCGTTGAGGTACCGGCGGGAAAGCCACGCGTCAAACACACGATGGGAAACCTGGCATCACTGCGAATTGAAACGAACCACCCCAAAGGTGAGACCATACCACTCGATATTCTGTTCTCAACGAACTGAACAAGGCCATTCTTTTGACACGATACTTTCGCACAACTCTGCTTGTCATTATCGCATGTGGATCTGCTTCTCACGCGGACGACGCCCGATTTGAGTCGAGATTCATATTTCCGCTCGACGCTCAACACAATCACGCGGCCGGAATCACAGAACTCACTGACGGCAGCCTTCTGGTCTCGTGGTATCGCGGATCCGGCGAACGAAAGGCAGATGACGTTGCCGTCTTTGGTTCAAGACTTGTGCAGCCAGGTGACAGTCACAAGGCAGAATGGTCTGAGCCGTTCATCATGGCAGACACTCCCGGGTTTCCGGACTGCAACACCTGTCTGATGACCGATCATCAGGGTCGGGTATGGCTGTTCTGGCCCGTCATCATCGCAAATTCCTGGGAATCCTGCATCACAAGATTTCGAGTTGCGGATTTACCAGAGGGAGAGGGAAGCCTTCATTGGTCGCGTGATGAAATGATCCTGCTGAAACCAGACGACTTCTCCATGGAAGCCTCCCTTGAACTGGACAAGCTGGTTGCAGACATCAAACGCCCGCTCACCGATCACGAATCCAAAGTTGTGCGAATCGTCAAAGAACGGCTGCCGGATAAAATGTACCAGAGACTGGGATGGCAACCCCGATGCAAGCCCACCGTATTACCTTCGGGGCGGATTCTTTTGCCGCTCTATTCTGACACATATTCGCTGTCTCTGATGGCGGTGAGTGACGATCAGGGGGCATCGTGGTACGCCAGCAAATTGCTTGTCGGTTTCGGGGCAATTCAGCCATCCGTCATTCGGAGAAATGACGGCACTCTGGTCGCACTGATGAGAGAGAATGGTTACACCGGTTATATCCGCCAAAGCGAATCTCATGATGACGGGCTCACCTGGGGTGACGTCACCGTCAGCCGGATCCCAAACCCCGGATCCGGCCTGGACACAATCCGACTCCGGAATGGCAATTGGGTTCTTGTTTGCAACGATACATCAGAGGGACGACACCGGTTGAGCGTCCTGTTGTCGGAGGACGAAGGTCAATCATGGCCCACACGTCGGACTCTGGAAGACAATGAATCCGGTTCGTTCCATTACCCTGCCATCATTCAGTCAAAGGATGGCCAAATCCATGTGGTGTACAGCTACTTCGTTGAAGAGGGCAAAACCATCAAACACGCCACTTTCAACGAAGACTGGATTCGCAGCAATCGAACTGCTATTCACCAGTGAATTAATGTTCGCTAAGGTCCGTGGCACCGTTCAACCGTCGTCGTCTATCTGTACCGGAAGTCATTATGCGAGGCTCTTCGCTGGTCGCAATCGGCATTATTCTACTCGTGGGTGCCCTGGCCCTGGTCTTTCTTTTTCCCGACCAGGCTCCAGATGGAGCGACCAACCGCGAGCCGGAATCGAATGTTGTGACAGACTCCCCTGGCGAGAAAAATTCTTCGCCCGTTGCCTCAGCGGAAAGCAGTGAGTCAAAATCCCATGCCGCCGCAGATCCAGAACCGCAGGAATCCACGAACGCAAAGTCAACGGCAGGCCATGATGAGACCAGCGATCAGCAGAAGTTTGTCCCCAGGAAGGAAGAGTTGAAATTCGTTTCCTGGCCCGTGCCCAAAGCAGGTCTCGTCATCACGGGAGAACAACTGGGTTACTTCGAACCGTGCGGTTGCACAGCCAACCAGTTGGGTGGCATGAATCGACGCGCGTCCTTGACGGACAAGCTTCGGGAACTCGGATGGACGGCTCGCGGAATTGATCTGGGCAGCATGTCACGTCGTTCGGTACGACAGTCGCAGATTAAGTTCGAAATCACGCTTCAGGCACTTCGTGAAATGAAGTACGTCGCTATCGGTCTCGGACCTGAAGAACTGCGTCTGGATCCTGGCTACCTGATCTCTCAGCACACCACAGACGGTGATCTGCCAATCGCTTTCGTCAGTTCCAATCTCACGTTTTTCGGCACGCCGGATTTGGGTACTCCCCTCCCCTGGAAAGTTGTTGACATCAACGGGGTCAAAGTTGGGATGACAAGCGTGATGAGCGATTCGCGGCGACGCGAAGTGATTCCCGACCGAAGTCCGGAAGACGCTGCCAACGCAGACATCCAATGGCTCGATCCCGTAGAATCACTCAAGAAGGCATTGGAACATTTTGAAGGCGAAGGGGTTCAATTCAAAGTCTTGCTGAGCCAGTCAAGCGTTAATGAATCACGCGATTTTGCGAGACAGTTTCCGGCCTTTGATATCGTCGTCACCAGCAAAGGGTTTGGAGACGGCGAACAAGAAGCCGAAATGATCGGAACCACCCGCTTACTGCAGGTTGGCGAAAAAGGAAAACATGCCGGTGTTGTGGGGCTGTACCCGGACCACCCGGATCAACCCGTTCGATTCGAACTCGTCACGCTGTCCGGCGAAAATTTTGGTGAATCCGAAACCATGATACGACTGATGCAAACGTATCAGGATCAACTAAAAGACGAACGGATGGTGACAGCAGACGGCCCCGTCAGTCACCCCACCGGTGCGCAGTTTGTTGGAGCCGCAAAATGCGGCGAATGCCACACGAAGGCCTTCGAAGTGTTCGAAAAAACAGCACACGCCGATGCCTTCAAGAGCCTGGACCCGCATTATCAACGAGAAGGATTTGAACGACTGAACGGCATCATTCGGACACACGACCCTGAATGCCTGGCATGCCACGTGACCGGCTGGGAACCCAAAGAGTATCTGCGGTTTCGATCCGGGTTTATCAATGAAGACATGGCAGAGACAGACGAAGACAAGCTGCTTCAATCGTTGCTCGCGGGAAATCAGTGCGAAAACTGTCATGGGCCGGGAAGTCAGCACATTGAACAGATTGAAGCCGACAACATCGAAGCCGCACGCAGCCTGATGAAAGTGCCCCTGAGTGAATCCGGATGCGTGAAATGTCACGATGGAGAAAACAGCCCGGACTTCAACTTCGAAGAATACTGGGAAGCCATCAAACACCCTGGCCTTGATTGATTTCGTGAGCAATCTGAATCTATTCCTCGAAGCGCTTGCACAGCTGGGAATCGACACGGTTCCGCAGGAGTACATTCAACTGCTTCGGAACTTCCCCGCTGAACTCGCCAATCAATCCCGCTCACCGCACCAGCATACAGACGATGCCTGCGTCAGCGATCTTGAATTGCTGAACCACCCCGACGATATCGTCACCATCAACCTGGAAGCTCGCAGTCACTGCATCGCCGATCCTGATGGCAATGAATTCCACTGGCCGGACCAATTACTGATCATCGGTGAGAATGGCGAAGGCGACTATTACTGTCTGGATTCGACCGGCGAACATTCCGGCGTCCTGCAGTACAGACACGTACTGGTCGAATTCGATCTGATCACCGATTCACTCGACGAATACGTCGAACTCCTCAAAGAGGCTTACAGCGCTGGCAATGCTATCGGCGAATCCTGACTGGCACCGCCGCCATGATGCCCGCATCCAGATGATCTCTGCAATTCAGGTACGTTAACGTCGCAGCTACAGCAGAGAACGATGCGGCGTTTCCCTCGCGCTAAGTGTGAGTCGGCACTTGCAAGCCGCATATCCCGTGCGTGATCTGATGGGGTGAGTTTCCGGGGATCGATGCATGTGATTAGACTACGAAGCAACGACGCATTGTGACGCGATGAGTCGCCGAACAGGGTCTGCAGGATGACCCATCGAACAGAAAGATCGAACCAATCGAAAGGTTGTTCTGATGAAATTCATCGGACCAGTTCTTTGTCTTGTCGCTGCCGCACTTTCGGTGTCTGTGTGTCCCGTCGTTCGGGGCGACGATCGGCCGAATCTGATCTGGATCATGGCGGATGACCTGGGCTACGGAGATTTGGGCTGTTATGGTCAGAAAGTGATTCAAACCCCGAATCTGGACCGAATGGCATCCGAAGGAATGCGTTTCACGCAGTTCTATGCAGGAGCCACGGTTTGTGCGCCATCGCGGTCGGTTCTGATGACCGGCCAGCATCATGGACACACACGCGTGCGCGGGAACGCCGGCCAGAGTAACCCCATTGCACAGGCACTGCGAGAAGACGACGTCACCGTCGCCAGGGCTTTGAATGACGCGGGATATAAAACAGCACTGGTCGGCAAATGGGGTCTGGGTGACATTGGTGCGGCAGAAAGCGGTCTGCCTCGCAAACAGGGCTTCGACTATTTCTTCGGATACCTGAATCAGCGACACGCTCACAACCATTTCCCGGATTTCCTCTGGCGAAACGAGCAGAAGATTTCGCTGCCAAACAAGATCACTCCGGTAGGCGACGACGGTGCCGGCTATGCCGACGAAGCAGTGCTGTATGCCGACGATCTGTTTGCGGATGAAGCACTGAAATTTGTGGCCAACAATCAGAACAATCCATTCTTTCTTTACTGGTGCATGGTCATTCCGCATGCCAACAACGAACGAACCCGCGCATTGAAGGATGGTGCGCACGTACCGGATAATGGGCCCTATGAAGATGAAGATTGGCCTCAGCCCGATAAAGGACAGGCTTCGATGATTACGCGGCTGGACAGCTATGTCGGCCGCATGATGGACCAGCTGGATCGACTGGGTCTGGCAGAAAACACGCTGGTAATTTTCACCAGCGACAACGGCCCTCACAACGAGAGCAATCACAATCTGGAGCGATTCGATCCCAACGGTCCATTCACCGGCATCAAGCGAGCACTGACCGATGGCGGAATTCGTGTCCCCATGATTGCTCGGTGGCCCGGCAAGATTCTGCCTGGGCAGGTCAGTGACCACGTCGGCTATTCAGGCGACTGGTTCGCAACAGCAGCGGAACTCGCCCACGCCAACACGCCCTCCAGTCTGGACAGCATCAGCTTTGTCCCGGAACTTCTGGGGCATTCCGACAAGCAGCTTGAGCACGAGCATATTTACTGGGAGTTCCACGAACGAGGATTCAGTCAGGCGGTGCTTTTTCAGGGGCGATGGAAGGCAATCCGCATGAAAGACGCCGGTGCTCCGGTGCAATTATTTGATACGCATCAGGACATCGGGGAATTGGTCGATGTCGCAGAAAGGCATCCCGAGCTGGCCAGGCAGCTGGATGAATGGCTGAAGTCGGCACGCAGCGATTCTGAAGACTGGCCCGTGAAATCCGGAAAGTAGCCGAACGCCGCCCTGCTCTGCACCCTAACCTAACTGTCCGTTGAAGAATGGGGACATGCACGGTGGACG